>JBHLOC010000013.1:0-30878 GCA_048940925.1 Promethearchaeota archaeon | reverse complement strand
AATTCACGATATTTTGAAGAAATCAAACATCTTAATGAAATAAAAGAAAGAATTTCTGCTTCAGATATTATTGTGAGTTCTGAATTCAACTTCTTTAATGGTATATAAAAATTTAAATAAATTAAATATTTTTTACTTTTTTTATAAAATCTAAATTTAGTTTTATATTCATATCTTTCTTAAATTATAAAAATTGTTAGAAAAAGATATTATTTTAAAAGTATTAGAAAATAGGATCTTAAACAAATCTAAAAGTCCACACGAAGTTCTGATAATAAAACTATATATCGATCCCTGTTCTAACAATATTTAAGAATAAAAAAATGAGAAAAGAAATTGAGGCAGTAGTAAAAAAAGATACTACGGTAAAACTTGAAAGATTATTTATAGTTTTACCGAAAAAAGATGCAAGGCTCAAAATAAAATCATCAGAGATAATTTACAGTTCTAAGTACAACCATTTTAAGTATTTTTAAAAGGATCATATTAATGAAAAAAAGAAGGTGATGTAGTCTGACAGAAAGTAAGGAAGAATTCGAGATTGATTTGAATGAATATTTGGATATAGATTTTATAAGAGAAATTAAGCAATGGTCTAAAATATATACTGTAAAAACTCCCATCACCGAGGAAAAACCAGATTTGACTAATAGAAAGAGAGCCGAAAAAAGATAGAAAAAAACTTTCGGTTATTATTGCCATCATCCTGACAAGTTTAGATTCGGTTTAAAAGATTTGAAACAAAACTTGAAAAAAAAGGGGTGATTTATCAAAATGGTTGAAGTTTTAATCGAGAAAAAAGCTCTTAAGGAGCCAATCAAAATTGAAGAAATAATTATTTTAGAAGAGCTCCCCCCACTAGAAGGGGAATATGAAGTAGTGAAAGTTAAGGCAGAGGAAAAACCAATCAAAAGAGCTTTGTCAAAATTATTAAAGAAAGCAAAATATAACGCGAAATATTTAGAAGAAGTTTTTAGTGTTGATAAAGTTAAAAGAAACATTTACTATAGGAATTACGGACTTTACTAAAATAATTTATTCTCATCAAGCTGATTTATTCATCTGAAAAGCTGAAAAATCAGATCAGGGAGTTATAAGGCGAGGGGGAGGGGGTCCCTTAATGATGCCCTCCTTCTTTTTTTTTTTTAATTTTTAATCAAACTAAACTGAGTATTTATTATTTTCAATATTAATTCTTGAATAAAATAACTAAATTTTGAAGAAATTTCATTTTTAGGTGATTTTTAAACCAAAATTTTATATTAATTAATAACTAATCTTATTTTAATTAGTATTTTTAAATTAGAATTTATTATTATTTGATTTCTTCAAAGATTTCAAATGAAAGAGAGAAGACGTAAATTTAGTTTTAAGATTGTTGTTGTTGGTGATGGAAGGGTTGGTAAAACAACTTTAATTAAAAAGTTTACAGAAAGTTCTTTCATTAAAGATTATATTAAAACAATTGGAGCACAATTTTCTGTCTTTGATAAAGAAATGGAAGGTGATCAGATTAGACTCTTATTTTGGGATATAGCTGGCCAAGATAATTTTCACTTTTTACGTCCTTCCTTTTTTAGAAGCAGTAAGGCTGCTATTATTGTATATAGCTTAGAGGAGAACAAACTTGGGGAGGATAGTTTTAACCATATATCAGACTGGCAGCAAGATGTAAATCATTATTGTGGAAATATTCCTATTGTCGTGTTTGCTAATAAAGTTGATTTAATAGATGAAAACAATATAAATCGATCCGCTATTAAAGAAATAGTTGAAAAAAAGAGTTTTTTTGGTTATTATATAACCTCAGCAAAAACGGGTCAAGGAGTTATTAAAGCTTTTAATGCAATTATTAATACATTATATAAAAAAAATAAGGGATTATCTGCAGAACTATAAAGTTTAAACTTCTACAATTAGTAATTATTAAAAACAATAATTTAAAGCATAAGCTTTTAGGGTAATCAATAGAAGTCCAACATATTCTTTTATGAAATAAACGATTTTATAATAAAAAACAATATTTTATATATACAGTAAAATATTGCATCATAATAATATAATATAAGATTATTTAGCGAAATTCACAAATTTTGGAGATAGAATAAATGTCAGATAATGCATTTGAGAAAAATATTAAGGAAAAATTGGGTGATCGTATAGCAAAAATTATAATTGATACTGTTAGAGAACACCCAGAATTGACAGGAGCTAGTTTAAGTGCTGAAGTTGAAAAACAACTTAAAGCGCAGGTTCGAGATTTAACACCTGAAGAATTAACAAAGATTTTTGGTATTCTTTCATGGTGGGTGACTTTAGGAGGATAAAATTTCAAATATAATCATTTTTTTTGTTTTCAATATTTTATTTTTCTATATCATTACTAGAAATAAAATTTCCTTAAGCAAGGCATATTGAAAAGAAAACTTTAAATCCTAATAATTTACTGAGACATATAATCCATGGAGTGATTATTATTGAATGAGAGATCTATTAATCTATTAATGCTATTTCCTTCTGGTGGTGATTTAAACTCATCTAATTTTCAATATAATTTGGGATCAGCATATATTATTGCTTATTTAAAAGAAAAAGGTTTTACTGCGAAGCAATTTATCTCAAATGAGTCATTTAATGTTAGAGAATGTGTTAAAAAGATAATAGGCTTTAGACCTAAAATTGTTGGATTTACAGTTTATGAAAAAAATTATATGCAGTGTGTATTGATTAGTAAAGGATTAAAAGCTTATAGTTCTAGAATTATCATAATTTTTGGTGGACCTACTCCAACTGTGCAGTCTAGAGAAATTTTGGATAGTGTTTCAAGCATTGACATTTGCGTAAGAGGTGAAGGCGAAGAGATTATGGTTCTTTTGTTATCCGCTTTCTCTAAAAATGATTTTAAATTGGATCAAACCAATTTAGATAATATTAATGGTATAACTTTTAGAAAAAGAAAAAATTTAATTGTGAATCCAGATAGCAATATTTTACTTTCAAATCGATATACTAAAAATTATTTGGACAAATATCCCTCGCCGTATCTTTCAGAAATTATCCCCCCATCTTATGCTTCTCCTACAGGGATAATTACTGCAAGGGGATGTAATCAAAATTGTATATATTGCAATTGTGCAATAATGAGTAAAAGGAATATATTTTTTCATTCAATAGAAAGAGTAATAAAAGAATTAATGTACCTTAATGAATATAGAAATTCTATTGCACCTGTTCCTATAAATGATGATACTTTTACAATAATACCTTCAAGGACAAAACAAATCTGTGAAAGAATCATTGAAAATGATATTAAGCTTCCCTTATCTTGTATTACCCGATGTGATAAAATTAATGAAGAATTACTAGATTTAATGAAGGAAGCCGGATTTGTTTCAATAGGATTTTCATTAGAAAGTGCGGTGCCGAGAGTTTTAAGAGCAATAGGTAAGGTAAATCCTCCTCAATCTTTAGAAAGTCTTGATAAAGAACATACTTTCATTGAGAAACTAAAAAAGATGACCACTTATGCCAAAAAAATTGGACTATGTCCTGTTTATGTAAGCATTATGGTAGGTTTACCAAGTGAATCTCTTCAAGACGCCCAAAAAACATTAAAACTAGTTAAACAATTAGATTTAGATTTTTACTCACATAATATTTTTCACATATTTAAAGGTACTCCTATTTATCAAATTTATAAACAATTTGGTTATAAGGTTAAACCACTAGGTCAACAAAATAAGATATTCACGCAAAATAGCTTTCCATTTGATATATACAAATTAAAATTGGCTCCTAATTCCGCTACAGAAAAAAATAATAGAATAATTGACTATATGAATCTTAAAATTTTATCATTAGACACTAGACGGAAAAATAAGAAACCTTTCTTCAATAACTTAATAATTAATTCTGACACTTTAAGTCCATTATTAATAAATTGGATACAAGAAAATCTTGCGATAAATGGAGCTATTATTCAATTATATCCGAATAAAGTAAAATATGAAAAAAACCATAAGAAGAATGAAATATCTCTTTATGAAGAGTTATCTCCTACAATGTATTATCATGGTTATTATTGGGAAAATAATACTTTAAAATCAGGAAGACAGCATTCTATAGGTAAAAAGACTGGATTATTGATTAAAATAAAAGACACTAAATCAGTTTTACAAGAATATGAGGAAGAAAATAATAATGTGGGTAACACAATTTGCACAGAACATACGTATTATGATACTATAACACTTTTAAGTTTTTTAAATAGAATCTCAAAAATGGAAGATAGTTATAATTATCTTCTAAAGAATAATGTACCACCTGAAATTGAAAAACTTTGTAGATGGACTTCTAAAGATGCAAACTGTCAAAAATTAGAGACTGCTATAATAGATAATAATAATTCTATACGAATTTGTTGGAACTCAGATCCTATAGGAGATATTGAAACACCCTTCCCAGCACTCATGCAAAATCTTCAAATTTTACAGAAAATTGAAATAGAAAGAAGGAATTGTATAAGTTGTATTGAAAAGGAAACTTGTATTAAGTGCTTATTCCCATCCCCCTTATCATCTCAAGAATATTGTGATTATAAAAAGAAATATGATACAAGTAAACCAGCTAGATTAATTAAATCAATTTATAATTTAAAAGATTTTATCTATAAACCAAGTAATTTATATAATAAATAAATTATGATTAAAAGACGAGGAAAAGAAGATTCCTTATTATAATCATTACAAAATATTTTAAACAAAATTTTCTTCTTTAGAATATATACGAATTCATTTCTCAAATAATATTCTTTTATGAGAATAAATTCTGAAATCTGGAGCTAAATTAATTTTGTCCAATTCAAAATCAGAGGAATTAATAAATGCAGAAAGTTTGATGTATAAAGGTAGATTTGAGGATGCACTTGAGATCCTTACAAAATTCGAAGAAAGAGAAGGAATATCTTCTAAAGACCAACTTGCTTTACTTATTTTAAAAGGTAGGATATATTGTAATAATGGGTTTTTTAAAAGGGCGATAGAATTTGGGGACCATGCCTATCTTATGAGTCAAAAACATAAAGAAGGTCCTGAATACCTTGATGCTCTTATAATTAAAGCTCACATTATATTCTTAGGAAATTTTAAGAAAGGACATGAACTTGTTTTAGAAGCTGAGAAAATATTTGATTCTATTACTAATAAATCCTACCCAGATTTCTTAAGACTTAAACTGGAACTTTTTTTAATTAAAACACATGAATATTGTTTACAAGATGATCTCGATAAGGCTTTAGATTTAGCATTAGAATGTTTAGAAATTGGAAAACAAATCGGTAAAATATTAGATCTTGCACGTATCTATTTTGAAATTGGGTATATTTATGTGTATAAAGGCGAACATGATTCTGCTTTAGAGTATGCCATAAAGAGTTTAAATTCACAAGAAAAATTAAGTAATCAAGTTGGTATTGCAACGAGTTTGTCACTGATTGGTCTTATCTATTATGTAAAAGGGGATTTCAATCGTGCATTGAAGTTAAGCAAAAAGAGTTTATTGATTAAAGAAATTAATATTCTCACAAAAATTGAAGTTTTAAATACTATAGGAGCTGTTTATAAAAATAGAGGTGAATTAGATCGAGCATTAAGATATAATAACCGGTCTGTTATTCTAGCAGAAAAAGAAGGATATACTAATGAATTAGCATTAAACTTATTAAGTATTGGAAATACATATAGGATGAAGGGTGACTTTAATAAGGCATTAGAGAGTGTAGAACGCTGCCTTGCATTTTCTGAAAAGTTTGGATTCCCTTATGGAATACTTTCTTCCCTTTTACATTTAGTTTTGATTAATCTTGATAAAAATAATCTTGAGAGGGCAAAACAATATTTAGGAAAGTTAGAGATAGTAACTAATAAAACAGAAAGCAAAGCGTTTACTCAGGCATATCAAATAGCTAAGGCATTAGTATGGAAAAAAAGTGGTCGAATTCGATATCTTACAGACGCTGAAAAATTGCTAAATAAAATTATTTCAACTGACATTGCTGCTCCTATACTTTATCACCTATCAATAATTAATCTATGTGAACTTTACTTAGAAGAATTGAATATAACTAATAATCAAGAAGTCTTGGATGATTTAGATCCCCTAATTAGCAAAATGCTTTTAGCAGCAGAAAGGCACCATTCCTATTTATGGTTAGCAGAAACTAAATTGTTGCAAGCTAAGCTAGCATTGATCCAAATGAAAATCGATGATACAAAGAAATTATTAACTCAAGCTCAACGTATTGCCGAACTAAATGGTCTTAATCTGTTAGCTTTAAAAATATCAGAGGAACATGATAAATTATTAGAACAAGTTAGTGTTTGGGAGAAACTTAAGGAAGAAAATGCTCCTATGTCAGAACGTATAAAATTAGCCTCTTTTGATGGGCTTTTTGATCGTATGGAAGGTAAAAGTGTAGTTAAACCACCAAAATTAGTTCATGAAGTGCCTGTATTACTTCTAATTATCGGAGAAGGAGGATTTCCCTTATTTTCCAACCAATTTTCCAAAAAGTGGGCATTTGAAGAAGATCTTTTAAGTAGTTTTTTAACAGCATTTAATACTTTTAGTGGAGAATTTTTTTCTAAGGGACTTGATAGAGCAAAATTTGGAGAATATACTATTCTTTTACGAACTGTTAACACATTTTCAGTATGCTATATATTTAAAGGTCAGACGTATCTAGCGAAACAAAGATTAAGAAAATTTACGGAACAAATTTTTAATATTACTCCTATATGGCAAACGCTTAATAAATTCTATAATACAAGCCGAATTGTTGAATTAAATGATATTCCAGCTCTTGAACCCCTTATAACAGAAATATTTATAGTTTAAGGTTTTGAACTATAAAAAAGTATAATTTTTTCAAAATTAAAAAAAATAGATATAAAAGCTAGAGTTTTATAAAAAATTATTTTACATCTGTAATTTTTTCCATAAATAACTGAAATTAGTAGACATTAAAAATGAACCATGAAGAAAATATTAAATGGAAAAAATGCAATAATTGTGGATTTTTACAACATATATCACATTTAAGATGTTTAAATTGCAAAAATAAGGGATTTTCTATAATTAAAGCTTCAGGAACTTGCAGGTTATTAACTTATACTATTTTAAAAGCACCTCCCGCTGAATTTCGAAATCAAGATTCTTATGCTCTTGGAGTCGTAGAATTTGATAATGGAATTAAAGCACTTGGACAAATAACAACACAAGAAAATTTAGAAACAGGGATGGAACTAAAGCCTATATATGTAAAAATTTGTAATGATTTAGATGGAAAAGCAGTGTATAGTTATTTATTTGAGCCAATTTAATCGTATAAGGAGAAAAAATATGAAATTTGTAAAAGATAAACGAGAAAAAATTAAAAAGTTGTAAATTCCACTAAAAATTTTATGCTGATTATAATTGAAATGGTTAAAAATTATGCTACTATACAAGAAATTTGTGATGTCTTAAGAGAGATATTCGGAGAATATCAGTCTCCTGAGATATTTTAAAAACATAATAGTTTTATTATTTTTTATTTTTTCCTATTTAATTAATAAAATAATAATAATAATTTACCATAATAATTTTCAAGGTACATTTATTAATAGTAATATTTATGAAGTTAAAATTACGGTTTTCTGGTCGTGGCGGGCAAGGTATTAAATTTCTAGGAACTGTATTAGTTCGAATTGCCATGGCTGCTGATTATTATGCTACACTCGCAGTTGATTATACACCTTCCGTCAGAGGGGGTCCTATTTTTTGTGATGTTATTCTAAATTCTGCTCCTATCTCATATCCATTCTGCGATAAAGATGCGGATATTTTTATTGCTATAGATCAAAATGGATTCGAACGTGCCTCTGAATGCATTAATGAAAAAACACTTTCCTTTATTGATGCCCATACAATTGATAATGCCGAAGAAATCATTCAAAAAGGTGAATTACATCGAGTTCCAATTACGCGACGAGCTGATGAAGAAAAAATGGCTAAGAACGCGAATATTCTTTGTTTAGGCTTTCTTTCTCAATATCTTAAAGAGAGTGGAAAATTTGATATAAAGGAAGAATTTTATGACCAAGTTTTAAATAGTATGCCAAAAAGGTTTAGAGCTGTTAATATTCAGTGTTATCACCTTGGTCAAGAGCTCTATAAGGAATTAACAAATAAATCACAGTAAATTATTTTTCTTAAATAAATCATTATAATATTCAACTTTTATTATCTTTGCAAGCTAATTTCATTAGTAGAAATCCCTATTTAATGTATTACTTATACTATGAAAAAGCAAATTTAAAAGAGAACCATTTTTTTTTAAGCATAATAGAATAAATAAAAGTCTGAAGTATATGTTTATAAGAGGATTGAAAAATGTTAAATTCTAAACGATCACCCATTCTACCACCTCCTTCTCCCGAGAAAAAATATGAAATATTTATAGACTCCGAACAATGTGATGGTTGTGAATTATGTTTGTCATTCTGTCCAAAAGATATCATAGCAATAAGTGAAGAAAAGTTTAATAGCCGTATGCTCCACTATGCTTTCGTCGTTAAACCTGATGAATGTGCAGGATGCAGGCAATGTGAACGATTATGTCCTACAGTTTCATTATTTATTTTGGAAACAGATATTAAGGAGAGTATACTCAATGAGTAAAATAAATTCCCGAGAAAGAAGAATAATCACAACCGGAAATTATGCTTGTGCAGAGGGTGCGATTACAGCAGGATGTCTTTATTTCGCGGGTTATCCAATCACACCATCCTCAGAAATTGCTGCTTATATGTCAAGACGACTTCCTGAGGTGAATGGAACATTTGTTCAAATGGAAGATGAACTTGCTTCAATCACAAGCTGTTTTGGTGCATCATATGCGGGAAAAAAAGTTATGACTGCGACTTCTGGACCCGGACTTTCTCTTATGGCTGAAAGTATAGGTTTGGGCATGATGTTAGAAGCTCCAGCAGTTATCGTATCAGTAATGAGAGGAGGTCCTAGTACAGGACAACCCACTAATGCATCTCAGTCTGACGTGTTTCAAATGAGATATGCTTCCCATGGTGATTATGAAATAATTGTATTAGCCCCATCTACGGTTCAGGAAATGTATGATTTAACCATACAAGCATTTAATTTATCTGAGAAATATCGTATACCAGTGATTGTCGCTTCAGATGCTATTTTAGGACAGATGATGGAAGCAGTTAATCTCCATTCCAATATTGAATTAATTGAGCGTAAAAAACCCCAAGTCCCTCCTGAGAAATATAAACCATTTGAAGCTTTTGATGACGATTTAGTACCCGGAATGGCTATAGCTGGAACTAACTATTCCTTTTATGTTACTGGGCTAACTCATGATATAGAGGGTAATCCAATAATGACACCAGAAGGAGCAGAAGTGCTGATTAAACGGTTATGTGAAAAGATCAGAAAAGCAAGACCTTTAATTAATAATTGGGAGGAGAAACATTTAGAAAATGCCGACATCGTTTTATTAGCTTATGGAATTAATGCTAGAGGTGTGCAAGAAGCCGTTGATCAAGCTCGCCAAAAAGGATATAAGGTGGGACTAGTAAGATTAAAAACTCTATGGCCCTTTCCTGATGAACTAATGGAAAGAATAGGACAAATGGGGGTTTCAAAAGTTATCGTTTGTGAGATGAATTATGGAATGATAATTAGAGAAGTCGAGAGATTTCGACATTTGTTTACTGTTTCAGGCATTACAATTCCGACCACTATACCTTTTAGTCCAACCTTTATTTATGAAAAATTGATGAAGGAGGTTTAACTTATGAGTCCAACAGATCAAAAATCAATCCCTTCTGAAACTCTTAGTAACCCCCTAATTGATATGTTAAATTTAAACCGATTTATTTTCTGTCCTGGCTGTTTAATTGGAACAGTAATTACATCAATTACCACCTGTTTAAAAGAAAGGGGATTGACATTTGAGGATTATGCCATTGTCTCTGGCATAGGATGTACTGGTCGTTCCAGCGGTTGTTTTAAAGCACCTGCTTTCCATACTACCCATGGGAGAGCTATACCTTTTGCAACTGGTATAAAATTAGCAAATCCTAAATTAAAGGTTATAGTTTTATCGGGAGATGGAGATCTTTTTGCTATAGGAGGGAATCATTTTATCCATGCAGCAAGAAGAAATATAGAGTTAACTGTTCTTTGTATAAATAACAATATATATGGCATGACAGGAGGACAAGTAGCCCCTACAAGTCAGCTTGGCGATATAACTGCTACAACACCATATGGTAATGTGGAGCCTCCTTTTAATTTGGTAAGTTTAGCAGCTTCAGCAGGAGCTACATATGTTGCGAGATGGCCAGGATACGACACCCTTAGATTACAGAAGAGCATTTTTAAATGTTTAGACAATCAAGGATTCAGTTTTATAGAGGTCCTTGCTCCTTGTTTTGTCCAATATGGGTCTAAAAATAGGTTAGGTGGTGCGGTGGAGATGTTAGACTGGTTAAAAAAGCAAATTAAGATTAAAGTTGATTGGCCACCTCACGAAGCTACTTATGATTACAAGAAAGGGATTATTATATGCGGTGAATTTGTTGAAGAGGAGCGAGAAGGATTTAGCAAAAAAATAGAACAAGTTCGAATTCAAGCAAGAAAAAAGAAAGTTAAATAAAAGATAGTTGATAAATTTATGACTGAAAGTAAGGATAAAACTGATTTTAAAGATAAAGCTGAAATTGAATCTAATATTGGCGTTTTTCTATGTAAATGTGGAAAGAATATAGGTGGAACCGTTGATATTGATCAATTAGCAAAAGAACTTGAAGAAGATAAAAGGGTTAAACTCGTACAAGTTAATACTTATACCTGCTCTGATCCAGGACAAGTAGAAATTGAAACGGCAATTAAGGAGCAGGGTGTAGAAAAGGTTGTTATAGCTGCATGTTCCCCTCGATTGCATGGTCCCACTTGGAAAAAGCTTTTAACTCGAGTGGGAATAAATCCTTCGCTAGTAGAAGTGGCTAATATACGAGAACAGTGTAGTTGGGTACATCTTTCAGAAAAAGAAGAGGCAACCAAAAAAGCTAAAGAAATTATTGAAATGGCTATCGCTAAAGCTGAGTTATTAGAAGCAATAGATGATATTGTTGTACCAATTACTCCAAAAGTCTTAATCATTGGAGGAGGAGTAGCAGGAATTCAAGCTGCCTTAGATTTGGCAGATGATCATGAGGTCATTCTTGTTGAGAAGGCACCTACCATTGGAGGAAGGATGGCCCTCATCGATAAGACTTTTCCTACTATGGATTGTTCAATCTGCATTTTAGGTCCCAAAATGGCTGACGTGGGCAATCATGAGAATATTACTTTAATTTCCTGTGCTGAAGTTACAGGAATCTCTGGTTACATTGGAAATTTTGAAGTTACAGTTAAAAAATCACCGCGTTATGTAGATGAAAATCTCTGTACTGCATGTGGGGATTGCGTCTCAGTTTGCCCTGAAAACGTTGTTGATGAGTATTCTGGCAACCTAGGCTGGAGGAAGGCAATATATATCCCATATCCACAAGCAGTGCCAGCGAGTTATATAATTGATGAAAAGAGCTGTTTAGGTCTCTCTCCTCTAGTTTGTGGAAAATGCGTTCCTGAATGTGAAAAAGAAGCTATCAACTATGAGGATTCCGAAAAGATTTTTAAATTTAAAGTTGGAGCCATTATTATAGCAGTGGGATTTGAACTTTTTGATGCTTCAAAACTTCCTGAATATGGATGGGGTAATTATTCTAACGTTATAACCACCTTTGAATTCGAAAGGTTAATTAATGCAGCAGGACCAACAAATGGAGAACTTGTACGTCCTAGCGATCTTAAGAAACCAAAAAAAATTGCATTTATTAATTGTGTAGGATCCCGTGATAAGAGATTTAATCCTTACTGTTCTAACTTCTGTTGTATGGAAAGTATAAAGGATAGTCTTTTAATTAAAGAACATTGGCCTGATGTTGAGGTTACAATATTCTTTATTGACATTAGAGCTTTTGGTAAAGGATTTGAAGAACTATATTCCCGATCACGGGAAGAAGGCGTTTTATTTATACGTGGTCGTCCTGGTCAGATTAAGAGAAATCCAATCAATAATAATCTTATTATCATTGTTGAGAATATAAGCACTGGAGCAATTCTTTCTGAAGAGTTTGATTTAGTAGTCCTTTCTATAGGAGTTGAAGGATCATCAGGAGTAATTCCCTTCCCGATTGCGAAGGATCCAAAAGGTTTTTACATTGAAGCACATCCTAAGCTTCGACCAGTAGATACTCCAACTGATGGTATTTTTATTGCTGGTGGAGCAGAGTCACCAAAAGATATTAGGGAAACTGTTACACAAGCTAGTGCAGCAGCAGGACGTTGTGGAAATTTACTTTCAAAAGATGAATACCATGTAGAACCTTTATATGCATATGTGGATACAGATAAGTGTACTAGTTGTGGGACATGTGTATCTCGTTGTCCTTATGGTGCCATTAGTGTTGATCGAGAAAAAAAAACACCTGCACGAATTAATCCAGTATTATGTAAAGGTTGTGGAACATGTGCGGCAGATTGCCCTACAGATGCTATTACCATGACAAATTTCACAGATGCCATGATTCTCAGACAGATTGATATAGCTCTTCGTGAAAATGCATCAGAGAAGGTATTGATTTTTGCTTGTAATTGGTGTTCATATGCGGGAGCTGATTTGGCTGGAACCAGTCGAATCCAATATCCAACTAATACAAGAATAGTTAGAACTATGTGTTCAGGACGAGTAAAAATTTCCTTTATTAAACATTGTTTCAACCGCGGAGCTGGAGCTGTTATGTTGACAGGATGCCATCCGCAAGATTGTCATTACATTTCTGGAAATGATTTTGCCATAAAACGAGAAAAAAAGATTAGAAGTTGGATGAGGAGAAATAATATTTCTGACGAGAGGTTTATCATAGAATGGGTTTCTGCGGCAGAAGGAAAAAAATTTGCTGATATCGTCTCACAAGTAAGTAATATTGCTCTAAAGTAAATATTTATTCATTTCTTATTTTCTTTTGTATTCTGAAATTTTTTGTAATATTGGTATAATTTCAAGAGGATCTCCAAAAACAGGGACTTTTTTTTCCATTAATTTATTATAAACCCTCTCTCTATCTTCAGGACGATTCAGTCGTTGGATAATCGGAATCACAGGTTTATTATATTTATGACCTAAACTTAAGCTTTTAATCATATTAGTTTCAAAATCTTGTGTATATCTATTTCTGGAGAACACAGGTGATAAATAAAAACTGGGCATATCTAAGATTAATCCATCTATTTTTTTATCTGATAATACTATATCTATAACTTCATATACAAAATTACTAAAAAAAAAATGAGCTGCTAAATCCAATGGATTTTTTGGACTCGTTCCAGGCATAAAGAATTTTTTATTTAACTTTTCCTGGATATTTAGACTAAAAGAAGGAACTGTCATTCCAAATTTTTCAAGTAGATCTACTAAAACTACTCCATATCCCCCACTAATACTACAAAGTGCCATATTTTTAAGTTTAAAAATGTCGTAATAATCTATCAAACGTGCTGTATTTAATAATTGCTCCAAAGAATCTACTTCAATTACATTATTTTGTTTAAAGAACGCGTTCCACAGACGATTGTCCCCTGAAATCGAAGCTGTATGAGTTTTTGCTGCCACTGAACCAGATTTTGATTTTCCTCCTTTAAGAATAATCAATGGTTTTTTATTCTCTTTAAGTACTTTTTGTAAATCATTGATTCTTCCTTCCTTGATTCCCTCTAAATAACCTAATATTATATCAGTTTCAGGATCTTTACTTAAAAAATATAGTAAATCCACAAAATCGAGATCAGCTCCATTTCCAAAAGAAAACACCTTTGAAAAATTAATTCCAAAAGCTTTTGATCCATATATTGCGATATTACACATACCACCTGATTGAGCAATTAACCCTATATTACCTGGGGTTGTGGGGAATTGGGGGCGCCATGCTATACCTAATTTTGGATAGAATAACCCCATCCCATTTGGTCCTAAAATTCTTACCTTATTTTGTGCCCTCCTCAACAATTCCTTTTCTAATTTATTCCCTTCTTCTGTACCAGAATCTGAAAATTCTGATGTAAATATATTTACCAATTTAACTTTTTTCTCGACGCAGTCTTCTATTACATTGAGAATTTGAGATGGAGGAACAGTGATCCACACATAATCTATATCTTCAGGAATTTCTTTTAAGGAGGGAAAAATTTTATTTTGGGCAAATCCAGAAATCTCTTTTACAGTAGGATGAACAGCATATACATTTCCCTTGAAATCCACAGCATGGTTCTTTAAAAAATAGTAGTCTCTTTTCTTTGAAGGACCAACTACCGCTACAGATTTAATATTATTAATAAAAGAAATATCTTTTACGTTTGACTTTGTTGGGCCTTGATTTTTCATTACTTCATTAAATTGTCTAAAAAATTAAATCTTTAAGATTTTTAGATGTAAAATAAATTAATCATTCTTCTATTTTTATCAAAATAGAATAAATTTGATGGGAATAAAATCCCTTTCTTTTTATTTTCATTTTTGTTAAATGACAAAAGGGAAAATTTTAAATAACAAGCTTTCAGATATAAAAATCACAGAAAGCACCTTGAAATTTTTTAAAAATTTCAAGACTTTTAGTTTATGTCCAATATATTCATTATTTTAATGTACAATGATGAATATTGAGAATTGTAAAATAATTTAACAAAAAATAAAAAGAGAGTTGATAAAAAAATTGAATAAAAGTAGAGTAGCTATTTTAATAACTATACTTTTTGCATTTACTATGTTTCCTCTCAGTATATTCGTCACTGTAGGTGTAGCTGAACCTGAAGATATATATAAATATCAACCTTATGACATTGGTCCAGAATTAAGAAATGCAGAATTTCCCCTTTTAGAAAATATGGAACTTCCACCCCTTCCTGAAATGGCATCAAATCTAAAGACATCATGGACACCTTATTATGAAGTAGGAGATCTTAATACATGGTTAGTATATGATTCAGGATCGATTTATGGTGTTAGCTGGGCAGTATTTAATTTAACATATAAATCTGACACAGCTGAAGTATGGAAAGAACTTGATCTTAGTTATCCGGCGGGAGATCCTAGAAATGATCCAACTAGTACATATTATCCTGTTGTAACTCATAGTCAACTTCAATACCTAGGACATGAATTTGATACAAATATATTACCTAAGGATACTGCATATTATGGAACTCCTGATTTCCATGATGGAAATAATGGGTTTTGGCCAGATTACTATAATGGTTCCTCTAGAGATGTTATTCTGGTTGAAAATATTCGAGATTATGGCTATTATAATGATTGGTACCCATATTTTGTTGTAGGAGTTTACATGCCATTATTAGAAATGTATTTTGATAGGAATATTATAACTATTGATTCACATCAATGGGCTCTTAGAGTAGGACCAGGCGTACCACTTCCTTATCAATATGAAATGACAATAGCTCATGAATATCAACATCTCATTCATGATGATTATCTTCCTGGTGATGATGATTGGATGAATGAAGCTTGTTCATTATATGCTGAAACCATGTGCGGATATGGAATCGATGTTGGCCAAATTGAATATTTCATGCAAACTCCAGATAATTCTCTAACTAAATGGGGAGATCAGGGAGATATTAACATTCTAGCAGATTATGGGTCATCCTATTTATGGGCACTTTATCTAACAGACCATTATGGTGAATCGTTTATGGGTGACTATGTTAAAGCAGGAATAGGGGGAGTTTCGGGAATTAACGCGTTGCTACCATGGTGGACATCCCTTACAAGAGTATTTCACGATTGGCGAATTGCTAACCTGATCGATTCAGATCGTCCCGGATATGGAAAATACTCTTATGATTCCATAGATCTTCATTCATTAGAAACTGAACTTAGGATTTATGATGTATTTGCAGATTCAAAAGGTGATATCGCATTGACTACAGGCGAGAGTTTTGGAAATACTATTGTCTATTCTGACGATGATGTATATGATACAGGAGTTTGGCAACTTGGTCCATACGGCTCTGATTATATCAGATTAAATGATGTCGGATACATAAACTTATTATATTTCGATGGTGATGATAATGCTGATTCTGAAGAATGGACTCTCACAGAATCGGGTTGGTACTCTGGATTAGGAGATATAATAAATGTACTACTTGCTGGTGAAGCTTATGTCGATCCTGCAAATCCCACCTTAGATATCTACACATATATTGATATTGAAGATTTTTGGGATTTTGGTTTTGTACAAGTTTCTGAAGATGGGGGTAAGACTTGGGTATCCTTAGAAAATGAATATACTACTTATGATCATGATGCGACTCTTAATAAAATAGTACAAAATTTACCTGGATTAACAGGATGGAGTGGTGATTTCATGCCTATGAGCTTCGATCTAAGTCCTTACGCAGGGAAAAATGTAATGATCGGTTTTCGTTATATGACTGATTGGGCATTTAATTATGAAGGCTGGTATATTGCAGAGGCAAGTGTGAGCGGTGTTCCATTAGAACTTAAGAATATACCATGGGAAATTGATTTCATGGTTACTGTAGTAGAAAAAATAACAAAATGGAACAACGTTAACTATAGAATACATGATATGTGGCTTAAATGGGATTCAAGTGAAACAGGATTTCAGTTTTATAATAAATGGGAAGAAGCAATAGTTATTATAAGTCCAATGATGGAATATGGATGGGCAGATTATAGTTTCTCATCTAAACATATTTCAAGATTTGGTTTCGTCTGTAGATAAACATTAAGATTTAATAACTATATTTTTTTTTTTTAATTTATTACTTCATTTTTATAAGTTCTAAAATTGAAACAGAAAGTCCTAGGAAATTTCATTAAATGTTAACATTAATGTAACATTAATGTGTAAAAAAAAAAAAGAGAGTTGATTAGAAATGAATATACTTTTTTTTCGAATTTATAATAGTCTTCATGTTTTTAAATTTTGTTCTCCTAAACTTCTTATTTTTAAAATTACTTTTCATTGTTGAGATATCTAAAATCTTATAAAATATCCTAACTGACTAAATTTGATAAAAGCAACCGTGAAGATATGATGAATCGCTCAACTATAAGTAAAAAGAGATCAGAGAGAATGATAAAATTATTTAATACTTTTAAAGGAAAGAATTTAAAAGATCTACCCGTTCCCCCTTTTACAAAATGGTTAGAAGGAGAGATTATTAAAGCAAAATATGGTGAAATCCTTTTACAGTTTGAAATAAGGCCAGAGATGGCAAATCCAACAGGTTTATTACATGGCGGAATGCAATGTGCTTTGATGGATGACACAATAGGAATGATGACAGCAACTTTAGGTTATAAGGGATTTCCTATCAGTATTGATTTTCATGTTGATTATTTAGGTAAGGTAAAAGTGGGGGAAAAAGTGAAAGTTATAGGGAAGGTTATTAGAGAAGGGCGGAATATTATTCATGCTGTTGCCGAGATTTACGACTTGGAAGGAAATTTAATATCAACAGGTAATTCAAATTTATTAAGAACTCATTTTATACCAGATTATATTAAAGCTGCTGATGAAATAACAAAATAAATTAGTCAGATAATTATTTAATTGTATGTTATAAATATACAAAAAAGAAATCTTAACAATCTTGAGATATTGGAAAAATAAATTAAAGTATGACCCAATAACTCCTCTATTATCTTTAGAAAATAAAGCTATCTTATATTTTTCTAAACGTGATTTATTAAATGAGAAAGTAGACTCATTAGCTAATTTGAATAAACTGCCTTCTCCTTTAATAATTCTAAACAAACAACAGGAAAATGGATCATGGAAATATCTTGGTGGAAAAAAAGACTTAAGAACACAGGAGTATTACAATCAAATCGAGACTTATCGTCAAATAGGTATCTTAATAGAGAAATACGGATTTAAAAAACCAAATCCAGCAATTAAAAAAGCAGCTGAGTTTTTATTCTCATTTCAGACTGAAGAAGGAGATTTTAGAGGGATATACAGCAATCAATATTCTCCGAACTATTCAGCAGCTATTATGGAATTGTTAATTAAGGCGGGATATTCAACTGATACTCGTATAGAGAAAGGGTTTAAATGGTTATTATCAGTTCGGCAGGATGATGGAGGGTGGGCAATACCTATAAGAACTCATAACGCAAAATGGACTGAGGTAATGAAAAGTGACAAAACACTTCAACCACTAAAGTACAAACCATTTTCTCATTTGGTCACTGGAGTAGTTTTAATAGCTTTTGCTGCTCATCCAAATTATAATGAGAGAAAAGAAGCAAGAAGAGCGGGGTATTTATTAGCTTCACGGTTTTTTCAACCAGATAAATATCCTGACAGGCGTACTAAAGAATATTGGACGCGAGTCACATTTCCTTTTTGGTTTACAGACATAATATCTTCTTTGGATTCTCTTTCTCATCTGGGGTTTACACCTGATCATCCTCAGATTAAATTAGCAATAGAAGAGATAAGCAATCGACAATTGGAAAGTGGGTTATTTGATTTTAAATTGCTTAAGACCAAAGATAAGGATTTACCCTATTGGATAGCTTTAGCTATTTGTCGCATCTTTAAAAATTTTTATTAATTAGAATGTCTTTTGCATTAGAGTATAATATGAATTCTAAAAAAATCAGTACATTGCTATCTGACATTAAACAGGATAATACTTCTGGAGCAAATGAATTAATAGATAAGGCTCTTGCTATTATTAGAAATCAATTAAACTCATATGAGGTTGAAAATGCTGATATCACTAAAGATATTGTTACTTTATCAAAAGAAATCATAGATTCACGTCCGAGTATGGCCCCGCTAATTAACACTATAGGGTACTTAATCCATGATTTAAGTATCATGACAAAAAATAATATATTAGAAAGATTGAATCAATTTGAAGTAGATAAATTAGAAAGATATGACGCACTTGAAGAATCATTCAGTAAATTCTTAACCTCTCAAGAAAAAGAAAAATCTAAAATTCTATTGATTTCTTATAGTTCAACTATCAATAAACTTCTGACCATTAATAAGCATTACCCCCTTGAATTATATATTCTAGAATCCAGACCTTTGTGTGAAGGACATAAAGTAGCTGAGCTATTATCTTCATATTTTAAGACTAATTTGATAATTGACGCTGCTATGGGTAAATTTATCAATAACATCGATTTAGTTCTAATTGGTGTTGACAGTATTTTAAAAAATGGCTCGATTATTAACAAGATCGGAACATTCCCTCTTGCTGTATTGGCAGATGCTAAAAATATTGATGTATATGCCGTTGCTGATTCATTTAAATATAATTTAAAGAGTCATTATAATCAAGAAATCATAATAGAAGAAAAACCAATAGAAGAGATTTATGATAAAAACCTAACAACTGATTTATTAAAGGTTCATAATTTTTATTTTGATATTACACCTCAGAATTATATTACTGGAATCATTTCAGACCTAGGAATTCTAAGTATAAAAGAATTTTTAGAAAAAGTAAAAAAATCTCTCCCTATTGAATGGTTTAAATATTTCCTAAATGATAAAGGATTATGATTCCTAAGTTAGAAGTTTGAAACACAAACGATCATCCATCTAAAATAAAGAACTAAACCAATTTTTTCCAAAATCACATTCTGTTGACTTTATATATTACTTTCCATTATAAGTAACCCATGAAAAATCAAAACAAAAGTAGTGAAGGATTCACAAAGAAGGAAATGGTTGGCAGGTTTCAAGGGATTCCCATTGAAGGCTTATCTTATCAAACTCCCACACTTTCCGGAATAACAGATAAAAAAGGTCAATTTCATTATATTGCTGGAGAATTTCTGGTATTCTCAATTGGTAAATTGATCCTCGGAAAAACTGTTGGTAAAAAGACGATATCCTTGATCGATATCATCCCGGGAGCAGAGAACTCAAGTGATCAACGTGTTATAAATTTATGTATCTTATTACAAACGTTAAATGAGGAATATCATATAAACAATGGCATTCTAATTCCAGGAAATATAGCAACAATTGTTTCGGAATATAGTGGGCAACTAAATTTTAATCAGCCTCCCAAAGCATTTCGATCTGATCCTGTATTGAAGGCTTTAATGAGAAAATTGAATTCCGAAAAGTTATTCCCGGATACTGGCAATTTCGGTATGCGACCCATACGAAATGCTTCAGCAGCCCAAGCCAGTTTTGAAGCAAGTTTAGATCCAAATCGTTTAGAATCAGACTGCCACAAAATTGTAGAAATATCCTCAGGTAAAATTAATGGCTACGCGACTAGCAACAATACATATACATGGCTGGGTATTCCTTATGCTAAACCTCCAGTAGGAGACCTGCGTTGGAAACCACCACAAAAAATAATTCCATGGGAAAGGGTACGCGATTGCACTCAGTGGGGAGATCAGTGCGGTCAAGGAGAATTGGGACCGACCAGTCATGGTAATTTAAGCGAAGACTGCCTGAACCTGAACATCGTTGCACCCAAGAATACTGGCAACAAGAAATTACCTGTGATGGTCTGGTTTCACGGAGGAGGATTTCATGCCACGTCAGCTAACACTATAATCTATAACTACACAGCTCTTCCTGCCAAGGGTGTCATCCATGTTAGTGTAAATCATCGACTTGGTCCACTGGGTTATATGGCTCATCCGGCGTTAAGTGCAGAATCCAAGAATGGTGTTTCTGGGAATTATGGTCAGCTGGATTTAATTGCTGCTTTAAAATGGGTTAAAGAAAACATTTCCACATTTGGAGGAGATGCCGATTGTGTAACAATTTTTGGGGAATCCGGCGGTGGTGGTAAAACGTTTTATTTGATCATTTCTCCCCTTGCGAAAGGGCTGTTTCATCGAGCGATTATTCAAAGCGGGGTATGGTCAATAAACGAACGGCATGGACAGTTTTTGAACGAGGCTGAAGCCCGAGGAGAGGCTCTCGTGGAAAAACTGGGTATTAAGGACGGTAAGGATATACTCAAAAAAATGCGGAAAAAATCCTGGCAGGACATAGTAAAAGCCAGTCAAGAGATAAATTTTAATGATCTAAGTCTGATTACAATCGACAACTGGTATCTCTTGGATGAATCTACATCGGTATTTGATAAGAAACAGCATAATGATGTTCCCATTATTATTGGAGCCAATCGCACAGACATGGGTTACGGAATGATAGAGGGGATCAAGGATTGGGCTATTGTGATGAGTAAAAACAGTCAATCAAACATATTCGTCTACCTTTTTGGACACGTTCCCACACGATGGCGAAAGGAAGGCGTTGTGGCATTTCATGGACTCGAAGTTCCGTATGTTTTTGGATGTGTTCGAGTAGCTCTGAGAGCCGTTACAATATTGAACCTTTCTAAAACTGGAGGCGCTAAACAGCCTGATCCAGGTATTGATGAACTGGATGATCAGATAGCCAATCACATGATGGATATGTGGGTTCAATTTGCCAAAACTGGTGATCCCAATATCCAAGGAAAAATTGATAAAAAGACCACATGGACCCCTTACGACAGTGCTAAAGACAATTTTCTTCTTATTAGTGATGATGAGGTCACCCTGCGGATGGAAACAGGTATTACCGAGCATTATGAAACACCACCCAAAGACGCACCCCCGTTAATACCAGTTAGATAAGGAGATTGTATGAATATCAAATACAAAAGAAAAGACCTCTTACAATTCGTCAATGACTATCTCGAAGCGCTCTTAGTCCACGATCACACTCGGATAAAGTTGACTGATAATTATAAGGCTACTGAAAATGGTGCTCCATTAATTTTAGGTGAAGGGATATGGCGAACGGTTCGAACCATAGTTTTACGTAAATCTTTTGTAGATGCTTCAGAAAATCAGGCAGGTTTTTGGGGTGTCTTAGAAGAGAAAGGTGGTGAGAAAGCCCTGTTTGTACTCCGCCTAAAAATCATAGACGATCGGATTTCAGAAATCGAAACCTTGCTCTCGAGAAAAGGATGTCATCCCTTATTCAGTCCGGATACAGTACGAAACAATCCACTTTGGGACGCGCCAATCCCAGAATCTGATCGATTGACACGAGAGGAACTTATTAGTATTGCGGACAGTTATTTTGAAGGGATTGAGAAATCGGATGGATCCATTGTCATGTTTCATCCAGATTGTCAACGTAAAGAAAATGGTATTAAAACAACGAATAACCCCGATTTACTAAATTTCAGCACACAAGCCGGACTTTATCACATGGACTATATAAAGAAGGTTCGGGAGCGACGATATCCTATTGTAGATATCAATAGAAGCCTAGTTTGGGGGATAGTTATTTTTGACATACCAGGGACTAATGTAAAAGATAGACAATTACCCGAAGATTCTGTACAACATGAATTGCGTACCAAACCACGGTGTTTATTGCTCCATGAGATCTTTAAAATTGAAGATGGTTTGATCCGAGATATTAATGCTTTTATGACTAACGCCCCTCTTAATGCTACCCATGGTTGGAGTAATTAAAATTCACAGAGAAAAAAATGAGAGAAAAATTAATTGAGGTTATGGATAACAATCTAGAACAACTCATCACCAATTATCTATTATTGCTTTCAATTTTTCTTCCATGTCTACATCTTTTTTATGATTTTTCTTAGTCTGAAGCGCCCATTTTGGTCCTTCATAGCTGAATATCAGGATTTTGCCAAAATACCACTGACCACAACGATTTTGATATCATCGGGGCTCTGGCGAAGGATACTTTTCCTCCTTCTTTAAGGGAGGTATTGAAGGTAGGGATATGGTAAGACCGGATACAGCTGCAGATTATATTTCAATGATAATTTCTAATTTAGGAGTAATAACATTTATAGGATTTGTGGAAAGAGTGAAAAATTTACTTCCAATCGAGTGGTTTAAATATTTCTTAAATGATATAATGGTATGATTATGGATGTAAAACCAGAAAAAGATAATTTAGATAGAAAACAAATAAATCAAAAGGATCATCAGATGACAATTAATCAAGAAAATGTATATGCAATAGCAGAAAAACTCGCATTCCCACGCTTAGTTGGATCAGAAGGAGAAAAAAGAGCCAATCAAATTGTATTAGACGAATTTAATAAGGCAGGATTCAACATTGTGAATCAAGATAAATTCAAAACTTCATTTTATAACTGGATTGTTTTACGATATGCTTTTTTTCCTATTGGTTTTTGTTTATTTTTTTCAGCGTTAACCTTCTATATCAATCCCTTCATTACAATCGGTTGTATTTGTTTAGGTTTCTTTATTGCGTATAAAGTACTGAGCTTAGCAACTACTAGTGAAATCAAATTACTAAAAAATGAACAGAAAAACTATGAAACTGAAAATATATTTGTCGATTCAAAAAGTAATAATTCAAAAGCAAAAGTCATATTCATTGCTCACTGGGATTCTAAATCACAAACATTCCCATCATCAATCAGAATTCTCATATTCATGATATTTACGTTTGGATGTTTAGGATTATATATTACGTATTTAATTCTCAGTATAGTGAAAATCCTCATTTCTTTTGATGTTCTCTTATTAAATCATATATTATTAGTAATGAGTATAGTTATTGTTATAATAGGATGCTTAAATTATTTTAACAAAACAGCTAATGATTCTCCTGGAGCTTTTGATAATGCTACTGCTGTAGGTACTGTTATTGAACTTGCTCGATTTTATAAAAATAATCCTGTTGATAATCTTGATTTCATTTTTTTATGCACTAGTTCAGAAGAATTGAATTTAGGAGGCGCAAAGCATTTTATCCAAAAGTATAAAAAAAATTTTGATAGAAATTCAACTTATTTTATTAATTTTGATTTAGTTGGCGGAAAAGAGTTAATTAGATTAATTACATCTTATGGAATACCTCGCAAAACCACCTCAAAGAAATTAGCAAAACTTTTTTTGCAGAGTGCAAAAAAATTAAAAATCAGCATTAAAGATATTTATCTTCCTACTGGAGCGTGGTCTGATTATATGCCTGTTGTACATGAAGGATTTGAAGCATGTTGGATTGGCTCTCAACCTGGTTTGAAATATGTGCACACAAATAAAGACAATATAAATTTAATATCGAAGGAAGGAATAAAAAATGTTTTACTTCTATGCATAGATGTTATTGAGAAGTTAAATAATGAATTCAATTGAAAATCTTGTGTTTTTATTGCCCTTTTATTTTTAATTAAGAAAATTCTTATTAAATTTATAGATTTAATCTATAAAACTTAAATTTAATCTTAAGATTTATTTCATAGAAATCATTTGAAAAGCAAAAAAATTATAAAATTGAAAGAAAAATGTTGACTCAAGAAAAACTAAAAGATATTCTGAAAGATCATGTAGTAAATTTAAGATTTCATGCACGTGGAGGACAAGGAGGTGTGACAGCCTCCAATTTATGTGTTGAAGCCTTCTATGGCTATGGGGTATGCCAACCTCTTTTTGGAGCTGAAAGAATGGGTTCTCCCACTGAGAGCTATGTAAGACTTAGTGCAAATGATGATCTTGTTAGATCAAACGAACAAGTATATGGTCCTCATTTTGTTTGTGTATTAGATCCTTCTCTCCTAGGCGAAATCAATGTAACTGCAGGTTTAGCAAAGGGAGGATGGTTAGTAGTTAATACTACTTTAAATCAAGCAGATATTCAAAATATTGTGGGGAGAAATGATATTAATGTAGCTACTATTGATGCCACTAGAATCGCTTTGGAAGTATTAGGCAGAAACATAACAAATACAATTATTCTTGGTGCTCTTCTTAGGATTGGACCGATATTTACAATAGATGCTTTGGCAGATGCTATTATGAGACGTTTTAAAGGAGAAATAGCAGGAAAAAATGTCACGGCTATCAAACAAGCGATGGAAGAAACATGTGTATATGACATTGGACTTGATCCTGATTTCACAGTTGACACAAAAATTCCTTGGCAACAAGTATATCCTGGCCTACCAGGCTTTAAAGAAGTGGATGATAGGGGTGTGTGGTACTGTGATGAAGATGTGATTGAAATAGGTAGCAATCAAGTAAATACAGGTTCTTGGGGAGAATGGGATATGATTTGGGACGAGGAAAAGTGTACAGATTGTGCTCAATGTTGGTATATTTGTCCTGATTTTGCGATAATGAGAGAAAAAGGTGAAGATGGATTATGGCATATGATAGGCATTGATATGGCTCATTGCAAATCATGTCAGAATTGTCTTGAAGTTTGTCCAGTTGAAGCGATTAGTAAAAGATTAAAACAAGGTCCGGCTTCATGCGCCGCACCAGAGTGATGGAGGTGGATAAAAATGAGTGTTGAACCAATGAGGATCTTTTTTAAAGAAATAAAAGAACCTATAACAACTACAATGATAGGAAATTATGCAGTTGCTGGTGGGGTAACTCAGACAGATCCTGATGTAATTTGTGCGTTCCCTATTACTCCACAAACACAATCTGTTGAGGGATTATCTGATGTAGTCCATCAGGGTAGACTAAAAGCTGCATTTGTTAATGTTGAGTCTGAATTAGCAGCAATAAGTTTTTCTACCGCAGCTTGTGCCGCAGGAGCAAGAGCTTTTACAGCTACGGCAAGTCAAGGATATCTACTAATGACAGAAGCATTACCCATGGCGGTGGGATGGAGATTGCCATTGACTATGATGATTTCAGCAAGAGCTTTTAACTCTCCAAATTTATCAATCTGGAATTCATGGGAATATACCCAAGTTAATTCTGAACTCGGATGGAACATTATTGTATCTGAAAATGTGCAAGAAACTTATGATGCTGCTATTCTTTCAGTAATGATTGCAGAAGATTCATTATTTCCAACGATTTTTGTTCATGATGGATTTATAATCTCTCATTCTGTTCAGAAATTAACGTTAATCCCTGACGAAGCTGTAAGAAGAATGACTCCTAAAAAACCTAGAGCTACAATTGATCCTTCAAAACCAGGAACATGGGGCGGGATTGTTACTCCCTCATATTTTATGGAAGGTAGGGCAAACTTAGATAAAGCAAAAGAACCTGTATTAGGGCAAATGACTGAAGTATTTAAAAGATTTAAAGATGAGACAGAGAGAAAATATAATCTTATTGAAACTTATAATTTAGATAATTCCTCTAAAACTGCCATTTGTACTATGGGATCCATGTGTGGAAATATAATAAGCTGGATGACAAAAAACAAAGATATTGGTTTAATTAAAATAAGAGCCTTCAGACCATTTCCTTTTGAAGAATTAAGAAGAATTGTTGAAGAGCACAACTTAGAAAAATTAATCTTATTAGAAAAAAGTGACTCTTTGAATGGAATGTTACCTCCTTTTTCAATGTCAGTTGCTACTGCACTCTATCCGCTTGGAACAATCTTTAGGAGCTTTATTGTGGGTTTGGGAGGCCGTGATGTAACAAGAGATGAATTTGATATTGCAAAAAAGAAAATGAGTTTAATAACTGACATGAAAGGTCCACTTTATATGTATCTCGGTGTAAGAGAAACTAAAGAAAAAATTTACGAGGTTGGTGAATAAAATATGTCAAGACCAGAAAGAAATATAATAAATTTTGAAGATATTCTAGCTAGAGACGAAAAATGTAATGTATTGTTCTTTAATTATGATAATGAAGCATTTATGAATACTGGGATTCAGGAAAGTGGAGGAACACCGCCCTATGCATCCACTACAACAGGTCCCGCAGGTGAAAAAATACCTGGAAAGATTGGAGTAAAACAAGATTTAGTTACACCATTTGCGTTTTATGGTACTAAAAAACTTTTCCTAGCTACAGTTAATCCAGCGTATCCTAATGATTTTATGGGAAAAATGATGGATGCTCTCAAATCAAATGGCTCCGCTTTTATTCAAGCATACTCAGATTGTATGAGAGGATGGAGGCATGGAGCCGCGGATGCACTTAAAATTTCAAAATTGGCAACAGATTGCGGTTATTGGCCGTTATATACTATAAGAGTGAAAGATGGAATTCCTGTTTTTACATATTATCGGGGATTAGATATTGATAAAGAAAAATTTGTAGAATACCTAAAGTCTATGGGAAAATTTAGACATTTATTTAGACCTAAATTTATGGAAAAGCAAATCGACGAAATTATATACTTAACAGAGCAGAGAAATAAGAAGTTAAAGATGTTAATAGATAATTTTGGTGCCGAAAAACCAGTTGAAATTTATCGTATAAATCGTAAAAAATTAGAGCCACAAACTCATCTGCAGCCAGGACATGGTCTCTGCCCTGGATGTGGAGCAGGTATGGTGTTAAATCAAATGGCTACTGCTGCAACTGCTGTGGCGGGGAATAATATTATTTATATAAATAATACAAGCTGTTCTGAAGTATCAACTTCAAAAGATAATGTAACCTCCTGGAATGTCCCTTGGGTACATCACCTATTTGAATCTGGTGCCACAGTAGCAGATGGAATAATAACTGCAAAGAAAATAATGAAAACAAAGGGTTTATATACTAATGAAATTCCATGGGTTATTCATATTGGCGGAGATGGTTCTACATATGATATTGGGTTCCAATTTCTTAAAGCAGCTCTGATTAGAACAAGCAGCTTTATGGAAATGAATGAATATTTAGTAAATCAATAATAATTTCTTTTTTTTATTTTATTTGAAATTTTAAATGTGAATATTTATTTGTAATTTAATCACTACTTTTTTTTATGGTAATTAGAGTTGAAAAAAATTATCCTGTTTGGACAATAATAATTGACAATCGAGAAGTAAAAAACGCAATAGATAGAATATCTGCTGAACAATTAGCAAATGCATTTAGGGATTTTGAACAAGATGAAGAGGCATTAATTGGTGTATTATGGGGCGCTAATGGTACTTTCTGCTCCGGTGCTAATTTAAAGGCTATAGAAGAGGGTAATGGAAACCGAATTAATGAGGAAGGGGATGCACCAATGGGACCAAGTAGAATGTTATTATCAAAACCAGTAATTGCCGCTGTGGCAGGCTATGCTGTCGCTGGCGGACTTGAACTTGCGCTATGGTGCGATCTACGTGTAGTTGAGAAAAATGCTATATTTGGAGTCTTTAACAGGAGATTTGGAGTTCCTCTTATTGATGGAGGAACTGTGAGGCTGCCACGAATCATAGGATTAAGCCGAGCTTTAGAAATGATTCTCACAGGACATCCTGTTAACGCTGAAGAAGCTTACGATTGGGGTTTAGCAAACTATATTGTTGAAGTAGGTCAATCAAGAATTGAAGCTGAGAAATTAGCCTTAAAAATTGCTGCTTTTCCTCAAGTTTGCTTAAATAATGATCGATTATCTACATATAATCAATATGGATTAGATTTAGAAAAAGCATTGAAAAATGAGTTAAATTATGGCTTAAATACTCTACAAAGTGGAGAGTATTTAGAGGGAAGCAGAGAATTTGTAAAAGGAAAAGGTAAACATGGAAAATTTTAAGTTGTAAAGACTAATTAATAAGTTTATTATTGAATAAATGATGGGGTGGTAAAATGATAAGCTTTAATGAATTAAGAGTTAGAACACCAAGCAGGGAAGTGCTTGTTAACATTACTAATGAAATTAGTCAAGTCGTGAAAAAATCAGATATAAGGGAAGGTGTATGTCGAATATTCGTCCCACACACTACTGCGGGTATAACAATTAATGAAAATGCTGATCCCGCAGTTATGAAAGATATTATTAATTATCTAGGAAAACTTATTCCAAAAAGTGCAGGATTTTCTCATAGAGAAGGAAATTCAGATGCTCATATTAAGTCATCTTTAACAGGCCCATCAATAGAAATTTTAATTCATGATGGGAGGCTAATATTAGGTACTTGGCAAGGAATAATGTTGGCGGAATTTGATGGACCTCGAAATCGAAGAATTTATGTACAAATTCAAGGAAAAGAATAAATTATTTGTAAACACTTCTTTTGAATGTGGTTCTCTGGATATCTCACTCATCTTTAGATAACGGGAGGCAAATCTATAAAAGCGTTAAGATAATTATTATTATATCGATCTCTAAAAAGAGATTTTAATTATAGTAAATAAAGAAAAAAAAAGTGGGATTTAAGGGAATTATTCCTCTATTATTGAGGGAGCTGCCATATCTACACCTTTGATATAAAAATTCATTGTCCATAAATCATCATATGTGGCTCTAATGCCAGCAGGTAACCATAGAGTATTATTTTGATAATAAATTGGTCCAGTAAAGGGTTCAAAAAGAACTCTCTCAGTACTCATATAATCTCTTAGAGTTAAAACTAAATCATATACGTTTGTAGAATCACCTGTAAGTGGATCTACAGCAGGCATAGCTTTTAAATCCTCCTTAAAGTTTGAATTTATTGGTATTCCAAAATCAGCTCCTAGCTCAATAGCTCCTTCTTTTAACATCCACCAATAATCAACATCTTCTAAATTGGTTGTATTATAAGCACCAGCATAAACTTTGGATAAAATATCTTCATAAATAACATCCCAATGAACTAATTGTCCACTAATAGCAACATCAGGTCCAAATTGCAACATAGGACTATAGTGAGCAAAAGCATAAATATTATTGCCATCATCATATTGCTCTTGAGCATATTCTACTATTGCTGAAGAATCTTCAGTGAAGGCTAAAATATCAACATTATCACCAGTGACCATCGCCTGTGCTGCGCTTCTTGCCTTTTCAGGATCATACCAATTACTAATAACTCTCACATGTAAGGTCACACTAGGATTAATCAATCTAGCACCAAGAATATATGCATTTAGATGCCTTACTACTTCTGGTGTTAGAAAAGCTGCAACATAACCAATATGATCTGTTTGTGTAAGAGCTCCAGCCATTATTCCATCAAGAAAATATAATTGATAGAATTCAGCAAAATATGTCCCCATATTCTTATTGCGCTTATAACCAGAGCAATGGAAGAATAATTTATCTGGATGATTATTTGACGCCGTTAATGTACCATCCATATAACCAAAACTAGTTGTGAATATTATTTCACTACCAGCAGCAATAAGATTATCAATATAACTTAATACTTCACCCTCAGGAACACTTTCTACATAAGAGGTCCTTAACCAATCAAATTTATCTACAAGTTTTTGCCTTGCATAGTCATGTGCATATGTCCAACCAATATCTCCAACAGGACCTACATATATGAATCCTGCTTTCAAGGTTCTTTCTGCTCCTGCTCCAGGACCTAAAATTAGTGAGGTTGAAAAATAACCAGTTAATCCTCCAATTACAAGTCCAACAATTAATGCTATTCCTGGATAAAAATATTTACTTTTTTCCGCCATATTATCATCTAAATTAGTTTTTATAGATTTAGATTTTGTTTACAAGAAAAATAGTTCACTTAAAATATAAAAGACTTTTGCATACTATGGTTTAAATTTATATTAATCGTTTAGTAAAAAGCTTGAACAAAATTTAAATATCCTTAAATGTATAAGAGGAACTATTTTTTTTCTCCACGTATGTAAGGAATACCTAAAGCTTCTGGGGCTTTTATAAATTTTTTCATACGTTTAGATAGAGTGAAAAGAGAAATTGATACCATTGAAAAAAGCGTGAAAAAATATGGCAACATACGAAGAAGTTGTGGAGGTATTCCAAAAGGTTGCAGTCTAAACTGTAAGACATCAGTTAATCCAA
>JBHLOC010000012.1:0-102315 GCA_048940925.1 Promethearchaeota archaeon | reverse complement strand
CTTTCAGAAGTGATTTTCATCTTTTTTTTCTTATTATTGAAAATTTTTGATAGATTTATATGCAGCACATTTAATCTGCTATAAAGGTTTTGAAGAAATGGTTTTTGCTGGCCTGCATTCATATCAAACGATACCTCATGAAGTAATATTAGATAAATGTTTTTTCTTTTACAAAATAATAGCAGTGGCATTAGTGTCTCATCAAAAAAATAGTCAATCGTATTGGTAATATCTCTTACTTCTGAAAGAGTAGATAACTCAAATCGCAGATGATGAGAAATATTGTCTATGACTATAAATTTTAGGTTAGGGGGTAACACTAAGTCGGAATTTATTAATTTTCGAAGTGTCTGTCCTTGTTCGGAAAACGATTTTAAAATCCTTCCTTCTGGAATTATATATATATTGTTGCTTAAATAATCTAGATCTTCATCGTTTGAGCTAAACAGTGAGATTAATCGTCTTTTTGGGAATATTTCACTAGCTTGAATCCAGATACACGAATGTTGATATGGTTTTTTTGAAGTAAGGAAATTACCTCCTAAATAAAGGGCTAATGTTGTCTTACCTGTACCTGATTCTCCAGAAATATTTACTATAGTGTAATGAGAAAGAAGAGAAAATAAGTCATCTAATATCGTAGATACTGAAATCATTTATTTCCCATCCAATAATTCAAGAATCTCTTCCTTTAGTTTATTTATCTCCTTTTCATGCGGGGAGACACTCTTATCTTCCTTTTCACTTACTTTTGCTGAATTAATATCATTAAATAGACTCTGAAGCATTAATAGAGTTAGGATCTCTCTACTCTGAGAATTTATCCTAGCAGAGTTATTGCTAAAATACCCAAGTGCATTAGAACCAACCCCATGTTTTCTCAATTTGAACACTATAAAAACTACAAGAAATAGAATAATCAAGATAACCCCAAATACAGGATTTCTTTGATAGAATAATACAAATGCCACAATCAATATGAAATAACAAAATATTTTTACCATCTTATTCACCTGAAAATTTATACTTTGGAGTACTTATTTCCATAATTTCACCGTATAATACTCCTGTTTTCTTATCTTGTCGATTTCTTCTTATGTGCTTATAAATTGTATACCATAACAGACAGAAATATTTCAATACCATAAATACGATACCGATCATGATGTAATATAAAAACTCGAAATTCAAGTTAATCATAAATATATCTACTAACAACCATACCAATCCAAAAGAAGAACATAACAGAATAAGTTGAAATAGTGATTTTGAAGGATTACTGCGAAAATTTCTCCCAATAAGCTTAAGATCCTGCGAAGAGGGTCTTATTCCGAAACATAGAGATACACAAAAACATCCCGCCAGAATACGATATAGTGGTGCTGCTGACATATCACATGCGATATCTAATAAGAAGAAAAATAGTATTACCCCTACTAGTAAAGGGGCGATGCCGATTAAGAATGATTGAATAAATGAGACTTTATTTGGCCTCTTATGAGCAACTAATCCATGAGGTGATACTTTACGGGTCTCCTTATCCCTATAATTCACTTCGATTCTTTCAATTGGGACCCTAGTAATAAGACTTAGGAGTGCATGAGCTATTTCATGAACCGCCACACCAATAATAGCAAGTACATTAAACATTGTCCTATATCCACCTTTACTCCTGTGGTAGATCATTTTCTCAAAAAAATACCCAACCAGAAATGCTATTGGTAACCAAAAGAAAGTATAGACTAGCACATTTTCAAACATAATATCCTTAGATCATAAGAAAATATAAAGAAAAAATGGTGAATTATTAAGAAAAACCAATTTTTTTCTTCAATTTTAGATTAAATATTTGATAAGTATAGTGAACATAAAATTTTAAACTAATATTGAAAAAAATCTCGGCTTATGTTTAATTAATGGCAATATCAAACTCATCTGGCAATTATCTTACCTTTCCCATAATTTTCTTCAAGTGTAATTTTGAGGGGGTGATCTTCAAAACGAAAAAATTATTTTTTATCAAAAAAAAATAAAAATTTATGTCTCTATAGATTAATCAATTCTTAGTAATCAATAGCGCTTATTATTCTTGACGCATAAATTAAACTCAAATTTTGAGTTTTGTTCCTTTTGAGTAGAGAAAAAATATATTTTACGATCAAAAAATGAAAAAAACGATGGGTTTATTAGGCATACTCGTTCTTATATTTTTCTTAGTGAACTCAAAAAAATAGTGATCAAGGTAATGGCTTCGTATAAAACACAGGAATTTGAGGCTAGATTATTCGGATTTGAAACTTTAAAATGTGATTTATGTGATTCGGAGGATATAGTTGAAGATAGAGGGTCTTATGTATGTAGAAATTGTGGTATAGTGCTTGAGATCAAAAAATTGCAATACAACCGCCCCTATAATGATGATATCATTCAAATTTCACCACGGATAGGAGCAACTCAAGTAGGAACCCTCCATGAACGTTTGAATTTTCCAAACTCTACCAAGTTTAGACGATTAAATAAGAGAAATTTGGAACAGGATAACTCTAGAGTAGTTAAACGTAATATTTGGAAAAAGATCTCTGATCTCTTCACCAAACTTAACTTAAATGATTCTGGAGCTTCGTTAAAACAGTACATATTTAACAAATGTGTGAAAGTATATAATAGTTTTAGACCAGGAACTAAATATCGAAGTGTTGAAAAATTAGTTCCAGTTGTTACATACTATTGTTTAAAATTAAGAAATATTTCACGAGCGGAGACTGATTTCATAAATAACAGTGAAATATCGAAAAAGGAGTTTAACCATTTTAAATTGCAGATGAGGAATTTTCTTCCAAAATATAACGAATATAATCGACAAATGGTTATTCTTCAAAAAATAAGTTATATACAAGCTGAATTTAATTTAGATAGATCATTTGGGCTCTTCACTAGAAAAATTTTATACAAGTTATGGGATATCATTAAAAATACTAAAGATGATGTTGTCGCTGGGTTATGTGCTTCAATTTCAGCGTTGTGTTGTTATAAGGATACATTAAATGTGAATTCTATTTGTAAATTACTTAATATACGGATGAGTACTATTCAAGTTCAAGTAAAAAGTAATTTTTTTGAGCGATTTAATGTGAAGAGATTTAAAAGTTTAGTAAAATCTTCTGATTTATTAGTAGACATTATGAAAAGGTTAGGTATATTTGAAAGTCCAGAAGAGACTAGTGATATTGTTAAAATTATACCTGGACATGCAAAGAAAGTCTTTAATAATAATGATTCAATTGATTTTTATCTCTTTGCTTTAAAAGATGAGGATAATAACTTAATTCTTGCCAAACTGAACATTTATAAGCCATATCAAAAGTTCAATCAGTGTGAGAAAGATGACATCGTAAAACTTCCACAGTTTAATATGCTTTTCAGGACATATTCAAAAGGCAAAGGTCCGCCCTTTAAGTGCTGATGATTATGTTAGGTCAGGTTTTTACCCTCCTAATTACTTCACTTTTTTTATCCTCCTTTTCCCCTCTTCATAATAGCTATTGAGTGGCAGTTCAATTTTTTTATTTAAATAGATTCGCTTTAAGAGTAGTATTATTCATACTTCAAGGATAATTTATGATGAAAAGAAAAAAGTTAAGTACTATTCTATTTTTCATGTTTGTATTTGCAGGTTCAATAATGTATATCTTCCCTAGAAGCGGTGCTAAAGTTGAGTTTTTACCTTATAACAAGTTGGATCATACCCATCTCGGACATTCCTCGAAGAGTAATGGGGAGATACTCCAAGAAATCTTTTCCCAAAAGATTCGTCAATATCAAGATGATGGGTATTACACACAAATGTTTGATTCTTCAATTCAAGCAACCTATTATGGTTTGTATATATTAGATGCTATTGGGAAGTTAGAGGATATAAATGGCACTGAAGTCCTCAACCATATTATGTCTTATTATGATGGTGATATGAATTTATTCATGGATAAGTATGCCTATAGGTATCTTGATACTGACTTCAATCAAGTATATTATCCCTTAAATACGCAATTGGAAGTTAATTGCTATGGGATAATGTCATTAGATTTATTAAACTCCCTTAACTTAATTGATACTTCGAAGATGATTTCATATATTTGGGACTGCTATGATACCGATACTTCGGGATTTATCGGGCAAAAATATGAACAAACCTTAGAAGAAGGATTCAAAATTTCAACTATGGATAATACTTTTTTTGCGGTTTATGCATTAGATCTTCTAATGGATGATTGGACATTATATACTGCTGAAAGGGATCAGATTATCCAATATGTAAATGAGTTACAAATATCTCAAGGAGCAGGTTGGATGGTAGGTGGATTTCTTAATGATCTAAATAGCTCCTTTGATAGCCTTAGTCCTCTTTTTGAACCTAATATGCTCAGTTCATATTATTGTATCAAGACATTGGAACTATTTGGTATGCAAGGAAGCATTAGTGAGCCTAACTTCTACTCCTTTTTAGATGGATTATATGATTCTACCACTTATTATTTTCGAATATCACAGATGGATTTTGGCATAGAATATGCGAATATCGTAGCGACTGCACTTGGACTGGAGCTCTCTGATATTACTAATGATCCGAATATCAACCGTGAAAATGTGATTGCATTTCTACTTAACAATCGCAATTCATGGGGAACCTGGGATTCTTCCACTTTACTTGATTATCACGAACTCATAGATATATTTCAGATTATACGGGTGTTAAATAATACGGGTGAGATTTCGCGATTAGATGAAGATGACAAAACTCAAATCAGTAGTGCTATCTCAAACTATTATAGTTATGATGGATTTACTCCTTTATCTAGGGATTATATGAGTATGGATTTAATCCATAGTATTGTCTCTTCGTATAAATTATATGATAGACTTTCAGATCTCGATATTTCTCAACTTTATAATGATATTATCTCTTCATATTATACTACAGGTTCATGTCGATTTGTAGAATATATTGCAGGAGGTAAATCATTTATCGGCTTTCGATCACGTCCCTATGAATTCTATACTATAGGATATAAGAACTATGTGGATGATGTTAACGTGCTTATTTCTCATAAAGCAACTTTTCACGCCCTCACTTCCTTACAGAATATGTTTAAACTTGATGACTTTGGGCAAAGCTATGATTTAAACGAATTATTAAATGATATTATTGCTTCTCAATTTCTCAATGATTCATATTATAACAGTTTTGGGGGATTTACTTATTGGGAACCTTATAATCCGACGTTCTCTGAGTATTTAAGCAAGAATGTATTCTTCCTAAATACATATTATGCGGTTCGAAATTTGGAATTATTGGCACAGTTCCTCGGATTAGGTGAGCTTAGTCAACTCCCCTTCGATACAAATGCTTTGTATTGCTTTATTGATAGAAAGATAGTAGAATCTACAAATTATCTTTATCTTGATCCCGGATATACTTCGAAGGTAGAAGATATTTTAGAACACACCTATTATATGATTTATGCCCTTAAAGCATTGAACTTATTTAGTAAAAATACCCAAAAGATTGAGAATTATGTTTTAGATCATCTGGATTATACTAATATCAAGAATATTTATTTTTCTTACAAAATCGTCCAAATACTTGATCTCGATATAGAATTTAATTCAATTTCTATCCAAAATTTGATGAAAGCGATATATTCAGAAGAACTATGTGAATTTTATTTGACTCCTACCCATAATAGAATGGATCATGCAATTTTACATTGGATATGCGATTTGGCACAGAATAGTGATGTGATTATCAATGTGGATTATCCTGAAACTATACCGTTAGGCGAGTATATTCCTTTTACTGCAAATGTTCAGAATCTCATCATTGATGATTATGGCACATATATCACCTTAAAATGTATCCATAAGGATTTAGGTACGATTTTGTTTGATAGAGTAGAAGGTAATGAGTTCACAAAAGAAGTATATGTACCAATAGATAGGAATTATTATCCTGAAATACCTATGAGATTAGAAGCATATGAAGGATTTAGAAAGATTAGTGAAAAGAATATTACTATCTATACCGAGTACGCTATAAATTATTCTTTAAAAACTGATGCGATAAATAGTTCTGTATATCTTGAAATTAATGGTACCTATCGAACAAGCCTAAAAGATCATAACATATCATTCGGCTCAGCTTATGCGTCAGTATATTGGGAATATGGATTTTTGGATACAGAATATTTCTATAGGCACGACCACGAGAATTATTCAATCTTTTCTCTGAACTATGAGGTTAATCTTGACTCGTCTTATACTTTCGGGATTTATCTTACAGATGGAATAACTAACGAATGGATGTTTCTTGGGAACTATACTTTCTATAAAGGAGAGATCATACCTGAAAATGAGGTCCCAGATGATCCTCTTGATAAACCTAATCTCAATTATAAGAATGAACTCCTTCAAACTATTCCCGTTATCACCATTTTGACTATCATTCCTGGAAGTGTCATAGTAATTACTACCGTGAAAACTAAAAAACTAAAGAAACGATAAGTTGAGTTTTTTTCTTTTTATTATCTTAACTTATTGTGATCTTGATGAGTTTCGATTCACAGTCTCTGGAACTTACTAGTCAGATTGGTAAATATATCAAGAAGACAATTAATTTATTACGGAATATGTTAGACATCTTAAGCCGATTCAAGAACAATTATAATAAAAAATTTAATATCACTAAATTTGCACAATACTTACAAGTTAGCTCAACAGATATCAATGAGCTAATCTCTCTTATTGTAGAATACCAAAATATGTTTCATACCATCTTTAAGGACTATAAACTACTTAGAAAAAGGGAAGGGAATCAACTCTATATGATTGTTCAAAAGCAAATAAAAGAGCCAATTATAATTAAGTTTACTTCCACCCAAATAAAAGTGCTAAATGATATCTATTACTGGTTTAAAGTAGTCCATAAGGGTAAAGGATTTAACATCTTACAGTCCAGCCCACTCACTCAAAAACTTAATATATTACTCGAAACTCATCCACTTCTTTTTATTATTGCTCAAAATAACTTAGTGTATCTCTCTGATATAGGACAAAAAATTGGAGATATGCTTATTTCATATAATAAGAGTAATAAGGCGATTAGTGAATTTATTATTGAGAATTATATAGTTAGAGTGGAAGCGAATGGGGGCACTTAAGACAAATTCTACTAATTCGGCTTCTTTAGTAAAGGGAAGAGACCTTGAAATACGAAAATATCAGACCGAAATTGCCAATAAATGTATATTAAAAAACTCCTTAGTAGTGCTACCAACAGGATTAGGAAAGACTATAATCGCAGTGCTAGTGGCAAGTAGAATATTACAAACATACCCGCCCCAGAGCAAAATAATTGTCCTTGCTCCCACCAGACCTTTAATTAATCAGCACTATGACACATTTATGAAGTTCCTCACTCTTCCTGAAGATACCTTTGTAGTGCTTACTGGGAAAGTTAACCCCCAAGATCGAGCAGAAATATTTAATAATTCTCAAATCATTTTTTACACTCCTCAAACCTTACGAAACGATTTAATACATAACAAATATACACTTGAAACTACTGCTCTTATTATTTTTGATGAGGCTCATCATGCATCAGGAGACTATCCCTATACCATGATAGCAGAGAAATTTGTAGAACAAAATCCCGATGGAACCATTTTAGGGTTGACAGCATCTCCAGGAGCATCAAAGCAAAAAATCAATATGCTGTGTAAAAATCTATTTATTTCTCAGGAGAATATCCATATTCGAACCCGAAAAGATAGAGATGTGAAAACTTATCTCAAACCAATGGATGTGTATAAAATCGGAGTAAATTTAACTGAATTAATGAGTCATGCATATGAATTGCTTAACAGCGTATTAGAAGAACGCTTACAATATCTTTCTCAGCTTAATTTTTTGGAAATTAAGGGAGAACCATTATATGCTCATATTATTAGAAAAGATCTATTGCGACTCAATAGTGAACTAATTGCTGCTTTAAAGAATGGGGATACAATTGGAGTATATAGCGCCTTATCTATTAATGCCCAAGGATTAATATTGTTCCATATGCAAGAATTAATTGAACAGCAGGGACTTGATGTACTATTACATTATCTTGAGAAAATGTATAAAGATGCTAAAAAGAAAAATAGTTCCAAAGCAGTACGAGTATTAACAGGGGATTATAGATTAAATCAACTATTCTTGGAGCTTAAGAAAAATCATGATTTTACCCCTGATAACTTAATTCATCCCAAATATCAAGTGTTGGTTAAAGTAATTTTAGATGAGTTGAGAACTAATCCTATTTCCCGAATTCTAGTTTTTGTAAAACTTCGGGATTCTGTTAAAAATATTGTAAATAAGCTTAAGGATACGAATAGGATTCATGCGGTACGATTTGTAGGACAAGCAACTAAGTCTACGGATGATAAAGGTTTATCCCAAAAACAACAAATCGAGATTCTAGATCAATTTAGAGAGGGAGAATATAACGTCTTAGTAAGCACTAATGTGGGAGAAGAAGGTCTGGATATTGCGGAATGTGATTTAGTAATATTCTATGATGTAGTGGCATCTGAAATTAGGCTTATTCAACGTAAAGGACGGACTGCACGACATCGACAAGGTCGAGTGATAATCTTATATTGCAAGAACACTCATGATGAGATATACCTGAGAATTGCATTAAATAAGCTTAAGAGAATGAACTTTACTCTGAGACAACCTACACAGGAACGTGAACACTATGAATTTCCTCTTGTGGACATTGAGTCAGTATCAGAAATGAAAAGCACTGAGTTGGTTCCTCGAGAAATAAGAAGAGAGAATACAAGGCAGAGACAGTCAAATCTTCGAGCTTTTTTACATCCTAAAGAGGAAGGTATTAAAGATGCAGAGGTCAAAATAAGTTCACATCTTTCAATGAAATATGGATTACGAAAGCAATTAGAACAGAATTATCTTCATTATGAAATTACTGATTCAGATCTTCATATTATTTTATTAAATAAAGTGTTAATTCAAATCTATCCCCCTGATAAAATAGCTGATCCAACCTTTATCTCTGAATTAAACGATTTCCAAGAGTTATGTGAATTATTAATTATCGTTTTTGATTTCATTACTTTCAAAGAAGAACTCGAAGGCGAGAAACGGGTGCTTCGAGAAAGACTTATAAGATTTGGAAAGGATAATCAGCTTCATGTCATTTGTATCGATAATGAAGAAGAACTTTCGTTTATTGTTAAAAATATATTGGACACTCAAAAAGAGGAAATATAATGGAAGATATCGCATGGGAAAGAGATCAGACACCCTATTATGTATTTACCTGTAGAAAATGTCACCAATATATGTATGTCAAGACTACCCAAAAGACCAAGAAATGCCTAAGATGCGGAAGGTCTCATAAAGTAGAAAATATACAAGACTCAAGCGAATTAGTAAATGGGGTTAGTAAAGCAATAGAGGTGGTGAAAACACGACAGCATGAACTAGCAATCAAGACAATAGGGGATATTCCAGACTTAAGAGCTTCCAGCGACTTTAAAGTAGCACGTTCAAGTTCTAGATCAAGACAGATCAAGAACATTGAAAATGACGATGATAGACTACTGAAGAGTTACAAGAAAATGCTTTTAAAAATTTCATCAATGTATAAGAAATTTCCATTATACGTAATAGAAGTGATGGCAGATAATTTTGGAATTCCCTCTTCTGAAATCAAGATCTTAACCCGAAATTTTTTAGAAAACGGAATACTAATTAAATTAACCTCTAATTCCTATAAGTTAGATGTAGAGAGGTTATAATAAGTTAAGAACTCTCTTTCTTTCCTTCACAGATTTCCTAATAGCATCAGCAAATTCATTTCGCAGAATAGTTTGATATACAGGATGAGTGTCTTTAAATGGGATCGATTCATTTCCGGTATAAACAAATGCAGTATGAGAAAATCCAGTGAGCTTAGAAAAAGAGATAACCGCTTTCTCTAAACCGACAATTCTTTCTTCAGTTATCTTAAGTCTGATATTATCTTGATACTTTTCTTTTGAGATTTTAGAACTCAGATATAATTACCTTATTCTGATTATTTGTAAAAAAGAATTATCCAATATTTTTAAAGAAAAAAAATAAAAAATACGGCTATTTCTGTTCTAATTTTTTCAGTAGTTTCTTTAAGTGGAGTTTCATGAAGTATCGCTCACTTTCGGCAAATTCACACTTTTGTCTTTCAGATAAATTTCTACAATTGAGCAATATGGCATGGATCTTTTGTAAAGTGATGATATTTTCATCACAAATCTGCTCCACGTTACCCTTTGGTTCTAATAATTGTTTAGGTTTAGCATCTTTCGGAATTATATTCTTATCGCGTGAGTATATCTTAAGTTCCTGCTTAGTGCTGTTAGAATCAGATTTAGAATCCATAACTCTTATTTTTCACCAATAATTTTTTTGCATAAATTAATTCCTAATCCTGTTTTTTGATATAGTATATAGGGATTTTCTTGTTTTACTTTAGTAGCGGTATGATATCCCGCATTAAAGAGAATTCGCGCTCGAACCCTTGCAACATCATGTAATCTCAACACCAGATCAAATAATTCTTCTCGGATTCCGTATTTAACACGGATTCTTAGAGTCTCTGCCATTTCTGATACTCTTGATAACTTGGTTCTAAGATCATACCCATTTGTACTCAGATCACTAGCAATATGGCCTATAAATGAGACAATACGCTCCAAATTATCTCTCACCGAATGTAAATCTCCTGCCATAATGTTGTACCGCTCTAAAATTTCTTCTATAGGTTCTTCGTCAGCCCATTCTAAAAGCGGTTGAAGCATATGAAAGTCTTTTACCCGATATTCTGCTTTAAGCACATCATAGGCTTCCTTGATAAGTTGCTGAAAGGTATTAATTTCATTGTTCTCAAGTTTATATCTGATCATTACTCCCGATACAGGATATAAATATAATTTGATAATTAGACTTCCAAACTGAGAGCAGGTGAGAAACCCTTTTTTATCTCTCATAATAAGCCCTTTCTCAAACAAATAAGAGAGAATATATTGATTTTTGATACTTTTAGGGATGATAGAATTAGTATATTTCTGTAAGGACTGATCAGGTAATTCAATTAAATATTGAAGAAATAAAGTAATGTGATCACAAAAGTGAAATGAAAACTCGTCATTTGCAAAATTATCAGACATGCCGTTTTGGAATCCGCATGAACATTGGATACCAGTCTCGATCGTGAATTGGCAGAAATAAACTCCATAATCGGTTTTCACATGTCCCCCGAGGGTAGAGTCATTAAAATGTGATAATTTAATCTGATAATGAGATTTTCTTAATTGTTCTACTCTCTGAGGATCAGAATGAAGCTTGAGAATATTCTGAGGAGTTATCTCTCTTATCATTAATAATTGTTCGATAGGAATTTTTTGTTGTCTCATTTTATCTTTAATTCCAAACCAAAAATAGGTCTTTTCAAAAAATTCCTTTAGCTTTTCAGTAGTAATATGCTTTTCTTCAAATACACGTAATAATACCTGTTCTTGCAATGTATTTATTTTATTCAATCCTGAGTCTAAATTATTATATCGAGGAATTAGTTCATGAGAAGGCAGCTGGACATTAAAAAAATGATCTTCAACCCATAATTTCTCATCTATATTCTTTACAAGGATAATACCATACCCTACAGAATCCAATCCAGGTCGTCCAGCTCTTCCTAATATCTGAAATACTTCATTTGCTGAAAAAGGTCTAAAATAGCTAAACCCATCTCCATTTTCAAAATAACCAGAATAATTTGTAATATTATGCCCCGATCTCACATATTTTTTAAAATCCTTAAGGATAACCGCTCGTGCGGGAGTATTTATTCCTGCTGATAAAGTAGTTGTACAGCATACAACCTTTATGATTCGTTTTCGAAAATTATCTTCAATAAGTCTTCGTTCACGAGGAAGGAGTCCTGCATGATGAAATGCGATTCCAGATTTAATTACCTTCTTTAAATCTTGATGCCCACCTTTAATAGAATCAAGACGCTTTTCTAATGCTTTACATATGGTTAATTCTGCATCTTCAAGATATTTTTTTACTAAGATTTGTAGCGATTCTGCAGTTTGCTGAGCACTTCTTCGTTTATTTACAAAGATGAGCAATTGACCATTTTTTCCTAAAATAGATTTTACGGTATGTTTTATGGTAGAATCTTTATTCTGGGTTATTTCGATTTTATAATGCAAGGGTACAGGACGTGAATCGGATTTTATAAGCGTAGTTCTATTACCTAATGAAGAGAGCCACGTGTTAAAAAACTCAGGATTTGCGATTGTGGCACTTAATCCGATAATTTGAGGGTTGTGTAGAAATTCATTTAGTCGTACGATCAATGATTCTAACCTAGGACCTCGATCTGATTCTCCAATTATATGAATTTCATCAATAATAATCGTTGAAATGTCATAAATCCAGTCTTTATCATAAAAATTTCGCAATAGTGAATCGCATTTTTCATAGGTAGTAACTATAATATCTGCTTTTGATAACTTAGAATCATCCACATCATAATCTCCAATGGACAATTTTACTTTGATTCCAAACCTTTTATATCCTTTTTTAAAATGATAATATTTTTCTGTCGCCAAAGCTTTATAAGGAACCAAATAGACTGATTTCCCAAACTTCTGAAATACATTATTCGCAGCACAGATCTCTCCTATTAATGTCTTACCACTTCCAGAAGGAGCACAAACTAAAAATGATTTTCTGAAGAATAGACCTTTTTTGATGGCCTCTTTTTGAATATCCCGTAATTCAAAAATACGATTTTCGAATAATACTCTGAGTATTTTTTCTTCAGGAATATATTTGAAAATCTCTTTATTTTTTTGAGATTCAATTTCTTTTTCTTCAATTTTACTCGTGAAATCTGTAAGACTAATCTGTAATCCCTCTGCTAATAAGGATTTGTCCATTTATTCATAACTTGTTTAAGAGTATCCGAATCCCGTGAAATTTCAATACTTTTAATGATTCCAATATTTCTTGTCTCTAATTTTGAGTTAAGATAGCAGATTAAAGCATGAAGAGGATTACCATGTATATGAATGTGAGGAAAATAGACTAAATTTGACAAAGAAATATCCTTAACAACAGAATTTTCTACTCCAATTTCAATTTTCTCTTGGCATAAGGGACATAATATAGGCTTTTTTGCCTTTCGTTTTACTTCAGCTTTATTCTTTATCTTTCCAGAGACAATAATGATATTTCCTCTCTTATATGAATAGTCTAATAGTTGATAAAATAATCGAATATAAAGAAAAAAAATCATATTTCTTGGTTAAAAGGCGTTTCCTGCTAGCTCGGAGCAATACCGCTCCATTAAACGTTCAAGGGGGAGGAGGGCGAAATCAGAGTGTAAAAATTTACACTACTAAAAGACAAAAATCCAGGGTGCTAGCAGGAAACTTATCTTATTTGAAATACTAATATTTCCGTCCTATTTCATGATAGTAGTGGATATTTATAAATAAAAATTTTCGGTTTACCTTTTTTTCCTTTATAAAGTCTGGCTATAATGATACTAGACCTATGACAGAACATGATAAAATAATTGATAATGCGTTAGATTTAACTGACGGTGAAACCGAAAAAGAGGATAAAGAGACTAGACCCATTGATAATGCTTTCATTGCAAGCGCTACCGCAAAAAATGATATTACTAAGTTAAAATATGTAGGGTCAACTACTGCTGAGCGACTTCTTCGCTATGGGTTTGATTCGATTGAGAAGATAGCTAATAGTACCATAGCTCAAGTAGCTGAAGTTGAGGGGATTGGAGAGAAATCAGCTCAAAAAATTATTGGAGCTGCAAAGTCGTTTAGTAGTCTTAAAACTTTAAATGAGTATTCTGCCTCCGAGCATTCTGAACTAGCTCATGATGAAAAGGATTTGATTGAATATGAGGAACCCGAATATTATTATGATACTGTTGAGAAGGAGGGTAGAGAATATGAAGTTGAACCTGTAGAGGATATAAAAGAACTTAAACCGTGGTTTGAAGAGAAATTTAAGATCTCACAGTTAGGAAAAAGCTATCCTCATCCCAATAGAGTAAATTCCACTATAAAAGCTGTGATGACTCCTCCTGTTCAAGAAGAGTCTATTACTTATGAAATTCCTAAAGAAGAAAGCATTCCCAAAATCCAAGAAGTAATAAAAAAACCAGTAGTAATTCACCCAGAAAAAATTGAAAGACAAGAATTCCTTACGCGATTAAATTCAGAATTAAAATCCTTAGATTATCATATTCTTCCTAAATCTGGAACTCTATTTACAACTGTTGATGCAATTGCGGTAAAGCAGCTCAGATTAAATGAAATGCTGGAATTATTACTTATACTTCCTATTAAGTTTAGTTCATTCACAGGAAAAATAAAAATATCCCAGGCGCATATTGATTATGAGGGTGAGGTAAAGAAAGAGGAACCTTCAATAAAGAAAGTTTGTACCACCTACCTTACCAAATTATCTAAAGTATGCCAAGTTATGCTAAATGATTTGATGAATTCAGGACAATTCTCTCAGATGCTCACTAACTTTCTTAAACTTGAGATATCGGTGGAGAAATCAATTCTTTTTAAAAAGGTATTATATCGAAATGGACCCTTACAATATAAAATACTGCTTGAACCTTTACTTGTGTGTCTTGGTTCTGTTGGGTTCTTAGATAAAGTTATTCCTTTTGCCTATCATAAATCTACAAACATTCATGTTATCGAACTAGCTCAACTCCCTGAAATTCTTGATTTTCTAGAACGCAAATATTCTCTTATAGAAGAGTTTTCTGAAAGTGAGGATCTAGCAGCTGAATATGATGAGATTCGAGATAATTTTATTGAGAAAATACGCTATTCTTCTATACCAATCCTAAGCTTTGGGTTTGTGGCTCTCCTTCTCATACTTTTCCAAACATTTTTTCTATTAAATTTCATAACGATATTCGGATACTGCTTAATTGGGATATATTTAGGTGTAGTAACCTTTATTTATATTAGATATCTACAAAATAAATCTATGATATTCGATAAGACATCATTACCGTATTATCGCCAAATTCTAGATGATTCAGTCCTTATTCTAATTAATGAACAGCTTTCTGCTGAACTGATGGCTCAGTTTTCCTATGAATGTATTGATACTACTGTTGAGACTCAAGTGATTTCCAAAATAGAAGAGACTTATGCTGAAGATTTGTATACCAAATCTAAATTGAGAGAAATCGTACAAAACGATAAGTTTTTTGAAGGGCAACCAACCCACAAAGAAAAAGTTATTCGAAAATATAGTAGGTTTTTAAATGAGTGAGTCATGACCCAAAAAGATACATTTAAGAAGTGTTTTATCATAGGTCTTATTTTATTCTTAGCATCATTATTCTTAGATTGGTATTCCTTTTATATCTATGGTGCTTTTCATGAAGTAATCGTGACAGGGCATTTCAGCATGGTTTTTGGATGGTCTATTCACACCACACAACCCAATATCCTTACAGACCAGTATGAAATTCCTGAAGCTTTTTTCATTGCAATTATTTCAATTATTATTATTATTTTGGCCTTCTATGATGTCCTCTTTAGAGATATTGACACTGATAAAAATCACGATAGGATCATATTCTCCTCTTGGATTACTATATGTATCTGGAGTTTAATTTTTATCAATTTGTTTGCATTTCCCTTATTGTTTTTTATACCTAGAGATCTCAACTTTCCTTTTGCCTATTATGAGGATTTACAGACTCATTCTCTTCATTTTTGTGCAATTGGTCCGGGATATATTGCCCAAATTATTGCTTTTGTTTTAATCACTCCCTATGCTTCCTTCCATTATCAAACGATACGACGTTTTGACAAGAAGGAGAAGACTGTTGAGCAGACCATCTTGAATGCTCAAGAGCCTTTAGATTTAGATAAATTGTTGGCTGAAGAGGAGGTGAAGTTAAAATCATAAATACCACGAAATTGAAGAATTTGATCTTAGTTTGTATGAGAACCCATAATTATAAGAAATTAGCGTGGGTTGGGATAATTCTTACCAATAATAAGCTCAATGAATTTGGGATTAAATTAGGAATGAGAGCTTGTAATAAGAATAAACACGAGACACTTTTTGAATATATGAGGATGATAAATGAGGTATTCTTAAAGAATCTCAAGATCCAGATTTTTCCTGATGATCTTCTCTATTCCATACAAGAATGTGAGCAGGTATTCTTAAAGTCACAGGGTAATGTACCGCTCGATTATATCAAGACAATCTTTGCTAACTATTTTGAATTATTAAAATTAGATATACCCAATTTGCATGAGACCCTACAAGTAGAAGATCTTACAATAACGACTCCTGGCAATTTGTTTTCATTTTTATCCTCGATGGCCCAGAAAAAAAGGAAAAATGATGATCTCCTTCACCCGTTATTATTACAAAAAATCCAGCAACAGGAGACCCAATTGTTAAAGGGAAATACAAGAAGACTGGATGCCAATACCCTAAAAACTGCAATTCATTTAAAGACCATGAAAGATACCCTTACTAATCATAAAAGTAGAAAAATCATCGTTGAGGGTACTCTCAAGGATAATATCTCTTATCAGCGTTCTCAGACTCATATGTTTTCTTATTTTGTTTTTGGCGTAGGGTTGTTATTCTTCATGTTTAGTCTATTAATGTTATTACAAATGATTATGCAACCGAGTACCATAGGAGTGTTTGGATTATTGGGTCCCATCTGTTTTGTGCCCTGTATCCTACTCTATATATTATATAAGAAAAATAGTAGAACCACAGAGGATATAAACCATGATTGAGTCAGAAGAGCCTAAATTCCAGAAGAAAAAATATACCTTAAAGAGAAATGTAGAATTTGAGATAGATAAAGATTACCTAAATATTTGGAGGACACCTCCTCAACCTAAGCATATTAATACCACTTTTTCAAGTATTAGAGCTATCTCCCTTTTAGTGCTAATAATGTCTATTATAGTTATTACATATCTTGTTGGTATCCCACTATATATTGCGGTAAGCATAGGAGTTCTATTCTTACTGTTTTTTCTTGTAGCGTTTTATGACCAATGCTATAATTTCGTAAATCTTATTTCATTTACCTTTCGAAAATCCTTCATGTTTAATCCCTTTTCTAACTTCATATTTTGGCAGAAAAAAAGGGATACCCCAACCCTCTATGTTACGAATAAAGAAGATTTAACTCATATTGCAATACAATTGTTTAAAATTGAGGTTATCCCTGAAAACGTCCATGAGACTACCAATACCTATATTAAAACCTTAAGTGATCTCGGTAAATTAATTCCCTTTACTTATCAAGTTATTCATATTCCGATGATTCACCTTTCTAGTAGTGAAAATCAACGCACTCAGACAAGATCACAGGGATCTTATAAGACTTATATTTATTTTTGCATTCATTCTTCTATTCGTGGGTTTCTACGACAATTTAAAATTGATCTTTTACAGAGTAAAATATACGAATATCAGGCAATCTTTCGTAATTTATTTGCGTCAAATTTCCATCACTTCAAAATAACATTACTTTCAGGAGATGAGTTAATAAATGGTATACGTACATTTTTCTTTAAAGAAAGTATTCCTATTAAAGCTTCTGAACAGACTATTAAGCCAAAAAATTCGATAGTAGGATTTAAAATCATTTTTATCACAATAGTAATCTTCTACTTAGATGTATTTCTTATTATTCTTGGTTTTTTTCTCTACATTATTCCAATTAATTTTATAATAATATTTGGAATTATATGGCTATGGTGGAGAGGGCTATTATTTCATGGTTCTCAAACTTTATTTCTCCACAATAAAGATTTTACTGTTATACACCCATTTTCGGATATAAAATTCCACTTTTCAAGCAGAATTCCTACCAGTATTTTTCTTCATATTAACGATGAAATGCTGGTAAATCTTAGAATGTATAATTTAGATGAGTATTGTCCGTCTCTCATTGCTCATGCGAACAGCTTTACTCAATCGGCAATGATTCAGAAAGTTCCATTCGGATATACGGTATGTAATACACCTATAAGTATAGCTCGGTTTGAAAGAGCCTGTTTTAAACATCTTAATACAAGAGCGCAACATTGGTTTGATTTTACTCGTTATTATCTATGGGATAAATATTTAAGAAAAAAGGTGAGAAGAAAGAAAAGAGAAATTACGAGCATAGAACATCGATGGGCAACTATGCGTTCTGGGCTATGGGAATCTATGCTCCTGTTATCAGTCTCAAATCGTAAGTATATCAGACGAGTGCGAGTACGAAACATGCTTCATTTAGAACATGAGCTTAATGAAAAGAGTAAAGCAATTGCTCATGCGTTTATCTCCAATTTTAATGGACTACGGCTTATGCCTCTTCATAAACGTAAACTAATCTCAGGATATTTATGCTCTACCCTTAAGACATATAACTATAAGTTAAGTGGTACTCACTTACAATACTTAATCCTGCAAGGAAAAACTCTAAATAAGTTGGTTGAGATTTCTGATGAATATAAGAAAGGTGTAGAGACACGAATAGGGGCAGAATTCAACACTCCTTTACACTTGAAAAATTTCATTACTCTTGGTCATACACTCAATACAGAAATATTAGAAACAGAAATTCCCTTCGGATTTACGTTAAATCAGTTAAGACAGCTTCTCATCGTAAATGGGACATCTGAAGAGAGAGAACATACCTCTATGAAAATTGCTGCTGAATTAATCCAAGCCAAAATCCCTTCTCTTATATTTGATTTTTCAGGGAGATGGTCCAAACTGATCTCCTTTTTTGAAGGTACCCAATTTGAGAAAGAACTCCTCTATTTCAAACTAGGAACTTCATTCAGCTTAGATCCCTTACGATCTGATATTCCTTATGATCTTAGCAATAGCAAATACCAAGAATTTCTATTTGATGTCTATGGATTAGCATTTCGAAAGGACAAGCGAACTATTGAAATGTTTAGAAATACAATATTAAAAAATCCTGAAATGGATCTTCCTTCACTTAATTTAGAAATAAGAACACAAAGCGATTGGGAGAAACGACCACCAAATATGGCATTAGGATCTGTATTTTCTGATTTAACGCAAGAAGACCTTATATTATGCTTAAATGCTACAGCATCCAAGGTGCTATCCTCTGATTTTATAAAGACAGATAAAACTGTTATTGTAGATCTTTCTATTACGAATGAATTTAGCACCCAGTTATTCTTTGCATTTTTGATTGTCTCCAAACTCATTCATTATATTACGACAAATGATGGGTATATTCCAAAAATTATATTTATGCCTAGTATTGATATATTCTTTGATTCCAGATATATAACAACACAGTCTCATTATGGTAAAATTGACAAATTCTTAGGATCTTTACGTCAACATGGATTCGGAGTAGTATATTCTGCAAATCAAGTCCATAGCATACATCAAAATGTATTCAACTATTTTCCTAATATCATGGTGTTTAAAGCAGTTGATAATCGAGACATTTCATTATTAAAAAACTTGATGAATCTTCAAGAATTGGTGGGAACAGGCTATTACAGTTCCAAACGGAATAATACCTATCAACTTGATTATCTTAAGAATCTTAATAATTGTAAAGCTTTAATCAAAAGAGAAGATATATATCAAGCGTTTCCAGTGCAACTCGAATATGATGATATTGTGAAAAAACATCCACTCCCTTATGAAGAAATCGTTCCATTTATGAGAACACAGGGGTATGATTTAAGGGATGCAGAAAGGAGACTTTTGGAACACGCCCATCAAACTATCTTTGAGATTGATTTAGGCAATTATATGGGGTATCGTAAAGAAATTATGGACTTTCTTTCATCATTAAGTCAATTAGATAATATAGGTAATTTATATAAGGAAAAATTAAAAAAAGAGCTATTAAAATTTATCGCACCTAAAGCAATACAGCGAAGAGTGAAAAAAGAGCATATCACTAAATTACGTGATATATTACTCGATATTCTTATTAAACACCACTATTTAGTAGAAGATCATTCTCGAAAAGCAAGTGGTTCTCAATCCATTCGTACTTCATATCGTGTCGGAGAACAATACAATATAGCTTTACAAGATTATTATCAGGCTCAACAACGACTTCACGGAGAGATCAATGTTGAAGTGATGGATAAAGAGGCGGATGCACCTGCTCCATTCGAGCACAGAAGAGTTATTATCCAGAAAGAGAATCTAAAGAAAGCATTGCAACGTGAGTTATCAGATTCCTATCATGAGGTATACTTAATCTGGGATGCACTTCGAAAGGGAAATCATAAGAAAGCATTGAAAATAGAGCATGATTTTTTGAGAAGATATTTAGCTAATGTGTATACCCACTTTCATAATGAAGAAGGATTAGTTACAGATAATCAATTAAATATGTTTTACGATCTTCTTAGTAGCTTTGAAGAGTTTCCCTATCGTAAGGAACTATTACAAGCATATGTAGACTCCTTTAGAATTATTACCTTTGGAAAGGATGATCCGACACAGTTATATAATAGAATTAAACAATTTTTTGAAGAGATTCAGGACTTTATTTATAGTTAAGGAGGTAATCATATGGAAAAACAAAAATCGCAAAATGAAATGTTATATAATTCATTAGAAAAGGTTATTTTTGATGAAGAAGAATTAGAGAACTTAAGACAGAGTATTGATCGTCTCAGTAAAGGACAGTGTAAACCTATCGAGGTAAAACGGCAGATATTGGAGTTCCGTGCAGATCTATTAGAACAATTACAAGGCATATTTCAATTTTACCATAATTCATTTGCTCCAAAACCGGTTAATCATGAAATTCATACGCAATTACAGGAAAAAAATAGATTATTAGAAGAAAAAGATACGTTATTTGAGGAACTTGGAAAAAGAATCTCTAATATCTGTCAAAGATTAAAAGACCAATTACAAAATTAATTTCTCTTTCATTTTTTCCTATTATTTTTTATAACAAGAACTTACCTTTTTTAAGAAGAGTGTATGCTATTTAAAGGCAAAATCTCCTTAAGGGCTTCCACAATTTTTCATTTAAATATATTTGATAAAAAAGGGGTTAAGTAATTCTAACACATCGCACAAGATGAGAAAATAGTAGCTATGATATCAAAAAAATTGATCACCACCTCAGTCATCTCCTATGATGACATGTTTATGAATTTCACGCAGCAATTTCTACAATCCTTCGATGAACTTGCAGAATGTGATTTTCAAGAAGGAACATGGCTTGATTTTGAGATTAAAGGAAGGAGCGATAAAAAGAGAATCAATCCTATAATTCGAAATGCTAAGCCTGAAGATATAGATGAAATAATATTCATCTATAAAGATGTCTATAATAATTCTTATCCCTATAAAGAGATGGAAGATAGGCAAAAAATTCTGAAAATGCTCGATAGTCCTAATGTTGAATGGTTGGTATTCGAAACCAAGGATCATGTAATTGTAGGATGTTTCACTTTTATCCTAGACTTCGATAAAAAGCTGGGAAGTGTCAGGGGATTTAATCTTAAGAAGAAATTCTTAGGAAGGCTAGATATCATGAAAATGGCTATGGGCTCAATTATTACAATGTATAAAAAGTATTATGATAGAATTTTTAGGTGGTACGGGGAATGCCGTACTGCTCATTCAAAATCACAGTATTTCCTAAGTGCGTTAGGATTTAGACCTGTTGCTTTTTATCCTTGTAAAGATATATTCTACAATAAAGTTGAGTCTGATTTACTAATACTAAGTTATGATGAAAGAACCTTAACCACTATGCGAAGCAAGAAATCCCCTCAAATCCTATCTGAAGCACTTGACGGATTTCTCTATTCCGATAAACGATATAATCTAGGTTCCTGTAAGATTATAAATACAAATAAGCTGGAGTTACACCTCAACATTCAAAAAATAAAAGAATTACACAATAATCTAATGCAAGAAATTTCAAGAGATAGATTTGGATATGAGTCTATTAAATTTTCTTTTAAGGATTCTGATTCCTTTTTTAAATTTCTTTATACACCCACGGTCCAAAATTTTGAAAAAACTCAATACAATGTAAAATGTTTAGAGGAACTCTATGTATTTATTCAAAAGTTTATAGAATGTGGAAAAATATATAATATTCGCTATTGTGAAGCATTTATTTCTGCCTATAAGCCTACTCATCAAAAGATTTTTACTGAATTTGGTCTACACCCGCGGGGATACGTGCCTAGTTGGAAATATAACAAAAAAACAGGTAAGTTTGAAGACTGTATACTATATAACTGGTATAAAGGAGAGATTAATAACATTCAGCTCTTACAAGAAGGAAAGGATCTATTAAAAATCCTTGGAATTCAATATTCATATGAACTTAAGATTTTTCCGAAGAAAAAAAGTCTCTAATTCTATTGTTTCTAACCTAAAGGCGAGGTTTCCTATTAAGAATTTTAACGGCATGGTGAGATCAAGTATGATGACAGGATTAATTGTCTAAACATAATAACTCTATTTCAAAATTATTTATAATGAATGGAATTTTGCTTCTTATTTCAGTTATTTTACATTTTTTATTCACATCTCCACTTACTGAAAGGATAAAGTTATTATCAATTCTTGTATCTTTAATCCCTCTTTTTTGCTGGAATGCTTTTAAGAAATAAAGTTTAATTTTTTAAATCTGATTTTCTACTAATTTTTCCTTTAAATATAGAAGTGTATATTTTTTTTACAAATTATTATAATTTAGAGGTGTACATATGACAGAAGCTAAAATAAAAAATATTCCATTTCCAATAGTAAAGAAAAGAGAAATTGACTGGACACAATATTTAGATTATACACTTCTTATTGAAGCAGGGGAGACTGGGAATGATGAGTTAGACAAATTTCAAAAAGATCTTTGTCGATGATTCTATCTACTTTTTTTTCTCTTATAACTATTATATATCATAAGATTATTATTAGACAGCTATCCTATTGTTTTTGGTTAAATATAGAATAAGAAAATAATTTAATATTAAGTTATTAGGGAGTTGCAGGTATTTGCTGTCGAGGCTTTCGTTTCTTCCGAAACATCGCGATATTTTGCTCTATTATTTTTCTATTGGGATCTTCTTGTAATTGCTTATGAATATGTTCTAGCATTTCTTCTTGAGATACGTCAATTTGTTTGAAAAACATATTAACTTCTTTGGCTTTAAATTTATTTTCTAGAATTAAAGGAGCAGATATTTTAAGTGTTCTCAACCATTTTTTCCGTGATTCTGGATTTTGACGCACTAATTCAGCATATTGGCAGGCATAAAGTATCCCGCCATATCTATTGAAATCATAAAAAGTAGCGGCATGAACAACACTGCAGTTTGTTAATAGCGGATCGGCATGTCCTTTCTTAATATACTCTTTAGACTCTACTAATTCAATTATATCTTGTTCCCTATATGGTATAACATGATATGGAAGTATTACTCGTGGAAGCTTACCATTATCAAGTTCTCCATCAGTGAGATACCATTTAGCATCATCCTCATCAAAAAAAGGGCTGTCGAGTATTTCTGGTCTCCAATCTGTGATAACTTGTTCATGGGGCATTTCATAGAAATAACGGAAGGTTTGTTCAGGGGAGTATCCGAATAATACATAGGGAATTTCCCGTTTTATTGCTTCTTTCACTATGATGCTATGGATTAAATCAGAACAGTAGTCGCAGATATTTCGGGCTAAGAATACCTCATTTGATGTGTGATTGAAGAAATGGTATTTATATAACTTAATAAAAGCAGGAATGCAGTTTTCAATAAGTATATGGTCTACTTGAATCTCTTGAAGAGTAGTTTTCATATTATCTTTCGCTATATCTGTCATAAATCCTGTATCAGAAGTTACTGCTAAGGGAGTTAGATTCAGATCATTTATCATGTAATGCAAGAGTGCAGTCGAATCCTTACCTCCTGAATATCCTAAAATGCAATCATACTTTCTATGGGTATGCTTCTTTTGCATATCCTTTACTACATGGTTCCAATCCTTTAGAGCTTCTGAAGTCCTTTCTGGACTATTTATCGTACGGGAATAATTTATATTCTTATAGTTGGGGTCAACACAGAAGTTACAGAGTCCTTCTGAATTCAATTGAATTCCAAGAAATCCTTCAGGTAAAATACATTTCTTACATATATTTTGTTGTTCAATCATATAATCACTTTTTCGGAAGTAATTACATTATCTTTTTTCTATCCTATTTAAAAGAAAAATCACTTTTTTCCTTTAAAAAGAGCAGGCAATATCTATTATTAAAAAGTCAAAATGACAATTAGCACATTAACTAGATAATTACGTGAAAGTTATATGACACAAGAACTACAGAAGAGTGAAAAAATAATTGAATCTTTATTGAAGGTTAATGATACAACTGATATTAAAGAGATCGAGACCGCATTTGATAATTTACTTTTTGTTCCAGATATAAGCGTTAAGCCTTTTGTAATAGAAACCTATTTAGAGTATATACAATCAAAACTACAAATTCCTGATTATAAATTAAAAGTATTTATCGCGTATTATGACGGGAAACCTTTTGGAATTGTATTGTCAGATTTAAGTCCAGAGTATAAAAGTTATGGACGGAAATGTGGTACATTTGGGTGGCTGTATGTAAAGAATTTTGATACTTGTAAACATTTACTTAGGAATTGTGAATTATTTATAAAAGAACACAAGTTTAGGAAGATGAGAGGACCTTTTAATTATCCTAAAAACAAGATGGGATTTGGTCTCCAGGTTGAAGGATTTAATGAACAATTATTATATGGAGTAGGGTTTGATGATCCCTTTTCTGAATTATCAACGTATCTTGAACGCTTAGGGTATATCCCCGAATCCGAATATACATGTCTACGAGTCGATGAAGAATCATGGAAAAGAGGTAATTACCTAGATAACTCTCTTAAATTATGTTGTGTAACCCAGGATGAACTACTGGAGAAGGTTGATGATATTATAGACCTTGCCATAAGCTCTTTTAGTTCACTCCTTCCAGATACTAGTGGTGGAGGGAGAGAAAATCTGTTGGAAGTTATTAAATTAGCCATAAATGCGCCCAAATCCCATTTTAGATTTCATGACCCCAGAGATATGTTTAAAAAATACTCTCATATTCCAGAATTTATAGAAGCATGGGAAGAGGCAGATTTAGAGAACATGGTAACAATGTTTCCAATGGCGATTGAACGCAGAACAGGGAAACTTATAGGGCTTTTAATCGGATTGTATGATTATTATCAGTATTGGAGAGGCGAATATATAACTCGTATAAATGTTCATACAGCAATGGTGCGGAAAGGCTATAATGGCAAAGGTGTATTCTCTTCATTAAATAACTTCGGGCAAGCCACGAATAGGTCAATGAGAAGTCTAACTTATTATGAAGGAACTGCGGTGTGGACAGGAAACTCAAAGGGTGTAAATAACCAGAAAGCTGTTAATTCGATTTTTCCTCATTGTACTCCCATTAGAAAGCATATTGTCTATGAGAAAAGAATACGTTAAGAATCATCTGCAAAATTTATCCAGTAAAAATCAGACTCTGAATTTACCTTTTCAAGAAACTAAAAAAAATGTTTTTTAAATATATTGGAATTTATATGGATTAAGTAAAAGATAGAGATTTTTTAAAAAATTGTTTAATTTTTCAATCTGGGGGATAATTTGACTTCTTATAGAAACCAATAAAGATAATTATGAAGATAATTATATCTATGGACTCAATCAATATAATGAATAGAGGTGATTCACCAATAATAAATTGTAATAATGGTCTAAAGATTGATGTAATTAAATATAAGCCAAATCCAATCATAAGTATATGAGTATTGACCTGCGAAAGACGTTTATTTTTCCAGGCGAATCTAAATAACCAGACAATAGCAATCAGGGATGGAAGTATGGTTAAAGGATATATGATTGGGGCAATTTCCATATTAATAATAAAAATACAAACAAACATCTCAATGCTGATAATTATTACTACAATCCATATTCTTATCTTATTTAGGTATCTCTCATTAGATAATTTGGCGAATCGTTCTTTTAATGAAAGCGAAATTAATATCATATAAATGCTAAGATAAATCATAGGTAAGAGATCAAAAATTGCTAAAAGGTATCGAGTTTTTGCTACAAGATTTAGTAATTCGCTATCTAATTCAAAATAAGTAAAATCGATAAATAAATCTAATAACTTCCCAAAAATGAGCAGTAAGAAGAAGATACCAAAGAGAAAAGGTATGTCAGAGAAAAACTGTTTTTCCTGCTTAAACCAAGTATAGAAGGTATAAATAGACATTAAGAATACAATTATTATTCGGATGCCAATAATAAGTATAACTCCTAGAGCTCCTTCTTGTGTTTGGTAGGATTCTACTATTATAGACCAGTTAAAACCATATAATAAGACAACTGCAATTGCTCCTAATATTACCCCAAGTATTAATATTAAGAGAAATATTACTTTATTTTTTTGAAAGAACATACTTTTTATTTTACTTCTATATATAAAAAATGAACTAGGTATTTTGTTTTTCTGTTAATATGTCATTTTTAGAAAGGAAATCAGTATTTATCTAATCCTATCTTTTTTTGCATTTCTGTGAAATCTTTTTGTGGATTAAACATTATTCGCAACAATACTTATCTATTCACTTTGTCATTTTTCATTATTGTAGAATAGTTTAATAATAGTGATGTTTATATTGATCTTGACAAAAATTTTGATCATGGTATTTATGAAAAACATTAATTCAGAATCCTATTGTCCAAGGTGTCAATCGAGAGATGTCATAGATTATGGAGATTTTATCCACTGTCTTAACTGTGAATTAGATTTTGATAAAGAATTGATTGGAAAGATTGATGATGATGAAATACTAGCTCGTCAAGAATTAGGAGATTTCGCTAAATCATTCGAGGATGATTTTAAGACCCCGAAAAAACATAAGAAAGGACATAATACTTTTGAACTAGATGACTTATAATTATTTGCAATTAATTTATTGATTATATTCAAGAATTTAAAAAAAAGGAATTATTTTATATTCTCATTCTTATCGCAACTATCTCACCATTAGCACACTCTTTTTCTTTAGCGAAAACTGAGCAAGATACAGTTATTTTTCTTTCACTCATTTCTTTAACTCGAGCCCGAAAAATCCATGGTTTATTGAGTGGTGCGGGATTTAGAAATTTTACCGATAAAGTTCCTGTTGCGTACATAATTGGAGGATCAGTTCCTTCTTCTCGACCTTCTGCTCTGTGAGCTGCTGAAGCGGCTGTATTAAGGCAATGACAGTCAAGAATAGTTGCAAGTATCCCCCCACACCCTCTACCTGGATATGCACAATAATATCGCTTTGGTTTCCAGGTACATACACATTCATCTCCTTCCCAATAACTCTTTATTTGCAATCCATGCTCGTTACTCCTTCCACAACCCCAACAATAAGTACCTATTTCAGGCCATTTATCTTGAATTGCCTCATTTTCCATATGAATTTCCCTTTTTTTATTAAATATTATATTTATTGAATTTCCTTAAGATGTATCTTTCTAATATAGTTCTTAATTTTTAGCAATATAAAAGAATTATTCAACAAAAGAGGTATCTCATTCTTTTCAAGACTCATATTTTATATTCTGAGCCTATTGAAAGGAATTCCGAATTTATTCCATTCTCAGTAAGAAAAGTAGCTAGTTTCTTTGCTTCCTCTTCTTTTTCAAAATTATAATGATAAGGGAAAGCTTTTTTTAATTCTTTAGTCTTCAGAAACTCTAAATAGTCATTAAAATTGTTTTCAAAACAAGCAACAAAGCAAACATCTATTTCTCCTTTTAGATTATATAATTGATTTGAAAACTCCGCAGAATCTGCGGTATGTAGGATTTTTTTGTTATCCATAGTGATTAAATAAGCTACACATCCAGGGGCTTTCCAACAATCATTTTCGAATACTTCTACATATCCATTAATAAGATCAATCTTTGAGGTGGGCTCAATAAGAATGCAATTGATATCAAATTCCTCATATACACATAGAGGACCATATATTTCAAGTGCTTTACCTTCCATTGAGAAATTGGTTTCGATTTCCAGCAATTTTTCTTGATCAAAATGGTCTGAGTGATGGTGAGTCAAAAAAATTCTTTCAATTCCTGGCTGTGGCTCTTTCAAGAAAGTTGGATCAATAATTATATGATCTTGTTTTCCAATAAGTTCTACACATGCATTTCCTAAAAAACGGATATTAACCATATTTATTAACACTTTTTTAAATTAAAATTATGTTTGAAAATAAATTGTGAATTTATTTTCTTTTGGAAATTTTTTTTCATAGCATTTAATCGGATAATCATTCGCTATCGCCGCAAGACAGCGATTACAAGAAATACATGCAGCAGCTTCTTGCTTCCCTTCTTTTATATTTTTGACAAGTAAAGGTTCTTTAATAAAGGGACGAGACATAGAGATGAGATCAGCATATTCATTTTTTATTAGCCCTTCCATGAAACTTTTGTTTCTTAAACCTCCAACCAAGATAAGAGGAATATCACCAATTATAGGTTTAATTAGCTTAGCAGCTTCAAGATTATAACCCTCTTCGAAATTAAATTTCCCAACCATATCCTGATACACATTTTCTGTCATTGCTTTCATATAATCTGGAACAGCTTGAATAATTTCCCTAACAGGAATGTTTCCCCTACACATGTTAAAAATAGAATATCCCGATCCACAGCTTATCTCAATTGCATCAATACCTAGTTTTATTAGCCATTCAGAATATTGAGCTGCTAATGAAGGTATTATACCTTCATCTGGAGTATAATCATTGGTATTTAATTTTATTAAAATAGGAAAATCAGAAGGTAAAACCTTTCTGGTTTTTACAATTATTTCTTTTAAAAAGCGAAATCTGTTTTCATCTGATCCCCCCCAATCATCTTGTCTACGATTATAGAAAGGTGATAAAAATTGATTGATTAAATAACTATGAGCAGCATGTAGTTGAACAGCATCTGCTCCTGTTTCAACCACACGTTTAGCTGCTTCAACAAAATTTTCAATTGTATCTAGAATTTCTTCTTCAGTCATTTGTTTTGAATATTCAACCGAAATAGGATTCAGGATTTCTCCAGAAGGGCCTGCAGGTGTTCCTCCAATTAATCTCGAAAAGGTCTGCATCCCTGCATGGACAATCTGGAATGCAATCTTACTCTCTTCTTCATGTATTGCATTAACTACTCTCTTTAAACCAGGTACCATTTTATCATCATGTATTCCTGTTTGATATCTGTATGCTCGACCTAAGGGATGAACATACATATATCCGGGAATAATTAAACCAACTTCTCCTTTCGCAAGAATTCTATGAAGTTTTATAAACTCTTTAGTGACTTCACCATTATCTTTTGCCATATTTTCTATAGTTGCTGATCGTACAAAACGGTTTTTTACTTCCATTTGACCAATTTTCATAGCATCAAACAAAATTGACACATTAATTCGCCCAATTAAAGATTATTTTAAGTATTTAATCTCTGACATTATTTATAGTTTTCAGAATTCAATAAACATTAAATTTAATTGATTTTTGTATAGATTATGTCTGAACCTAATCCACTTAAATCTAAAGGATTTCACCCATTTGGTGATTTAATAGGATTTGAGTTTACGGAATTGAAAACTGGATATTCCCAATGTGTTTTAAATATAAATAAAGTTCACTTTAATCCACATAAAACAGTTCATGGAGGAGTTATGTATTCAATGGCAGATACTGGTATGGGAGGAGCATTATATTCTTTATTAGAAAAAGATGAGCTGTGTGCAACAGTAGAACTTAAAATCACCTATTTTAAACCTGTCAGAGAAGGAATACTAATTTGTAATACAAAAGTAATTCACAGAGGAAAGTCATTTGGTGTGCTTGAGTCAGAGATTATGAACGGGGAAGTACTAGTTTCTAAAGCATATGGGACCTTTTCAATTTTTAAGGTTGCGAAAGAGTAATTACTAAATCTTGTTCTTGATAATTAAAAAACTTAAAATATGATAAAGAAATGAAAGAAAAAAGTTATCTTGTTATTGAAGATTATGATTCTGATTACACAGAACCACTTGTAATTACTAAAGGTGAAGTCTTGATAATTGGAGAGAAAGAAAGTGAATGGTCAGGCTGGATTTGGTGCACTAATAAATTTGGCATAAGCCGTTGGGTACCCGCAAAGTATCTTGAAATTCGTGGAAAAACTTGTAAAATGGAACAAGATTATGAAGCAACTGAACTCTCTGTTAAGATTGGTGAACTATTAATCGCTGAAAAAGAAGAAGCTGATTGGATTTGGGCAACTAATGAAAAAGGAAAAAGAGGTTGGGTCCCTTTAAGAAATGTTAAAATACAGGAATAGAAATCATAGAGGGGTAAAGCATTTACCTCCACTTATTTTCTATAGGCTAATTTTTAGAATACAGATCTTTATATTCATTCCGAATGGAAGAAGTCTCAGCTACAGCAAACAAGCTAAGCGTATTAGCAGAAGGTTTAAGAAATAATTTAACAAACTTAGAAGAAGCAAAATTAATAAATGAAAAAAATAAAGAAAAAGGAGCTTTAAAATAAGAACAGAAATGAGAATGATAAGAGCATTTGAATGGCTAAAAATTATGCTTAAAAAAAAAATCAGTTATAATATTCAGACTTCTTTTTGATCTTTTCATAACTAATAAATACTAATTTATCAATAATATGAGTATTTTAAATTATATCATCATGATCAGATGAGATCTGAATCAAAGAGAAAAGTAATTCTAGTAGTATTTGGGATATTATTTATTACTTTATTATTTAATTTCATTCTTTTGAATTTTAACAAGATTATACAAGCAGGAAAGTTTGAATCGAATGATGGTACGGAGTCCCAACAAATTGCTAATGAATGGGAAACTGCTATTAAACGTCCTGTTGGAAATGTTCCTAAATCTGTTTTTGTGGGAGATGCAAATAATGATGGGTATAATGATATAGTAACTGCAAATCTTCATGGATATGATATATCCGTTTTATTATGGAATGATACATCGGGTGATTGGGACCAAAATTTTGAATTAACAACTGGAGTAGGTCCATATGGAGTGTATATAGGAGATGCGAATAATGATGGTAAAAATGATCTTATATCTGCGAATTGGGCAAGTGGAAGTGTTTCAATACTACTATGGAATGACACAATTAATGATTGGGAAGAAATGGTAAATATTAAAGTTGGATTATATCCACATTTTGTTCAAGTGGAAGATGCTAATAATGATGGTTTTAATGATATTGTTACCGCAAACGATCAAATTGATAGAATAACAATTCTAATTTGGAATCACACTTTGAAGGCGTGGAACCCTCCAATAACTAAAAGGGTAGGAAATAATCCTTGGAACGTAGTCGTTGAGGATGTTAATAATGATGGATATAATGATATTATCACAGCAAATACATTGGATGATAGCATTTCAATAATATTATGGAATTCAAGCAATGGAGATTGGGACGGTTCATTTGATAAACAAGTTGGAAATATTCCTCACTGGGTTTATGTGGAAGATGCTAATAATGATGGGTATAAAGATATTGTAACTGCTAATTTGGGAGGAGATGATATCTCAATATTTTTGTGGAATAATATTGCTGGTGATTGGGATCCTGGATTTCGAAAGAAAGTTATTAATCTTCCTAAATGCGTTTTTATTGGAGATGCGAATAATGATGGATACAATGATATTATTACATCAAGTTATGATTCTTTTGCTATTTCGTTATTAATATGGAATAATGAAATCAGCGATTGGAATCCTCAAATCTCTATAGAAGTAGAGGGTAATCCAGAAACGGTATTTATCGGTGATGCAAATAATGATGGTTATAATGATATGATTACTGACAGCAGTAATAATAATATATTAATTTTTTTATGGCGTGGTAACATCGATAATGAAGTAATGATTCCAGGTTATGAATTGATTATTACATTTAGCATAATTTTTGCTATTAGCGTTTATTTAAATAAAGAAATTAGTAAGAAGATTAAGTTTTCTTGAATATTAGTAAATCTTTGGTCTTTCAGGAGGATTTCCCAACATTTCCATCATTTGTTGTTGAATGTTATCAAAATGTCCGGGTAATACTTTTTGAGTATAAAATGCTTCAGCTGCTTGTAAATCAACTCTCCTTCCTATAGTAGTAGCAATAGAACGTAAAAGTTTACCAGCATTTTTAGACAATTTCTTCATATCATCTGGAGTTATGTGATAAGGTGAAATATCTGGTGAGAATAAACGAGCAATGAGTTCTAATGTTGCTTCAAATTTCAATGCAGCTTGAATTTTTTTTTCGAGAGTTGAAGAGATATCAACAAAGCAATTTGGTTGATGGCCAAGTAACCCCATAAACCATATGTCAGAACAATGATATGGTTCTAGACCTTCCTTTATCTGTTCGGGATATAATAATGGAAACATTGCGAATGTACCTGCTTCTGCTGCCATTCGTCCTACAATTAAATGATCAGGATGCACCTCATAGGTTGCCCAGGGATCAAGAGTTACGACCCTATCTGCTTTAAATTTTCTAACATAATAAACAAGTCTTTCACGTAATTTTGAACTATCCATTAATCCTCCATCTGGAAAGTCCAAAATTATAGTTTCTTTTACTCCTAGTATTTTATTAGCGGTTCTAAGTTCTTTTTCACGTAAAGCTGCAACTTCTTCTTTTTTAATTTCAATTCTTAGAGAACCTACTTCTCCTCTTGTGCAACAAAGGGTGCTTATATTATAACCTTGTTCAGCCCATTTGGCTATTGTTCCTGCACTAAAATAGGTTAAATCATCAGGATGGGCAAAAATTGCTAAAACATTCATCGTCTTGGATTCCATATATTTCACTTATTAGTATACATTCACGAGTGATCTTTCGGATTATTAGAAAATAAATACAATCTTAAAAATTTAAATAATGTTATACTTATATTAAACTATTTAAAATTTTTAGAATAGATAACATTTATATTTTATGTGTAAATATTGCAGAAAACATGCAGAAGGGTACGGAAAATGGTATTTGAATCCAAAAGCGTACTCAGAAGAGCTTTTTCACAAGTTATCACTTCTAGATAGGATTTTAGGTAGAGAATCGAAAAAAGTTAGAGAAGCAGTTAAAGGTGCTGATTCAGCATGGTTTCCGCTTCCTACTTCAAAGCTATTGGATATGGTTGATTGGACAAAAATTCCTGTATTTGGCAAGATAGTTAAAAAGTATGGTAATTATTTAGCTATAAAAACTCATTGTGGTCAAGTAGTTCCAATAGAAGATGCCTTGAAGATTGTAGATTTAAGTTATGATCATGTTGTATATCCATGTATGTGCCAAAGAATTTTTAAAGGTAAAGATGAGTTTAAATGCTTAAACTTTGGTCCACTTACAGAGATTCAGAGAAAAGATCCTAGAGCTTGGAAAGAAATAAAGCTTAGTCCTGAAGAAGCAAAAGAAAAGTTAGAAGAATTTTCAGAAAAAGGATATACACATTCTGTTTTCTGGTGGTATGACCTTCCTCAGTCAGTTTGTATATGTAATTGCGATACTTCTTATTGCTATGCGGCAAGACCAAAGTTATGGTATGGTATAACTAATACATATAGAAAAGCAGAATATGTAGCAGAGGTTAATGATGATGAATGTATTAGCTGCGGTAGTTGCATCGAGAGATGCCAATATGGGGCTATAAGTTTTGGAGAAGATGATCGTGCTATGATAAATCCTAAAATTTGTTTTGGCTGTGGACAATGTAGGTCTGTATGTGAGCAAAATGCTATTAGTTTGACTGATAGAAATAGTCATTCAATTGCACGTAGACTTTGGTAGAGTTGGTAAAATTCATGGTTAAATTCAAACATGATCCCAAAAAGTGCAATTTACCATATGATCCAGAGGAATTAAGGCCTACTAAATGCTTAAAATGTCTTCAAGTTTGCCCTTATAATCTCCTTATGTTTGTTCCAATGAAAAAAAAAGATGAAAATGGTGCTCCTCAGAAATTTAAAATTCATATGATTTTTAGGTCATATGCTGATAAATGTTGCCCTGATTGCATGAAATGTGTTGATATTTGCCCTGTTCAAGCAATAAAAATAAAAATTTAACTAATAAATTGAATTAAAACCTTTAAGAATAAATCTGGTTCATGAGGGAAAATAGCATGAGCACTCTGTTCAAATAATACAAGTTTTGCTCTAGGTATTAACTCTGCTAATATCTCTCCATTTTTTGCTGGAACAAGAATATCTTTTTTACCTTGCATAATTAAGGTTGGGATATCCATTTTTTTGAGTCTCCTACAAGTATTGAAATTAAACATTGCTTTTGCTTGTCTCGCATAACTACTAAATGGAATACGACATTTGAGAATTCTTTGAATTTTATCATTAATATATTTCGGATTGTTTTCAATAAAATCTCTAGTAAATGCTAGTGGAATAGTTGACTTAGCTATTCTTTCAGGGGTTAAATCTTCAATTGCACCTATTAAAAATTTATATGCTGCAAGATCTGGAGGAATCGATTTTCTTCCCCCGCAAGCAGTTCCCCAAAGAATGAGCTTTTCAACCTTTTGGGGAAAATTTAAGGCTAGTTCTTGAGCAATCATTCCTCCCATCGAAAATCCAAGTATATGAGCACGTTCAATATTTAATATTTCCATTAATCCAGCTGTATCATCAGCCATCATCTTTATCGTAAATTCTCCTTCAGATATATCAGTTTGACCTGCTCCTCTGTTATCAAATAAGATAACTTTAAATCTTTTTGAAAGCTCTTCAATTAGAGAATCATCCCATATCCTGAGACAAAAAGAGATTCCTGTTATCATTATAATTGGAAATCCATCTCCACGAATTTCATAATACATATTTATATTATTGACCTTTACTTTAGGCAATTTTTGTTGAACTCCGAGTTTTCTATTTTTAGATTTGCTATTTCAAGAATGTTATACAATATCAAATCATTATGTTCTATCAATTATTATTATTCTTGAAATTAAATTAATATATAGGATTTAAATATAATTGCTTAAGTATCCATTGAATAATCTCAATTAATTCATATTTACCATATAAAAAATAGAAGTTACATAACCTTGGATTACTATTTTTTAAATAATAGACATTCCAAGATCCTTTAATAAGGGAGTCAGAAATCCATAATAAAAGTCTTCAATATGTAATATTTTGTTTAAATACACATTCAAGAATTCCCGTATTTCATAATTGATATCATTAATATCAATAAAGTTATATTCAGGTTTAATTTGGATTGCGTCTAAATTTAAAGGTTTTAATTGTTTCTTGATTAAATAGTATATAAATTCGATGAATGTTTTATCAACCACCTCTTCTTCTTCTTCTGTTAACTCATAAACATCATGAGCTATTTTATCTTTTAGATCTCGAATTGCATGAATTAAATCCTCAAGTTCTGTATGTAAATTCAATGCTTTAATTTTTTCCGGCATTTCTCTAATTTTAAAATCTTCTACATTAGAATTAATATAATCTTCTAAATTTGAAAAGAAGTGAATAACAAATTTGAAGGAGTCTTCAGCTTTACTATTTTTCCATTCTTTATAGGGAGTACCCCAGTGTTCGAAATTTATTTCATCTAAAGCGAGTTTTATTTTTCTTTTAATATTGTCAACTTTTTCAATAAAGTAATCTGATTTGTCCATATAAGGCTTTTCACTTATATTGTAATTATACTTATACTCTTTTCCAAATTCCTCGAATAGGCCTCTCTTTAGTATACGATGAGCATCATCTGCTCTTTCTTTTTTACCAATCTCTGCTGCAAATTTAATAATATATCTACATTCAGGACAATAAGTTACCCAAGAACCTCGAATAGCAGTAAAAGGATTGATAATAACCTGATGAGTTTCATCTAAAATTTTAGTAAGTTCACCTTTATTTTCCTCAGTATCAAAATGAGTTTTTTCAAAATGGAATGAATCAGGGATGAATTTAAAATTACAAATTGGACACATGATTTTATCTTTCAAAGGAGTCTTATTCTCTTGCATGATATTTTAATAAAATTTTTTGGGTTAATATTATATTCTAATAGTTACAACTAAGTAATTATCTACGTATATTTAAAAAACTTTTCTTAATTTCAGTTGGAAAAAAAAAAATCAATTTTGAAAATTATGAAATAATAAAATTTTTAGAAGTATCTGATGATAAAATCTCAATGTATAACCTATTCGTACAGTTTGGTGCTCTTTCTATTAAAGTTATCCTTATATTTAAAAATAAAATAAAAGATTGGAAATAATGCTCTCAAATAATTGGATCTAATTTTGTCATTTCAGAGCTAATTTCCCATAATCTTTTTGCATCTTTCTTATTATAAGACTCTTTAGAAGATTCTCTAGGTTCCTTTTTTATGAAATATTTTCCTGTTACTCCTTCTATATCTGGAGAAGTTGCTAAATAAATAGAAGTTTGAGCACCTTCTCTTGGGCTTTTAAAGAAGAGTTTTGCAAATCCTCTACTAAAAGCAGAATGATCTCGACTTAAATTAGTGTTTACAACACCAGGATGAACAGCATTAACAGTTACTCCACTTCCTTCTAATCTTCGACTCAATTCATAAGTAAATAACATAGCTGCTAATTTTGATATTCCATATACTTTAAATAAGCGATATTTCTTGTTTTCACTTTGTAGATCATCAAAATTTATTTTTGCCGTTTTATGAGCTGCAGAAGTTACATTTATAATACGACTAGGAGCACTTTTTTTTAACATATCAAGCAATAAGTTTGTCAACAAGAAGGGAGCAAGATGGTGTACAGCAAAATTCATTTCTACTCCATCAACAGATAATGTACGTTTCGAAAGCATAAGTCCAGCATTATTAATAAGCACATTTAAAGATTGATATTTTTTCTTGAATTCTGATACTAGTTTACGAATAGATTCTTGAGATGATAAATCACATATAAATAGATCTACATTAGTATTACCTGTGAGATCAATTATTTCTTCTTGTGCTTTTTTCCCACGTTCTTTATCACGACAAATCATGATTATATTTGCACCCATTTCTGCCAAACCTATTGCTGTCGCTTTTCCAATGCCAGAGTTTGCTCCTGTAATCATACAAATTTTTCCTTTCATGCTCATTAATTACACCTCTTACTTAAAATTTATATTCTTTTTGATTGTTCTAAATCTCCCTGAACTATTAAAGAATATGATAATATATTAAAAATAATTTCAAACTTAGTGTAATTATAGTTTTATTTCAATTTTTAATCTTTAAATCTAATAAAGCTTTTAGTTTCATTGATATTAATTTTCTATAATTTAATTAAGGTTTTTGAATGAAAGTTAAAAAGCGCAAATCACCTCGTAGACGCAAAATAAGCTTCTCAATTCTTCTAATCATTGTGTTTTTACTATACATTAGTGTTTTTCAACAGATTTTCAATACTTTTTATTATAAAGAATATAAGATTGAATATTGTGAGGGTGAGCATGATAAAGAACATCTTAACCGAGGCTTAGTTGCTATGTATATTAATCATAGTCATGTATATATAGGATGGAGGTTACTTGAAGAAGATTCAAAAAATATTTCCTTTAATCTTTATCGGGATAGTTTAGAAAGTGCACCTGTTAAATTAAATACCTTTCCAATAAATTTAACTACAGATTTTATTGATAAAATCTCATTGAATGAAAGTAACTTTAATTATTGGGTTCGTCCTATAATTAATGGCAATGAACTCACTCCTTCTGAAAATACTAGTATTAGAAACAATATAAATGAAGCATATATATCAATAGCACTTAATGGAAATTATACATTCCAAAAGGTTGGAATTGCAGATCTTAATGGGGATGGGAGCTATGATTATGTTATAAAACAACCAAATGTGAATATTGATCCTTTAGAACCTTATTTCAATGGTAACTGGAGAGCTAGCCAAGACACATATAAGATCGAAGCCTATCTCTCTAATGGCTCATTTTTATGGCAAAACGATCTTGGATGGGATATTGAACAAGGGATTTGGTATTCTCCCTATATCGCCTATGATTTTGATGGAGATAATAAAGCTGAAATTGCAGTTAAAACTGGAAAGGGTGATCACCGAGATATTACTGGACGTGTTCAATATGGTCCAGAATGTCTTTCGATCTGGGAAGGAGTATCTGGTAATGAAATAACTCATATTAATTGGTTTAAACGTGACTTACAAGTTTACAGTTGGAATTCTAGAAACCAACTTGGAGTAGCTTACTTAGATGGCTGCCATCCTAGCATTTTAGTAGCACGAGGGACATATGGGATAATGAGGCTTGAAGCAATTAACTTGAATGGTAATAATCTTGAAAAATTGTGGCAATGGGACAGTAATCAAGAAAATTTTTTTATGTATTATGGTCAAGGTGCTCATTTTATGCATACTGCTGATGTGGATTCTGACAATTGTGACGAAATTGTGCTAGGATCTTGTGTAATTGATGAAGACGGTAAAGGACTTTGGTCTACAGGTTTATCACATCCAGATCATTGTTATGTTGGTGATATAGACCCCGGACATCCGGGACTTGAGATATATTATGGGATTGAAGGCGTTATCCACCCTATTCCTAAATATGACTACGGAATATGTATGGTTGATGCTGCAACCGGAGATGTCCTATGGGGGATAGATGAGATAGCTTATCACATTCATAGTCAAGGATTAGTTTCTGATATTGATCCCTCCTATCCAGGAATGGAATGTTATAGTGGAGAGGATGTTTATCCTAAAAGATGGTTACATTCTGCAAATGGAACTCTTATTGCGAATGAAGAGAAATTTAATATTGGTTTACAACCTAAGGCTGTTTATTGGGACTCAGATCCTCAAAGAGAATTAGTATATAATGGTAGAATCTTCGATTTCGATACAAATATTACTCACTTTGAAGGGATTGAAGGATATCAAGTAGCTTGGGCCGATGTTTTAGGGGATTGGAGGGAAGAAATAATCGTCTCAGTTGAAGGTGAATTAAGAATTTATACGACGTTAATTCCTGCACATGATAGACGAGTTTGTTTAATGCAGGATCCAATTTATAGACTTGATGTTGCACATATATCTATGGGTTATTCACAAGTGCCTACAACTAGTTATTGTCTGGATGATGCGAGCGTTATAGCTTCTAGATATCAAAAGACAGGAGACACGTTCTATCCCTTTATACTAACTATAATTGGGATTATCAGCATCATATCGATTATTATTACTATTAGTATTATTATTTACTGGAATCTACGGAAAAAATTTGATATTGACTTAATAGAGAATGTAAGAACAAAAAAGAGCTAAATTAAATAAATAATAAAGTAATTACAAAAAATCCTCCCATTCTTTAATCGATATTTGAATGAATTTAGTTTCATTAGCATTTTTTGCATTATTTAACCGTTCTCTATTTTGCTTCAGCTTATTTCCTATAAAATCTTTAATTTTCTCAACAGTTATGCCTTTTTTATCTAATTGTTCAAGAAGTTGATTACAGATTGACATTCTTATTAAATATAAATCATGCGCTTCTTTCGATAAATTAGATATTAGATTTAAATTATACATATCTTTTATTTTAAAAATTTTTTCTCCTATTTTGGATAAAGAAATTAATTCCCTTAAGTCATTAGAACCATTCATCTTTTAACATATTATTTGTTTTTGTAAAATTCTTTCCATATGTTTTCAAACCATCCAAACTCAGTAGGAACATCTCTTATATCTTCCCATTCGATAAATATTTGACCATTTTTTAATTGAATTGTTTGGATTTTTTTTGATAAATTCATGTTATTATGTATAAATTTGTATTCCTTTAGTTTATCAGGAGGTACAATATAAAACTCTGATAATGATTCATTTAAGTTATCTCTTAAAATCAAGTATGATCCTCTGCTTCTCCCAAATGAGAGATGATAATCTAATAGTGTTTTTAAAAAGAATAATTGTGTAACAAGAGCATCTCTAACTCTAAAAAAATCCACGATTTCAATATTTGTATTGATAGCAAGTAAGTTCTTTATATTATCTAATTGAAATTGAACCTTGGAAATTGCTTTTTTAAGATTTTTTAAAGGACGGATGATTGATCCATATTTTGTCATTCCATTTTGAATTTGACTTAAGAGTCTTTCAGGTGTGAGAAAATTTTCAGATTTAGAAGGATCATTTTTTAAAATTTGTGAAATTCTACTTAATATTTCAGTTATTTCTTTTTTTACCTTATGTTGAAATCTTGAAGGATTTATTGAAGGAATATTACTATATATTTGTATTATTTTTTGAGCAGCTCTTAATCCTCCCACTTGTCCTGAGTTTAATGCAGCTCCACCAGGTCTATAAATTCCGTGACTACCATTAATTTCTCCAACAGCAAAGAGGTGCTTTACAGTGGTTGTTTCCCACCATATATCACAGGATACACCACCATTTAGGTGTTGGTTACAAACCGCAATTTCAAGAGGTTCTGAAGCTAGATTGATATTATTGTTTTTATATATTAAAATTGCTTGGTCATTCAATTTACTCAGACGTTCAATAGGAGAATCTCCTAATGCATTAGATTTAATTAAATACTCTTTTGCTCCTTTGAATAGATCGTTATAATTATAGTCTTTAGGATTTTGAGTGAAATCTAAAAACACATGCCTATTCAACTTTTCTGATTCATGATATACTGCTAGATCTATTAATGATGAGCCAAAATTATCAATTCTTATAGAATTAAATGACCATTGATATCCTTTCAAAAATATAGCTCTTGAAAGTTCTTTAAAAGAGGGAAATATCTCATAAAGAAATTCCCTTTCTATGCCAGTTTCATCCCGAGAAAAATATCTTGGGATTACTTGTTGATATGATCCGGAGAGATTCCAGCGGAACTTGGTTGATGCTATTCCAAATTGTGATTCAGTTAAATTTTGAAGTTTACATCCTGCTTCGATAACTAAACTTGTTGTTCCCGTTTGCGATTTAGGATAGACAGAATTCTTGTATAGTATAGCAGGACCACCAGTAGCTATTATGATATTTCTTGCTTTAAAGATTTGTATTGAATCTGAAAAATTCTTTAAGCTTTTACCTTGGGACAATAAGTCTGTATTAATACATATTACACCACACACTTCCGGTTTTTCACTACTATCATCAATGATTAGTTTTATCGCATAAAATTTATCATAAATTTTAATACTATTTCCTTGGACAGCTTTTAATAAACGTTTACCCATTTCTCGTGAAGTTAATGGGCCTATTGATGTAGCTCGCTGTCTTGGATCATTATCTGTTTTATATCCAACAAATCCACCAAATTTATCATATGGAAAAGGAACACCTAATTGAACTAGATGAAAAAATTCTCTTATTGAATTTGTAGCTTCAATTAAAGCTATATCACCATGCATTGCCCCTCCGGAATAGAGATCTTTAGCTAAATTATAAGGTGAATCAGTCTGATCTCCATAAATAGACATTTTATAATAAGTTTGCTTATCAGAACCTGCATTAAAGGAAGTTCCACCACCTAAATTGTCAGTAACAATTGCTACATCATCAGATGGAATTCCTTCCATAATTAAATGAAGAGCACAATTTAATCCTGCTGCTCCAGAACCAATAATGATAGCATTATATTCTTTAATATCTAAATCCTTAAGAGCTACTTTTTTATCCTCCATTTTAACCTCATCCTTTATAAACGGTGTATATGAAAACCACCATCTATATCTAAAACCGCACCTGTCGAGAATGGTAATAAACCCTGAACAATTGCTATTACAGGTTTAGCTATATCAATTGGTTCACCCCATCTTTTGATAGGGGAAATTCCTTCACTAATTAATTTATCATATCTTTCTGATATGTTCTTTGGTTCTGTTAAAGGTGTTTTAATAATACCGGGGGATATCTCATATGTGGGAATTTCAAAATCGGCTAATCTTACAGCAAATAATTGCGTCATCATTCGCATTCCTGCTTTAGAAATACAATACTCTCCTCTATTTAAAGAAGCGGTATATCGATTTATAGAAGAAATATTTATAATAGAGGGATGAAAATTATCTTTTATTTTCTTTTTAAGCTCAATCATCCATTTTGCAATTGCTTGAGTCAAGAAAAAAGGACCTTTTAGATTAATATCCATTACTCTATCATATGATTTTTCAGTCACTTCTAAAAGATCTCCCCTTTTAATTGGTCCTACTCCCGCATTATTTACCAAAACATCTATTCTGTTAAATTTTTGCTTAATTCTAGAAATCATTTCTTGACGATCTTCTCCGTTACTTACGTCAGCTTGAATATAAATGTATTTATCTTTGACATCATTTTTGAAAATTTCATTAAGGGTATTTTTATAATCTTCTGATAATTCCTTTGTTGATGCCCCATTGATTACTACTGAAAACCCAATTTTTGCTAGCTCTAAAGCTATTGCTTTTCCAATCCCATGAGTACTGCCAGTAATCAGAGCGACTTTTATTTTATCGTGATTCATAACATATTATTTATTTAGCTGTATTAAAATTGTTATTGTATTTAAAAGAATAAATATTAGAAAGTATCTATCATACTATATTAAAATAAAAATTATTGAATGATCTAGAATGAGACGATTTGCCAGTATTGATTTTTTACGTGGTATAGCAATTGTGCTAATGGTCTTTTTGCATACTATCCTTCATGTTTTAGATGTCAATAGTTTACTCGCCAAAATTAATGATATCCCAACAGCTAATATTGTAGCATTTATAGTATTGCCCTTCTTAGGAGGGCTAGCTGGCTTTTTCTTAATGGTTTCAGCCATTGGAAATATGATAAGTATGTATCGACACCTTCAGGCAGGGAAGAGTGTTAAGGATTTAGTGATAAGACAGATTATAGGGGGAGTCATATTATTAATTTTTGCCATGATTTCTGAGAGTATACTTGGAATTCATGGAGCGGTCCCAAATCTCATGAAAACTTTGAATAACCCATCTGAGTGGAATTGGCAAGTAATACTTTATCGCAGTTATCATTTTGAAACAATTCACACAATTGCATGGTGTATTATCCTAAATGGTATTGTGCAAGGTATCCTTTCAAGAAAAGGTGGTTGGAAGAATCCTTCAAAATTAATATACATATATCTCCTACTAGCAGGAATTGTTCTCTTACTTACTCCAATAATGTGGTGGCTTGTCGATTTGATAATACCTGGCTATCCGTGGGCTATAAATCCTAAAACAGGGGTTCCAGTCCAATACCCATACTTAGGGAAATCAGAATGGTGGGAATTTATAACACTTTTCTTTTTTAACGCTTTTGCGGGAAAGGAAGAACCAATCTTTCCGTACTTAGCAGTATCATTTATTGGTAGTATCATTGGCATCCGTTTAGCTCAACAAAGAGAAGAAGTGCCGCGGAAGTTTCCCAAACAGACAATGCAATATGGATTTTTGATGTTTTTTGTAGGTGTCGTCGGTCTTATTGTCACACTTATCCTTTTAATGGATGCGATTGGATTGGATGCAACTTTGAATGTTTATAAAGGTCTACCCTTTCATCGAGATTGGGTTCCTAATAATCCAGCTATTAATAGCCCTGTGATACTCTATGGATGGCTATTTCAATTTATGGCTTTAAATGGAACAGCTATTTGCCTTATCATGGTTGTAGTGCGTGTGGTGGAATTTCGTGGTCGTGGTAAGCAGTTTGCTGATAAAACACGATTTATTCGACGATTTGGGTTCGTTGCATTCACAATTTATAATATTCAGTGGTTATATTTTGTGTCACATTATATCGTTTCTACATTAATTTATGGTAAACCTTATAAATTACTGGATTGGGGTGGAGTATTTATTACAATGGGTATAACTTTCCTGATGTTGGAAGTAATTTTGCTACTCTGGGAAAAAGTAAAATTCACAGGAAGCTTAGAATGGTGTATGGGTACGATTGCTGCTCAAATCGTTCCTGCTAGGAGATCAGAAAAGAAGTGGTGGCAAGCAGGACAACTAAATGTAGAGGAGGCATTTTATAATGCCGAGTGGTTGAATGTTATTGAGAAGAATGAGATCCGTCATGATATTAAGTCAGATTCAAAATTAGCATATAAATTATCTTGGTTCGGTTTTCTATTTGCTCCTTTATCTTTAATTACATTATTAATAGCAAGAGGATCTGTGAATACCGAGCAAGAAAATAAATTTAACAAACGAGCAAAAATTATTTCACTAGTGGGATTAACATTCTTTTTTGCATGGATGATACCATCTCTATTCCTTAGTTTGTCAGATCTTGGAATATCTCTATAAAAAAATCATTTACATTGAAAAGCTCTCTGGGAAAGCCATAAAAATGTGGAAAGAATATATAATTTTGAAAAAAAAGTTTTTTTTAAATCTATTTTTAATTTTATTAACTTTAACTGAATTTATTGTCTTAAATGTAGATTACATAGATGTATGAAATAAAGAAAGGTATAACTGAGGAAGAAATTGAAAATTTTGTTCAATATGTCCTTAACAATATGAGTTTGAAAGAGAAGGTACATCAAATGACAGGAAATGGTCTAATCCTAAAAGTATTAAAAGATAGAGGAGTAGGAAGACGAGTGTACGATGGGGCAGGTTCAAAAAAATTCAAAATTCCTCCATTCAAATTTACTGATGGACCTCGAGGAGTAGTTATCCCAGGTTCTACTTGTTTTCCGGTATCAATAGCTCGTGGGGCATCGTGGGATGTTAATTTGGAGCATAAAATAGGAGACATAATTGGAAAAGAAGTTCGAGCACATGGAGGTAATCTTTTTGGAGGAGTGTGTATTAACCTTTTGCGTCATCCTTCGTGGGGAAGGGCTCAAGAAACATATGGAGAGGATCCTTTTCTTATAGGAGAATTTGGTGCTTCACTAACTCGAGGTGTACAAAAGCATAATGTTATGGCCACTGCCAAACATTTTGCCGCAAATAGTATTGAAACTGCTAGGTTTAAAGTAAATGTAAAAATTGATGAAAGAACACTTCGTGAAGTATATCTTCCTCACTTCAAACGCTGTGTAGAGGAGGGGTGTGCAACTATAATGACTGCTTATAATAAAGTTCGTGGTAATTACTGTGGACATAATAAATATTTATTGCGAAATATACTGAAAAGTGAGTGGAACTTTCAGGGATTTGTTCATTCTGATTGGATGCGAGGTGTTAAAAGCACTATAGGAGGAATAACTGGGGGATTAGATGTAGAAATGCCACGAGCTAAATATTATAAATATAGAAGAGTAAAAAAGGCACTACAGCAAGGTAAAATTTCACAAGCTATGATTGATGAAGCTGTTGGACGGATTATGCGAACAATTCTCCACTATGTTACAAAAGAAGATCCCCAAACTTATGAGTCTGCTATAATTGGATGTGAAGAACATTGTAGGATTGCATTAGAAGCAGCAGAAAAGAGTATGGTATTACTAAAAAATGAGGAAAATATTTTACCACTAAATAAAAATAAAATTAACAAAATTGCGATTTTTGGACGATTAGCAACGATTAAAAACACTGGAGATCGCGGTAGTAGTAATGTAACAACCAGATATGTTATTATTCCATTAAAAGGCATTCAAAATTATTTAGGAGATTCAGTTGAAATACTGTATATTGAAGGATCAGATAAAGAAAGTGTGAGATCTATAGCTAAAGAAGTGGATGCGGCAATTTTAATCGTAGGTTTAGATCATAAGGATGAAGGAGAATTTATTCGTGAACTCAAAATTGGTGGAGATAGAGAGAATTTATCCTTACATGATAATGAAATAGAATTAATTAAATTAGTGGCTAGTGAAAATCAAAATTGTGTTGTTATTTTAATTGGAGGAAGCGCTATAATCATGGAAGAATGGAAAGATCAAGTCCCTGCGATTTTAGTGGCTTGGTATTCGGGTATGGAAGGGGGGAACGCCTTGGCGAAGATAATTTTTGGAGATGTCAACCCAGGAGGAAAACTTCCTTTTACAATTCCAAAAGATCCTAACCATTTACCTTTTTTTGATAAAAACGCAGATGAAATTGAGTATGGATATTATCATGGGTATACTCTTTTTGAAAAAGAGGGCTTGGAACCAGCATTTGCTTTTGGTTTTGGGTTAAGCTATACCACATTTAGTTATGGTAATTTACAAGTCGAAGTTAAGGATGAAAAAGTTATTGCTACGGTAGATATTAAGAATACCGGAAAAGTTGCAGGAGATGAGGTGGTTCAATTATACATAGGATTTGAAGAATCTCAAATCGACCGTCCTCTAAAATTATTAAAAGGATTTTCACGTGTTCATTTGGAACCAAATGAAACTGAAACTGTAAAAATTGAAGTCCCTATTAAAAATCTAGCATGGTACAATCCAGAATCGAAATCTTGGGAAATTGAATATATAAATTACACCCTTTACATGGGTGGTTCATCCCGAGCTAAAGATCTGTTAACTACTCAGTTCACCTTATGATGCAGAGAATTTAGTTTCTCCTGTTAATTTCTCTATAATTTCTCTATTATCTCTTTTTTACCTGTTTCTGAAGATTTGTATAAAGCGGATATCAAAATTAGAGCTTTAGAGCTTTCTTCTATTGTATTGAAGTATGGTTTATTGTTTAGAACCCAATCACCAAATGCTTTTATTGATCTCCCAAAGTGGGAAAATCCTTTTGTATCTTTTTTAATTTTGTATTTTTTAATACCTTTCCAAGTTAATGAGGATTTTGGCCAAGGCCCTTTATAGTAGCATCTCCCTTTCTTTCCAAAAATTTCTAACTCTACTCTTTCTTTAAACATACCATATGGAGGTTTAACAAATGTTGAGTCATTGATTTGAGCATATACTCCATTTTCAAATTCAATTATACCTAAGGCAAAGTCTTCTACTTCTATATTTTTGAACTTCATGTTATCAATTTTACCTATAACTGATCTAGGTTCACCAAAAGCCCATATCATAATATCAACCATATGTGATCCATGAGTTAATAGGGTTCCTCCACCAGCGGTTTCTTTTTTTATTCTCCAAGGTCCTTTTTCAAAATAAGATTCATCTCTGCTGAAAAATATATTACAATTAGCATAATATACTTCTTCTAAATATCCTCCTTGTATAGCTTTAACTAAACGATAACAATTATGATCATATCTATAATTATAATTGAATCCTAATTTTAAATCAGAATATTGAAGATCTAAATCTCTAATTTTTCTAGCATCATCTACTGAAACTCCTACGGGTTTTTCACATAGAACATGCTTTCCATGTTCGAAAGCTTGTTTTATCATAGGTTTATGGAGATGATGAGGTGTAGATATATAAACTGCATCTATATCCTCATTTCTATATATTTCTTCAATATCAATACACGCATTTTTTTTTCCAGCTATTTTAATTGCTCTGTTAATGTTTAAATCTGCAGCAGCAACGATTTTAGTGTTTTTTATTATTCTAGATGCAAATTTATACTTCCTTGCGATCCCACCGCAACCAATTATCCCTACTTTTACGACTTTATTAGTTTTCGTTTCACTTCACCAATCTTATTGTCCTTCTAATACCCATTTTACAGAGTTTCTTATGATTTTACGAAAGATTTCATTTTTTAAAGATTTGACTTGGTGACCTAAAGCACAAAATGCAACTCTCCCTTCACCATAGGTTTTTACCCAAATAATCGGTTCAGGATCAGGATCTTCTTCATCATGATAATAGGCTTCTGCTAAAACCTTCATATCACCTTTCATAGAAAAATCATGTCGATACGGCTCGTCAAAAAAATTGAAATCGTCAAAATTTGCTGTGATAGGGTGTTCTTTATCTAAAATTTTTATTTCAATATTACACTTCTTTTTATGCCCAATAAATCGTCCTCCAATCATTTCATAATATTTGGGATGCTCTTTAAAAGAAGCTGAAGCACCATGTAATCCTATAAATCCTTTTCCACTAGCAATAAAATCTAACACATTTTTTTCTTGTGCTACAGAAAATTCACCGGATTGCGTAAAAAAGATAGTTGTATCATATTCAAAAAATTCTCTATTATCAAAGATCTCGACATCTTCATAATTATCAACGATATAATCACTCAAAATGTCTTGGAAATAGGAATATGTCTTACCACTAAAAAAATATCTACCTCTTTGACATAGTAAAATCTTCTTTTTCCTCATAAATCATCATAAGAAAAAATGAAAAGTTCTTTATTAAGGAATATCTAAATATAAACTAATGAATTCAAATCCTAAGTATATGCAATTTGAGTCCTTTAAGTATAAAACTCTAAGAGATTTAGAGATTAAAATTCATGAATTAGGATTAGAAATTCCAATAAGTAATGATTTAGAAATTTTAAAGCAAAATATAAAAGTTAATAATAGGACAATTCCACACAGGTTATCAATACAACCGATGGAAGGATTTGATGCAAATCTAGATGGCTCGCCGGGAGATTTAACTTATAGGCGGTATGAAAGGTATGCAAAAGGTGGTGCTAGTTTAATTTGGTTTGAAGCCACTGCGATTAATAAAGATTGCCGCTCAAGTCCTCATCAATTAATGCTCTCCAGGGAAAATTATAAACAGTTTGTAGATTTAGTGTCAAATACACGGGAAATTTGCAACAATACTTTAGAGGAGTTAGGATTCAAACATAAGTGTGTATTAATATTACAATTAAATCATTCGGGAAGATATAGTGTCAGAGATGGTAAAAAATATCCAATTCGTGCTTATCATAATTCTGAATTAGATGATTCAAGAGGTCTTTCAATAAAAGATGGTATTATAATAACAGACAATGAATTGGAAAGTTTAGAAGATAATTGGGTTCAAAAGGCTCTTTTAGCAAAAGAAGTAGGTTTTGATGGAGTAGATATTAAGTCCTGTCATGGCTATTTAATTCACGAACTATTCTGTTCAAGAATGCGTGTTAATTCTAGATATGGAGGTGAATCTTTAGATAATAGAGCGAAGTTTTTCCTTAACATTATTTACAAATTGAAAAAAGAGTTTGGAAATGATAAAAATTTTTTAATAACTACAAGAATGAGCTTATATGATGGAATACCTTATCCTAATGGATTTGGAGTAAAAAATATTATAAATGAGGTCTTTCCAGCATCAATCGATCTTACTGAACCATTGGAATTAATCAAAAGACTTTATAACCTAGGTATAAGATTGATTAACATTACCGCTGGTAATCCACATTATAAACCTCACATTACAAGACCATTTGATACACCTACAGAAGGAGGAAATCTACCAAATGAACATCCCCTATATGGAGTAAACAGGCTCATTAGGTTTACATCTTTCATTAAACAACACATACCAGAAGATATGAAAATAATTGGCTCAGGCTATTCTTATTTACGTCAATTTGCAAGTAATGTCACTGCAGGATTAATTCATGAAAATAATGTTGATATTTGTGGATTTGGCAGAATGGCTTTAGCAAATCCTAACTTTCCAAAACAAATTTTTCAAGAAGGATTTATTGATAAGAATCAAGTTTGTATATCCTGTTCAAAATGTTCTGAACTTATGAAATTAGGGAATAATGTAGGTTGTGTTTCAAGAGACCCTCAATACCAATAGCTTTTTTATCTAATTTTTATTATTATGAAAGACTTTTCTAATGGTTCGAACTTTTCAGAGAGTTATGAATCAAGAACTATATATGTAATTGAATCTAAATTATAATTAATAAACAACCAAAAAAAAAGGTTAAAAAAATGAGAAAAAATATAAAATATGCATTGGTCAATACTGGTATGAATCAAGTCTTTCGAGCTTTAACCAGATAAATTATTTTATTTATTCTTTTTTTATTCTATTTTTATTTGTAATTTTTTATTCTTTTAGTCTTAATATCTTAATATATTAACTTTCTTGTCAAAATCCCTGAAAGGACCTGTTTTTAAATAGTAGTAAATATTCATTAGGGATAATGGAGAAATTTAGCACCAATAAAAAATCAGTAATGATTTTGATTTGTTCAACTATTATCATACTAGTTGTTATTTTATGTTGGAGATTGATTATTTCAAGCAGCATTGGTGGCTTTCTTATAATTTTCCTTTTTGGAATTTATTCTCTAACGTCTAATAGTTTATTCAATAACATCCTAATTTTGTTATTTGCAATCTATTTGTTTTTCAAAATATATAAACTAAAATCACATCAAAATTCTAAAAAGAAAAAATTCCCCAAGTTATTTTTTATATTTATTATCTTAATTCTACCGCAATTCTTTATACATAAACAAAATTATCAAAATCCTAAGATTAGTCAAGAACAGTGGAAATATTCAATGAGAACTAATTTTAATCGTACTTTTAATTTATTTGAGACATTTAATGCTACAAGTGGATTCAAGCAACGACAAGAACTATATTTAAATGATAGTATAAATAGTAATGACGTATATGCACAAGCTGCTCGTGTGTATCTAGAGTTAAATGTTAGTGAGGAGAGTTTTGATAATTCTCTTTATAAAATTTTAAATTTTAAGGATACATTAGATTTTAGATTAAATTCTCTCTTACGTTTGATATATTTTGATATAAATAAGAATATTTTAAGTCCAACAATAAGAAACAGAATTATTGACGCCTTTGGTAAAACTAAATATTGGTATACAGAACCAAGAAGAGACGATATTATTTTTTATACGGAAAACCATCAAATTCTATTTCATACAGCAGAATTGCTGATTGGACAACTTTTTCCTAATGATACCTTTGTAAATTCTGGTATGACTGGTATTGAACATGTATATCATGCCATACCCTTGATTAAAAGATGGCTTGACTGGCGTGCACAATTTGGTTTTGCAGAATGGCATTCAAACACGTATTATACAGAAGATATTGCCGCATTAGTTAATTTAGTCGACTTTTCTGAAGATCCAGAGATTGTATATAAAGCTGCTATGGTAATGGATATCATTGCTTTTGATTTTGCCAATAATTATTTTAAAGGTAGATATGCTACTACTCATGGTCGCGCCTATGATAGAACAAAATTAGGAACTAGTGCTCTATCACCTGCTTCTAGAGATAGCACCTCTGAATCAGCATGGATTATGCTTGGAATTGGAGAACACAACCCTAATGATAATCATAATCTTGCCGCTGTAGCTTTAGCTACAAGTGGTCACTATGCTCCTCCACCTATTTTAGAAGATATTGCAAATAATGCAACTTTATATAATGAACACAAAGAGAGAAATAATATTGGTATGGATGAAGGTCCCTTATATGATATTGAGTACAATGAAGAAGATTTAATGTTCTGGTTAGGTATGTCGGCAGTTTTACCCCCTCAAACTATAGATGATGTGTTTACCCTCGTCGAAAAATATAATATAAAGTCAGAGAATATGTACGGTCCAAAAATAGTATCTGATTTTTTTGAAATATCTGCCTTTTTACATGGGATTCCATTAAAAAAATATTCTGAGAAGTTAAAACTCATTACCCAAGGCATTTGTTTGGAAACCTCAAACACTTATACATATAGAACTCCTTATTATCAGCTCTCTGGATCTCAGGATCACCAAAAAGGAATGAATAGCTATCAGGAACATATTTGGCAAGCTTCCTTAGATGATAATGCATTTGTATATACTAATTCTCCTGGAGGTATCACCAAGGATTTAGAACAAGAATATGTAGGTGGATGGAATCCTCGTGCTACATTATATAAAAATATTGGAATCATTCAGTATGACCGTGAAACACTTCCTTTAGAGGGAGAAATTCTTCTCTATTTTTTTAACCTCTTTTCAGGAAATAAATTTTACCAACATGCATATTTCCCTCGCTGGGCTTTTGATGAGTGGGAACAACATGGTAAATGGACATTTGGTGCCAGAGGAGATGGGTATATTGCTTTATATTCCTATAAAAAAACTGAATGGATTTCAAATTATGAACTTCGAGTAAATGGTTATAAAAATGTATGGATAATAGAGTTAGGTAGCGTTGATGAATATAAATCCTTTAATCAATTTATATCAGAAATTTCACAATCTCAAGTAAAAATTATTCCTCAAGTTCTTGGTTATAATGTACAATATAATTCACCATCTCAAGGTCTAGTTAGTGTTTCTTGGTATAGTCCAATGTATGTTAATAATATAGAAATTGATTTGGGGCCTTATCCTCGTTTTAGCAATGATTACTGTTATCAAGATTTTGGTACAAAAACAGCAATCATCGAATTCGGAAATCAAAAATTAGTGCTCAATTTTAACAATTATACAAGAATGTATAATGATTAAAATGATAGGAGGTATAGTTTGAATCTCAGAGATTATTTGAAGTCAATTAAACCAGCAATAGTGGGCAGTATAATGGTCTTTATTGGCATATTTCTCTCTCGAAAAGGCATTAGTATTGAAATTTTTACTGCAAGCGTTATGTTTGGTCCTATTGCTTATTTATTCTTAGCTTTATCGGGAATTATTATAATAAAAATACTTCAAATAATAGAAAATCCTTCTTCTGATAATAGATTCAGTATAAAACAAGCAAAAATAATATTTGGAGTAACATATCTTATTGGGCTTATGCTAGCGATTATTAGTATAATAATCTCTTCGACTATCTATCATCTTAATATTTTTATTTTAGTTTTTGCTGTCTCATTTGGTATTCTCTGGGCTCTTTTAGGTTATTATGCTTTCAAAATTAAAATAAATAGTGATCTTATTAAGTCGATAATTAGATGTCTTGTATTTTCACTAGGAATACTTTATGGAGCACTATTAATTACCCGATTAATTCCGTTATTCGTGTATTTCTTCTTTTTAACAGCTTCTTTCCTACAATTATCCCGTGAATTAATAAAAGATCTACCAAAAAGAGATCAAGCTGAAAGAGAGGTAATTTTCAAAAGAGGAGATGATATATATAATAGTTTAAAATCTTCTCTAGTTCTCCAATTTTTAGCAATTACCTTTTTTATACTTCCAATTTTCACTAATATTGCATTCCCGCTTTTATATCTTTTTTTTATGGTTGTTGATCTTATTATTATTGGATTGGCGTCTGTTTTAATTTTGAAAAGTATATCTGAAAGAAAAATGTTCAATATAATTGGATTATTATTAAAAATAGGAATCCTTATTGAATTAATCACTTTTATAGTAATCGGAAGTTAGGTTTCTGGATTTTACTGGCTTATTATGTTTCTCTTGACCACATTTAGCTAAAATTCTCAATAGAGTTAATTTAGTTTTTAAGGAAAAAATACTTTAATCATATATGACCTCAGAATTCATAAAAAATTATCAATTTGGTAGTATTTCACTCGAAAATGAAACTTTTTATGAAGATATAATTCTTCTTGGTAAAAGTGTTATACCAAACTGGTGGCGAGAAAAAGGACATCATATATCTAAAGAGGATTTAAAATATGTTTTAGATTATGCCCCAGAACTCCTAATTATCGGAACTGGGAATTCGGGATTAATGAATGTGCCACTAGAACTAACTAAAAATTTGAATTTTGAGATTATTTCTCTTCCAACTCAAGAGGCAATACAGTTATATAACCAAGAAATTAAAGGAAATAGAAAAATAGCAGGAGCATTCCATTTAACTTGTTGATTGATACATTTATCTATTCATTCATATATCAACATTAAAGTCCTCTATATAATTTGCACCTCTGCTCTTAGTTTATCAGGATAATTTACTATTGTCTCTTTTTATTATGATTGTTATTGTAATTATTATTGGATAATCGTCTGCTATACCATTGGTATGTATATTTGGAAGAAAAACTTTCAACGAAATTGGAATCTAGTTGGGATTGGAATCCATATAGATTTAATCGCTTTTTTATTGTGAAGTTAAGCTACCAATAATTTAAAAACTTTTGAATATTTTAAAAATAAAAAAAATATTTAGGATGATAAAATGCCGAAAGCAAAAGTAAATAATATAGAAATTGAGTATGAAACTTTTGGTAATCCTTCAGATAAACCATTATTATTGGTTATGGGACTAGGTGGCCAAATGATTGCTTGGGACAAAGAATTCATCCAATTCTTTTTAGACCGTGGTTTTTATGTAATTCGATACGATAACAGAGATGTTGGTTTATCAACTAAGTTTGAAGAAGCAGGTAGACCAAATATTATGAAAGCAATTGCGGCTATGCAACGAGGTGAGACAATTGAAGCACCTTATTCATTGGAAGATATGGCAGATGATGCTATTGGTATTTTAAATGCTCTTAAGATTGATAAAGCTCATATTTGTGGGGCATCCATGGGTGGTATGATTGCACAAATTATCACATTTCGACATCCAAATCGAGTTTTAAGCCTTACTTCTATTATGAGCACAACAGGAAATCCTGACCTTCCACAACCAACTTCAGAAGCAATGCAAGTATTAGTTACACCTGCTCCTACAGAACGTAGCGCATATATAGAAAATTCTTTAAAGGTTGGAAGATTACTCTATGGTTCAGGATTCCCTTTTAATGAAGAAAGAAGTCGAAAAATAGCTGAAAAAGTGTTTGACAGATGTTTTTACCCTCTTGGTTTTGGACGTCAGTTGTTAGCAATTTTGGCAAATGGAGATAGGAGATCTAAACTATCATCAATCAAAGTTCCCACACTAGTTATTCATGGAGGAGATGATCCTCTCGTTCCTCTTGAAGGCGGTAAAGAGACAGCAAAATCAATACCAGGTGCAGAATTGCTAATTATTGATGGAATGGGCCATAGTTTACCTCCAGAGATATGGGGGCAAATTTCAGACGCAATTGCTGAAAACGCTGCAAAAGCTTAAAACTTAATTACTTTTTATCATACTTTTTTTGGGACTTTATAATTATATCGCAATAATTTTGTATATTTCACTAGTAGCTAGGAATATAGAGGATAGATCCTATTAGAAGAAGATCCAATTAATATTGTATCTAAGATTTTAGGAGAAATGTTAGATAATTTCTATAAAGACTTGTTATACATTGAATTTAATAATATTTTTATATTCAAGTTTTATATAATAAATTTGAAATCTAATATAATATGTGATAAAAAATGATAAAAAAGAAAGCGAGATTTTTTTTCTATGCCATATTCTTCACAATTTTACTTACATTTTTAGTTAAGGAGGTTCAAGGCACTAAATGGACAACTACTCAAGAGATTACCTTACCAGCTAATCAAAAATTTAGTTCCAGCAAAAGCTGTTATGCTGGAGACAAGTTAGAAATCGACTATAACGTAAAAAGTGGTCCTGGAATAGATGTATATTTAATGGATAGTGAAAATGGTAGTAATTTTATGAGGGGTGAAGATTTTACATATATAGAATTTAGCTCTAATAGTAGAGGGGGATCATGGAGTTACAAGGTTACTTTAGAAGGTTCTTACGGTATTTATATGGATAATATCAATGACGAAGAGGTTACAATTTGGTTTGAAATCACACGAATAGAGCCAGCGGATGCGAAAAGTATTTCATCTGGATTTTACTTCTTGATTCCTGTGGTTTTTGCAATTGGTTTACTAATTATAATAGCAAATCGACGTAAATGATATTGTAAACTTTTATTATTAATTTTAATTTTTTTTCTTTTTTTTTAAAATAAAGGGATTTCCTGATGATTTTGATAGTTTTGTCTTAATTTAGGTTGTTTATCAGGGTAATTTGTAAATATTTCATCGACTTTTTCACCTTCAAAACTTAAATCAAGGGATTTCTTCATTAAGTATTTGAACAAAACTTCATTAAAATAAAATTTAAATCCTATTTTCTTCACACGCTTGAAAATATCTAAGTCAAATCGATGGAATTTATATTGATTACTTACAAAGCTTCTTGGTGGCAGAATAAAATTGATTTAAGACAAAAAATTGAAAAAGAGATAATAGGTATTGATTATGATGACGTGTGGAATTTTTATTTATGATCCTTGAATTGTTATGCATTATTTACCTCTACTTTCTTATACACATTTGGATTGGGGGGATCCAAGAGGAGTTAAACAAAGTGAGCTGTTAATAAAACAGTATTTTACTGTAATAACTGATAGTGATGCAACTAGTGCATTTCCATATTAATTATATATAATTATTATAAGATTATTTTTCGATTTTGCACCAATGGGGAAATTCTATTGGTCTCAAATCGCCATAATCTAATAACAAAATATGATCTTCTTCAAATGTAAAGGCAAATCCCCCTAAAAATTTTACCCACCTCTCGTCTGGAGGTAGTCCAAACCAACCAAATCTAAAACTAATTAAATGCCAGTCATGGGTTATATATATATCTAATCCTTTTTCAGGGGCATCTTTAAGTTGATTCCATATAAGATGAGCTGAATTTTGAACATATTGTGTAAAAGGAGTCCATTCCTCAGGAAGATAAAAACCTGCAACCCAACGGAATAAAACATCTCTAAAACGATATTTTTTAAATTGATTTAAAAAAGATCGATTATCTATTCCGATATTAGAGAGAGGAGCAAATTCTCCTTTTAATTCGCTTTTTCCCCCTATTTTTGAAAAGCCTTTATGAATGTTAGCTGCTGTTTCTTCACATCGCCATATTATACTATGAAAGATCCGAATTGGCCTGTCTTTAGGTAGATTTTCCCCAAATTTTTCTGCAACAGCATGGCCCTCTGGAGTTAATCTTAATTTATAGACTTTGTCTAGGAACCCCGGTTCTGGTTCATTTCTATGGGAATGTCGTAAAATTAAAATAAGTTTTGAATCTTCCGGAAATTCACTAAGTCCATGAATGATACTCCGCGCATGAGTTGTCCAATCGCTTGTTGTCCAAATCTTTTCAATATTCATTTTCTTCAATAATAGATTATTATTTATAAATAAAATTGGAAATATTATTTTAATATTGAGATCATATCTTAATTCCACATCATAATTCTTATTCTCTACTTAACGAAGGTGTAATAGCTGAAATCGATTTTGGAATTTCTGGTCTAAATTCCCATGATTTTTTTAATACTGGAGCCTTTAATCTCAATTTACCAACTGGAGGTTGCACATAAGGATTTCTCTTAAATATAGATATACCATTTTCAATATATCCTTGAAGTTTTCCTGTTTTTGTTTCAATTATATTAATTTTCTTCATGATAAACAGCTAAAGTTTTCAGTTTGGCATAAATATTTTTCAAATTTATCGTGATTACATTTAATTGGCAAATTATAAATTAGTTTTAAAGGAACTATTCTATTTCTATCTCTTCTTTATTTGGAATTCGTCTTTTTATTACCTCTAGTCGTTTTCTCCTAATTTTCTCATAAGCATATAGTTTAGGGTGTAGTTTAACATCAAAATAACCGACTAGAAATAAAATAACGGCTAATATCACATTCATAAATCCAATTAATTCATATGAATCCAAGTAAATAACACTAATAGCTAAACCACCAATTTGTAAGAATCCAGTTGAAAGTAAAGGACCTATTACTTGTGAAGACGACTGAAGATTAACAGCCCACCCACTTACAACTCCTTGCCTATCTGGATCAACTGCTTTAGTGATATTTGCAGAAATAAGCGGTCTCATCAAAGCTAACATAAATGCAAATACTAAAACAAATGGAAAAACCATCCAAAATTCATATAAATAAGGGTAGATGATGAATATGATAATCGCTAAAATAAAAGTAATAATTAAAATTCGTTTTTCACCTACTTTTCTAAGTATTGGTCTTATTAGAATTAAACCATATATTAAAAGACCAACACCTGCCACTGCCATAACTAAACCGATTACGGAGGCATTTGCTCCATATCTTTTATTAAGGACTAAAGCATAACTTGACATGAACATTGAGCTAATTAGAGAGATTAAAAAAGTTTGGATGAGTCGACTTATTACTTCACCATTCCAAATACTCCTTTTAATTCCTGAATTTAAGTGTATAGATTGAAGACGTTGCTGAATTTCAACTCTTCTCTCTTTTGGCATGCTTTCAACTAAAATTATTTTTGTTAAAAAGATAGCAAAAACAGATAAAACACTTGCGAAAAAAAAAGGAATACGCCAATTGATTACCCCTAAAAAGCCTCCAATGATAGGACCTGCAATCATACCCCCAGTATATCCAACCATGAATTTACTCATATGGGAAGCTCTTGTTTGTGGAGTAGTGACATCAGTAACATAAGCTCGGATGGCGGGAATTTGACCACCAAACATCCCATCTAAAATTCTACCAAAAAGGATAAAATAAATAGAATTAGATAATCCTAAAAAAAAGAATGCAAGAGCGGTACCCCCTTGTGAGATTATTAGGATAGGTTTGCGTCCATATTTATCACTCAATTTACCCCATATTGGAACAAATATTAGTGCGGAAAGTGCATTTGATGAAATCAAAATTCCAACCATAAAATCTGAGGCTCCAAAATCCTTAGCAATTCCAGGTAATAAGGGTAGAACCATAGAATATCCAAACGAATCGAGAAGAATACATAGGATAATGGTAAAAAGAGCATAACGTTGATTTATGTTAAATTTCTCTAAATATTTTAAATGCTCCTTATCACTTGGATGGCTCTTTAAAGTCATTTAATTATGATACTCTTAATAAAATATGGGATTTAAAATTAAGCGCGACATAAAAATTTCATTTTTGATCTAAAATAAAAAGTTTGTAAAACAAGTATTAAGCTTAATCTTAATGCGTAGATATTGATAATCTATTTAAAGCTCTCTTCAATAGTTTTTGGTTTGATTCGGGATAATATTGAGAATATTCTAGTATTTTTTCCTCAGAAATTCCATCTATTAATTTAGAAACTTCGATGAGTATTCTGTTTTCATTCATTTGGTTATATTCCCATAAATAAATTAAATCTAAAATGGTTTTTTCGAGATCTGAATGTCGTGTTTTGTTTTGGATTATTCCAAAATTAAAGAAAGAATTATTGAATCTTAAAAATCGGAATTTTTTACCTAAAATTATTGTAGGTTTATTATATACAATCTTGTCATTAATTAAGTAAAAATAATTATTATCATGGTTATAACTGATATTCAATAGATCCAATGCCGTATAAAGACCAAAGTACCAATTATTTATTTGCTTAAATCTTAAAGCTTTTGATAAGAGCTTAAAAAAAGAATATTTTAATTTTTTCTTATTAACCTCAGTTGCAGATTTTACATAATAAACATCTTCTACAATAGATAATAAATTACCTCGTGATATTAGATAATCACTAATACGGCGATAATCCAAGTATAACTCTTCACAATAGCTCTTTAGTTCATCAGAAGTAATAAATTCTTTTTTATCCTGTCGGATTTTATTTAAAACACGAATCATAAATCAATTCAACATATTTAAAAAAAGTATGAAAATAATTTCAATTATAATATAATCTAAGAATGCATAGTTTTTATGCTTTACAAAATTATTATATTTTTTTTTAAATCTTTTAAATCTTCCACCAATATGGAATAAGAGATTATTATTCTTTAGTAGATATAGGAGTAATCTGGGAATTATGAGAGGAGGGGGAGAGCAATCCCTTAATCAAGTATTTATTTTATTTTTTCTAGATTCATTTTTTTAAAAAAACACTAAGATTTCGGGGAAATAATTCAAGAAACTCATTTAAGTCAAAATTAGCAAGTTTCTTCGCAGTTTCTCCAGAAATTTGCTCAAAAACATTTCCTTCTAAAATTTCTTTTGTCTCCTCTTCAGAAAATATAGGTCCCTGTTCAATCCATTTAAATACTTTCTTATTCGCAGGACAAACTCTTTGGCAATGAAGACAACCTACAAGACAATTATGCCATGAAGAGTCTAACCATTTTGGGAACGGAATATCTCTAGGATGCTCATTATGAAAAGTAATACAGCGTTCGGCATGTAAGAGGAAACGTTCAGATGAAATAGCTTGTGTAGGACAGTTATTTATGCAGGCAGAACAATTTTCACATAACTCCATCATTTTTAGTTCTTGCCACGAATCTTTCTCTATTGGAAAGTCTGAGTAAAATGCAGCTAAGCGATAGAAACTCCCCATTTCTGAAATATAGGTGATATTATTTCTTCCATATTTTGCTAATCCGCTACGTACAGCTAATGTTTTAAATGGAATACGAGCATATACTACTTTATAGCCTTCTGGATGCAAAATACCTTCTAATATCTCCTTAACCTCATCTATTACTTTTTGACCATATAGATATGTTGGAGGAATAAGTAAGGGTACATTCTCATTTTTCCATATGAAATTTACTTTAAAGGAGGGCTGCGGAACTGCAACGATAAATAGTGAATATTTTTCAGGCAAATTTAATACAGGCTCGAATTCAAAATATGAAAGGCATTCGTAATAAAATAGAGGATCAAAAAGCTCTTTTTTATTATGCTTTTCAATGTCGTTATGTAAATCACGAATATGCTTAGCAGAAATTACTAGACCTTTATAGTTTTTTTCAGCTAAACTATTTTGAAAATTTTTGAGTATTTTAGATTTATTTAACATAGCATAAGTCCATTCTAAGTATTAAATTAACATATTTAAAATTAATTATGAAAAATTTTAATATTTAGATTAAAAAAAATATCAAATTTAACTAGATTCTTTTGGATAAATTGCTGAATCTTTTTTCACTTCTTTTTGAAGCATATTAAAAGCATTCATAGAGGTTGAAAAAGTCTTTGCATTATAATTTTCTACTAATTCTCTTAATTCTTCATCAAAGATACGGACATAAACTTCAATTTCAGGATGTCGTAAATAAAGTTTAGACGTTAAATATATTGATTCATCAAATTCAGATTCACGTTTCCAACATATAAATACTTGGGAAACTTCATCTAAATTCACATGAGCGCGTAGATCACTTAAAAAGCGAGCAAATTCATTAATTAAATGCATTTGGTCATTTACCACAAACTCAATACCCTCATGTTCATCATCAAATAGAAATACTTGACGCCCAGATTGCAAAGAAAGGTGGTATGCAATACGATGGGTTAAGCTATCGCGCCCAATCACAATAGCATTCCCAGTTTTACCTTGTGTCCATTTGCGAATATGATCCATTGCCCAATTTGAGGTTGAAAATGAGAATGCATTCAATGGAGGTTGTCTAAGATACTCTCGTACATGATCATCAAAAGCACGTACATATATAGGGCATTCAGGATTAATTTTTCGAATTTTAGCTGTACAGATTATTGCCACTCTAACGTCACCTACATTGATAAAAACTTCTTTAGCACTTTTAATATTCGCAGCAATGAGGTTAGTTGTTTCGACAGCATCGCCTATAACTATAGGATGACCTGCATTTATTAGATCTTCGACTAATTCTTCGCAATCCTCAATAAGGCAAAAAGGTTTTTCATTATCAATGCAATATTCGAGAATCCTAATAGAAAGATGGTGATATCCAATAATAACAGTATGAAAATATCTATGGCGAGCAAGAATTCTACTAGTAACAATAGGATTATATCTTTCCAGTAACTCACCCATGATAAATCCAAATACTATAACTTCAAGTAAAATTGGCCATACTAACGCATAAAATTTAGCATAATCCCCTGCATCTGCTGGAGATCTAACAGTTATTGAGAATAAGAATAAATTCCCAAAAGTCTCGTTTGGTTCAGTAATAAGAAAAAAAAGAAAACCACTAAACCAGTATAAAAAGAAAAAGATAAACTGCACTCTGTATTGTTTGAGCTTAAGATGGAGACCAATAAATAAGTTCAGTAAATTCATAAATGAAAATAACATAATCCAATATATAAAAAATTTGAATAATTTTTTAGTGAATTATATTATATTCATTCTTTTACAATCTGTATTTGAATTTACTAGTCTAAGATTTACTTTATTTGAAAAAATAGTAATTATTAGGAATTTATAGAAAGAAATCGGGATAAAGAGCTGAGCCCAAATCAACTGAATATTTGTCAAGATCAGTTATGCCATTTTCAATTAGTAGATCCTCATCTATAAAAAAATTCCCTGTACATTCTCTACTTGGTTTCGTTAAAATTATATATGCTGCATCTGCTACAATTTCTGGTTTTCTTGAATGTTTGATTGCTGATTCTCCTCCTAATAGATTTCTAACAGCAGCTGTTGCAATTGATGTACGTGGCCACAATGCATTAACAGCAATCCCATCTTTTTTATATTCTTCCGCCATACCTAAAACACACATACTCATTCCATATTTAGACATAGTATAGGCTAAATTATTTTTAAACCATTTTGGATCAAGATTTAGCGGAGGGGATAAATTCAATATGTGTGGATTTTCTGCGTTTTTGAGATAGGGAATACATAGTTTTGAGCATAAAAATGTTCCACGTACATTAACTGAAAAGATGAGATCATACCGTTTCATTTCAATTTCTAAAGTAGGGGATAAATTTATAGCACTGGCATTATTAATAAGGATATCAATCCCTCCAAATTCATCAACTGTAGCATTTATAGCATTCATAACTTGATCCTCATACCTTATATCAGTTATGGCAGGAAGAGCGTTACCCCCCATAGATCTAATTTCTTCTACAGCAGTATAGACAGTTCCAGGTAATCTCGGATGAGCTTCTTTTGTTTTAGCGACTATTGTAATATTAGCACCATCTTTAGCTGCTTTCAATGCAATAGCTTTTCCTATACCTCTACTAGCACCTGTAATAAAAAGTGTTTTTCCTTTTAGGTGAGTCATTTATCAAATTCAACTTTATTTTTTCTTTTATTGCATTTTTAACTACAGAAAGGATTAAATAGTTTTCATTAATTGTTTATAAGAGAAATTTTTAAACCTTATTTTGAAATAAATTTAATGTAAAAATGGCAGATTTTAATCCTGAAAAATTACATGTTGTATATAAGGATTCTGTAGATCCAGCGAATTTTATTCTCCCACGGAAATATACTTTAACTCATTCTGATTCAACAGGTGATTTATTTCTCACAATAGCATCTCAATACGATTATAAACAGATCTCAAGTTTTTATACACGATTGATGAGAGATGAGGTCTTAGCTGAGTGGCAATTTAATAATAATGTTTATGAGTTACATCTTTATCTTCATGTTAGCGGAGGATTTATATTTGGATGGGCACATATGCGAGAAAGAATATTTCGTTATCATTTGCCACTAGTTTTGAAGGCGCTCAGATACGCAGATAGAACAATTTTTAAGTCTTTTCCGATCCTTAATGATTCTCCTATATATATTCATTTTAACTCGAAAAATAAGAAATACAATAAAATAGAGAATTATGGTCGATTAAAAGAATTTCAATATTAGAATGTGTAAATTCTTCTTATTATTAAGTTAATTTAAATAATCTTTTATACCGATTTGAATAATAATATATTAGCATTATCTAGATAAGAGAATAATTTCATTATAATTTTACCCACATATATGAGAATTTATATCAATTGAATTTTACAATGTTTTTTACAACTATTCTATAAATCATAACGTAATATGAAATTAATTATTGAGGATTTCAAGTCCATGAGTTTTCTTATTTTAGAGATAATTCTAATTATCATTGCTTTTATTTTCCCAAAAAAAATGTTGAAAGTCGAATTTAAAAGAGATTATCTTAGATTATGAGTAGTTTATTCACCTCTACTAAACTTCGGAAGTATTGTTCCTGTTTTTTAAAAAAAATTCAAAAATCATTTTTCCTAACAAGATTTAAATGTTCATTCAAACTAAATACTATAGAAAAATTCAATTATAGAGCAAAAAGTAAGGTATAGAATATAGCATGTATAATAACATGGAAGAGTCTAATCCTGAATATGAAGATATGCTAAATAAATTATCAAATCAGATTAATGATTTATTTTCTAGACTTCACTATTATCAAGCACTTGTTGCTGAAAAAGAGAATCAAATCTCTCGATTAACTAATGAAATTACTCAATTAAAAACACTTATTAAAGAAATGTCAAATCAATCTCAACCTCCTCCACCAGCACCTTACCCTAGTCAGCGAGCTAGTATATCACCTACCCCTAAGCGACCTACAACTCCTCCATCTTACCCAAGTCCACAGCCGTCCGCACTCCCATCATATCCCCAGTCAAAACCATCCACATCTCCTGAATTACAGCGAAAATTGACTTCAGCATCCATTTCAGAGGATTTTGAGAGAATAAATAAAAGAAAATGCCCTAATTGTGGTGCAATGGGTTTTGCCATAAAAGAAGTTGATGACAAGACCAAAATAATTAGCTATGTACCAAGACGCATCTATGCGAAGAAAAAAGTGTGTACTAAGTGTAGGTTTGAATTTGTATAACTTCATAATTGTTTATTGAAATACATAAATTCTTTCCCTCTAATTTTGGTTTACTTTATGTTTAAGATAAAATGATTATTTTTCTTATAACTATAGATTTATAAACTGAAAGTGATTAATAAGAGTGATGGAAGAATCTAATGAGAATTCTGCTGTTGCTGGAGAAATAATGACACCTCATGTCATTATGTTAGATACTAATTCTACATTTAAAGATGTAATTACATCTTTACATGAAAACGATATTTCGGCTGTATTTATTGAAGACCCATCTAAAGAGGAATATTTTATAGTAACTAAGACTGATATTATTAATTTTTTAAATGATCGTGGCATGGAAGAGCATAACCTTTCGGATATTTCAGTTAAGGAAATTATGAAGGGACCAACAATCATGTTAGATATAGAAACACCTATAGATACCATCATTCGATTCATGATTGAACATAATTTTAAGCGGGTATTGATTTCTAAAGATAGTAAACCAGCTGGAGTTGTATCTACTCGAGATATTATGAAATGGAATAATACCTATTTCAAACCAGCGAAACCTCAAATACTACTCTTTATGGATGATATCAATAGCACGTTTATTGCTAAACATATCTATCAAGAAAATATCGGAGATGATGTTCAACAGGAATTAATTGATATTTATGGAGGAGCAATAAGTTCTATATCAGCTATCACAGATGAAGTAATTAAAAGTTCAGGAACTATGCGTCAATTACTAAAAGATAAACGTTCTATCCTTTTTGAGCCCTATAAGGGAATTACAGGAATTTTGATTAGTGATTATAATTCTATTGAATTGCGACGTAAATTGAAAATAGCAACTGAAAAGTTTTATGAAACCTACTCAAATCTGATTGATGATAAGCACAAAAAAGAGAGGGGCATTAATGTTAATCTTGATATAAACTCATTAGTTCCTATCTTTGAAAATAATAAAGATGAGGAATGATACAAAAAATTAGTTTAAAACAGGTAAATATAACTTATTTTAATTCGATTAATTTCAATAATATCCATATTTGAAAACAGCAATATTCATTGACTTAATATTTTTCACTTAATAGGAAATCTTCTCATGATTTAATAAGAAAATGTCACCTAATCAAAAGAGAGGTATTTTTTTGTATAAATCCAAGAAATTAATAAAATCAATGAACATATAGGCCCCCATAAAATTAAACCAATAGAATATGATAAATGACCAATAGTGATTTCTGGTAATTCATTTATTGCTCCTAATAAGAATACACCTAGACTTTGAAATAAGTTTAGAAAAATTGCAGGAAGCCCAGTATATGTGCCAGCTTTTAACTCTCCAGTAGTCCTTTCATCATGTTCAGCAATATCAGCAAAAATTACTGATGGCAACAAATACCATCCTGCTAAGGAGGCACCAATAGCAATCATGAAAATTAACCCAACTATTAAAGAATAATTGGATTGTACTAATCCTAATAAAGTAATTGGAAGTATTGAGATAGCTAAAATTAAACTATTCAGTAAGCTGCGCTTCTTTCCTAATTTCTGTATTATCCTCCTCCAAATATCAAGGAAAACGATAACACACACAAATTCAACAATCAAAATTAAAAGATACTCAATTAAACTTAAATTTAAAACCAATTCAAAAAATGGAAGCATCTGGGCAATTATCATAGCCCATGCTATACTTGCAAAGCCAATCATAAAACTAATAGCCATAAAGTTCTTATTTTTTAAGCTTACTTTTAAAATATCGATAAGATTCGATTCGATCTCAAAATGTGGTTCTACTGGCATCAAAAAGACGTTTAAGTAAAAAAGAATTATTGTAATAATACCAAAAACAGATATGAAAATAGAAAAAGAGAATGGAATAACATCGGGGCTTGAAGAGATTTGATCAAAAACCTGTGTCAAAATTAAAAATGCAAAACTCCAATAAATCAAAGTTCCCAATAAATTAAATATATTCTGAATTTGTGAGGCTTTTGGACGTTCATTAGCATCAAATTGCTCAGCCATCCATGCTTGATAAGGCGTAGTTACACTATAACTTAAACGGAATATTATCTCCCAGATTAATAACCATATGAAAAGAACAAATTTATTTTTCATATCAGGCAAAATTAAAGAGGGCATCATTAAAAAAATGAAAGAAATTCCTATCAGAGGCGCAAAAATAAAAATATAGGGTTTCCTCCTTCCCCATCTCGTATATTTTCGATCACTAATCCATCCAAATAAAAATGAGAACACAGCAGTGCTAAGATATCCAGCAGATAACGCAATCCCAACGAAAAATGGTGCTAATTGGTAACCTATCGTATATAAAGCAAATAGAGCATAAACTTCAATACCAAGTACTATAGTTAAACCTATTCTTGGTATTCCAAATATTAATAATTTTTTTGATTTCATACAGATTACTTGAATAATTAAATTAATATAATTGATTTTTTTAACATCTGCTTATTTAATGATGTACGTTTTTGAACCATTCATGAATAACCTTTAAAAATTCTTTTGATGATTCAATAAAAGGGAAATGACCACAATTTTTAAATACATGAAGGTTAGAGTTTGGAATATTGTCATTCATACGTTTAGCTTGAGAGACGGGACATATAAAATCATCTTTTCCCACTAAAATTAAAGTAGGGGCTAAAATCTCGGATAATTGTGAACTAACATTAAATTTTGGCATCAATTCATCATTAAGGGCCGCCATTTCATGATTCATTATAACTCTATCAATCATTTTATACACCATTTCTCTAATTCCAGAATTAAAGTCATAGAAATACAAGGGTATTAAAATTTTGAATTGATCTCTAAAACCTTCTTTAGAAGATGCTACAGGAGCATTCAATGTAGCTATAATTTCAGCTGGTGGATTTTTATTTTTTACATTTATCATTACTTCCTCTAAATAATCAAATGCTGGGGCAGTATCTAAGAGAATTAAATAACTAATATTTTGGGGGTATCGAATTGCGTATTCTAATGCAACATATCCACCTGCGGAGTGTCCCATAATTCCTACTCTATTATAACCTAACTTTTCACGAAGCTCATTAGCATCATCAGCAAGCTGTTCATATGTAATTGTATTAATTGGAGGTCTTCCAGAACGTCCATGACCTCTGTGATCGTAAAAAATTAGTTTAAAAATGTTTTCTAAAGGATCAAGAAAAGGTCGAAAATAGCTATGATCAAACCCTAATCCTCCATGCATAACTAAAAAGGGAATTTTTATACCAAATTCGGTATAAAATAACTCAGTATCTCTAATCTTAACAAGAGTCACTTTTATCACTTAGTGTTCCAACATTCTTAATTTTAAATATAACTTGATTGGATTCGAAATTGGTAAAAATAAATGTTATTTGCATTAATATATATGATTTTCATAATAAAAGTATTAGTTATCTAATTTTTATAGATTATTGGAGAAATTGTTTGGTTTGATTTCAGGGATGAGTTGAAAAAATTCAAATGATTATTATAAAGGTGGAAACAAAAGATTTGTAAGCAATTTATTTTTAAAAAACATAGAGATTTAAGGTATGAAATGAAATCTATAGTAAAACAAATTTATTTTCTATAATAATAAATTATTTGAAATATTTGACAATAAAATATAATAAGAAAAAAGATTTTTAGATTCAATAAAGATAAATCAAGTTAAAAATGGAAAAAGAAGAATTATTACATTGTTTAAATTGTGGCAAGAAGATTGCTGCGGATAGTAAAACTAATAATAACTTTTGTGCTGAATGTGTCTTAGGTTTAAATTTTCAAATCACTGATTTAAATCATAAACAAATTGATCGTTATCTCCAAAAAATATTAGATTTTTTCATTTCAGATGTAAATGTTGCTTTTAACAAGGATCCAGCAGCGAAATCTCTCATTGAAGTATTAACAAGTTATCCTGGAATAAAAGCGATTCTCTTACACCGCATTGCACATTTTTTTTGGAAGATGGGAATGCCATTTATCCCCAGATATATATCTGAGATTGCTCGAGAGTTAACAGGAATAGAAATTCACCCAGGTGCCGAAATTGGAAGTGACTTTTTTATAGACCACGGAACTGGCTGTGTCATTGGAGAAACTACGGAAATTGGAAATAATGTCACTATATTTTCAGGAGTGGTCTTAGGAGGGACTAATATTGCCCCTGTAAAAAGACATCCTACATTAGGTAATAATATTGTAATAGGTACTGGAGCAAAAATTTTAGGTCCGGTTAAAATTGGAGATAATGTAAAAATTGGAGCTAATTCTGTGGTAGTGACTGATGTACCACCAAATTCTGTTGTAGTGGGTGTACCTGGTAAGGTGATTTCAAGAGAGGGTGAAAAGATTGAGAAAATAGATTTGCGTCATGGTGATTTACCTGACCCTCTCACAATAACAATAAGAACTTTAGATAAGAGAATTAAAGAATTAGAGAATAGGATTTTTAGCAAAAATGAAAGGGAATCAAAAAAAGATGATATCGAAATTTTCTTTGGAGAATATGGTGAAGGAATTTAATACACATTTTAAAAAATATTTAGGTATGATGTGGTGAGTATATGGGAGTATATAATAATATAATTGAAACAATCGGCAACACTCCGTTAGTTAAGTTAAATAAAATTGCTGAAAATATCAAACCCTCTATTTATGCAAAATTGGAATATTTTAATCCGGGGGGCAGTGTAAAAGATAGAATTGGAATGTCTATGATTGAAAAAGCAGAAGAAGAAGGATTGATATCTCAAGATACAATTATTTTAGAACCAACATCTGGAAACACAGGAATAGGGTTAGCTCTTGTATGTGCTGCTAAAGGGTATAAATTAATTCTTACAATGCCTGATAGTATGTCTGTAGAAAGACGCCAAATTTTGAAAGCATTTGGAGCCGATATAATATTAACCCCCGCTTCGGGAGGTATGAAGGCAGCTATTGAAAAAGCAGAAGAAGTAGCAAAAGAAAAAGGAAATGTGTTCATTCCACAACAATTTAAAAATTTAGCTAATCCTGATATTCATCGAAGAACTACTGCAAAGGAAATTTTTAATGATTTATCTGGTCAAATTGATGGTTTTGTCGCTGGTGTAGGGACTGGAGGAACAATTACGGGAGTTGGAGAGATTTTAAAAGATAGAGTTGGTGTGAGATTAAAGGTTTACGCTGTAGAACCTAAAGATTCACCTGTATTATCTGGAGGAAATCCTGGTCCACATAAAATACAAGGAATTGGAGCAGGATTTATCCCAGAAGTGTTGAATACTGAAATTTACGACAGAGTAATAACTGTAGAAGAAGTAGATGCCATAGCTACAGCAAGAAAGTTAGCACGATTAGAAGGAATTTTCGCTGGAATATCTTCTGGAGCAAATGCTTGGGCTGCTTTATATGAAGCTTCAAAAGATTTTGAAAAAGGAGAAAATATAGTTGTGATTTTACCAGATACTGGAGAAAGATATCTAACAACAGAATTGTACAAAATCTAAGGTAAATTCTCTTTCAAACTATTAGTCTATTAATTATTGGAGCACTTATAGAATTACCTGAAATTACTGTTGGAACTACAGCTTTATTTTTTATGTTATGTAATATAGGTACCTTTTATTTTAAAACCTCAATTTTTATAAGTCTTTAATTATCCATGAATATAAGACTCTAATTTTGCTGTTTTAGTCGATAGAGTTAGATAAGTTATTTATGTTTTAAGTATTGAGTAAGTAGAATTAAATTGCCAGAAGAACAGAAAAAAACTGTAAGAAGTAAAAAAGCTGTAGCTTGTCATTACTTACCTATTGGAGATCGCGTCGATAATTTCAAGGAAGTTAATCTTGGATATTTAGAGCTCGAAGAGGTCGTTAAAGAATGCGAACGATGCTATCAATGTTTTAGAAAAAGTGATCCTGAAGTAAAACCACCTCCTTGTATGAATTATTGTCCAACTCATTGTAATTCTAGAGATATAATTAGAAATATTTTAGATGGAAAGATTGAAGATGCTCTCCACATTATTTATGAACATTATCCTTTTCCTAGAAGCGTTGAAAGAGTTTGTCCAGGGTATTGCATGCTTCATTGTACTGCTGGAAAGAAAGGGGATTCAATTCAAATTCCTATGATAAAACGTTATCTAGTTGATAACTACAGACCGCTTGAAGATTTCTATAAATGCAATCCTGATATAGGAAAAAAAGTCGCCATAATAGGCTCTGGACCCCTTGGCCTCACAGTTGCATTTTTCTTAAGAAAATATGGATTTAATGTGACTGTCTTTGAAGAACTAAATCTAGTTGGAGGGATGATGGCAACAGAAATCCCAGAATTTCGTCTCCCAAGGTCAGTTTTAAATACAGAAATAGAGCATCTAAAAAAGTGTGGGATTGAAATCATTACTAATAGAAAAATTGATGAAAAATTTAGAATAGAGGAGATATTTGAATCTGGATTTGATGTTGTAGTTATAGGGATTGGCACTCAGAAAGCTAAATGGTTGAATGTTCCTGGAGAAGATTCAAGAATTATTATGCAATCACTGATGTTCTTAAGAAGTTATAATATGAAAAAGATGTTGCCTGATCTGAAAGGAAAAAAAGTAGTCGTTATAGGGGGTGGAAGTACAGCCACTGACGCAGCAAGAGTTGCAAAGAGACTCGGGGCAGATGTCTCCATTTTATATCGAAGAGAGAAGGAGCAAATGCCTGCAGGAAAAGTTGAAATTGAAGATTCCGAAGATGAAGGAATACATATGATATTTTTGATAAATCCTATGGAATTTGTTTGTACTGAAAATGAGTTTCAAGGTGCAGTTTGTCAAAAGATGGATTTAGGGGAAATTGATTTAAGTGGAAGACCAACTCCAATTCCAATTGAAGGTACCAAAGTTAAAATAGAAGCAGATTATATTATTGAAGCAGTTGGTCAAGAGCCTGATCTAAGAGGTTTTGATAGAAAGAAATTTAAAATTACCAAAAGAAATACATTCGTGGTAAATGAAAAATTCTTCACAAGTGTTCCTAAAGTGCTAGCAGGTGGAGATTGCGTAGTTGGATCAAAGAGCGTGGTTGAAGCTGTAGCTCATGGTAAAATAATTGCAAATCAAATTAAAAATATTTTCAGTGAAGGATAGGAAAAGAACATTCTTCTTTTCCTAAAATAGGACTCAAATTCCATCTAATTCTTTGGTTTATAAACTATAAAATAGATTTTTGTTTACATTAAACTTTTAGTCAATGGTTACTTACATTTTTCAATTATGCCAGAGCTTCCAGAAGTAGAGACTTTCAAACGATACTTAGATAAAACATCTTTAAAGCAAGTAATAAAATCCATAAAAGTAAAAGATCACAGAGTATTGAATGTAAATATACGAGATTTGACAAAAGCTCTAAAAAATAAACAATTTGAATCAACAACGCGTCATGGTAAATATCTCTTAGTGTATCTTAAACCAAAGTATCTTATTATGCATTTTGGCATGACTGGAGATTTAGAATATTATAATAAAAAGGAGGATGAACCCAAATACAGTAAAGTAATATATCAATTTGAAAATGGTTTTAATTTAGCTTATATATCTCGTAGAATGTTTGGAAGATTAGATATATCAGAATCGATCGAGAAATTTATCGAAAAGAAAAAATTAGGTCCTGATGCTTTTAACATGAGTTTTGAGGATTTTAAGAAAGCTCTAAAGAGAAGATCAGCTATAATTAAAAATACGCTATTAAATCAAAGTTTTATCTCCGGAATTGGGAATATTTATTCGGATGAAATTTTATTCGAATCAAAGATTAATCCTCTCGCTAAAATTGATTCTTTAAATGAAAATAAAATAAAAGAATTATATGATAATATAAAAAAAGTATTAAAGTTTGGAATAGAAAAACAAGGCGACTTAAGCACATATCCAAATAGATTTTTAATATCCCACCGTCAAAAAGAAGAACGATGCCCTATTTGTGATAATGAAATAAAACGTTATGATATATCAGGACGACATGGATTTTATTGTCCTCATTGTCAAAAAGAATAAACTCTCCTCCAGCAATAACAACTTTACTTAAAGCCATTCTTTTTTCAATATTTAGGGGTTCTCCTGTTTTTTATAGTTTTAATTTTATAATTTACATCATTTATTATCAATAATCATATTAGAATAATAGTAGTTTATTTAATGTACATTTTATATGACAATGAAAAAAATTAAGAAAAAAAAGCAGAAATGGAATAAGTTAAAGCCTAAAATCATTGAAGGACAAGAATATGGAGTAGTTCTTAAAAAAGAAAAAAAATTTCGTCATCGGATTTATCCACAGAAAGGAAAAGTCCCAGAGGATGATACCGATGATTATGAAATTGTCTAAATTTCAGAAATCATATTAAAAACCAATCCCAATGTGTATTTTCAAGTTATCCATATTGAAATCCTAATAATTTTATTAATTAAGGCACATTTTAGTCCATTAATTTTGTATTTGGAAGTTATTAGAGCAAAATTTCTATTTTAGTTTACAACGAAGAGGAAAAAATCGATGCCAATAATTGGAATTGATTATACTAAATGTTCAAAATGTGGATTATGTGTGATAGAATGTCCGAGAAGGTTTACCGAAGATAAAGATCAAGATAAAATTGCATTTCAGGATCCCTCTGGATCATGTACCCAATGTGGGCATTGCATAGCTATATGTCCTCAAGAAGCAATCTTATATGAAAAAATGGGAGATACGCCTTATTTTTTTGATGGAATAGAAAATTTATCTAATTATATCCCATATGAAGATATAAATAACTTTATGCGGGCAAATCGCTCAATTAGATTTTATAAAAAGAAAAAAGTACCTGAAGATATATTGCAAAAAGTCTGTAGAGCAATGGAGTGTGCTCCTACAGCTGCAAATATAAGAGGAGAGAAAATTGTTATTTTGTCAGATCAAGAACAACTGAAATCTTTATCTGATGCAGTTATGGAAGAACTGCTAAAGAATCCAGCAACTAGATCACAATTTAATGAATCATTTAAAATCAAAAAGAAAATTTATGAGTATCCTATTTACCACGATGCTCCACATGTAATATTTGTATGTTCTTCAGGCAAAACTACTTTTGAGCATTTTAATATAGGTAATATTATTACTTATGGACGATTAGCAGCACAATCTTTAGGTTTAGGAACATGTTATAATGGTTGGAGTCAAATTGCTTTTGAACTTAATCCAAAATTAACAAAATTAGCAGGTGTAAGGGGTAAAAGCTGGGGTGTTTTAACAATTGGTTACCCTGATATTAAATATTTACGCTGCCCTCCACGTTCTCATAAAAAAGTGAAAGGATTGAATGATTAATGTGGACTAATTTTAATAAAGTCCGAATTTCCATAGCTAAAATGCGAAAAAGAAGTTAGGATTAAACCGCAAACTTGAAAATTAACGTTAATTTTAAGCTTTTGATCGTCTTCTAACAACTAAAACTATTATTACTGATATAACTATTATTATAGATGGTATAAGTATTGCAGCAATTAGTAAAAAATTCACAGGTTGGGGACATGGTTTACAGATGTTGTTAATAAAAACATTTCCAATACTACCTTGTAATTCTTCAATGCAGGTTTCACAACAAATTAATCGGTTTTCACTAAAAATACTATAACTACCAGATATATAGATTCCATAAGTAGCACGTTTTATAAGGTTTTCTGTATAGTTATTGTAATTACTTATCAGGATATAAATTCCATATGTACGCCATCCAATTTTAGGGTAGTATGACTGAATTTCATTCCTTAATATAATAGTGTAGTTGCTATCATATAAATGAATGCCACATGGGTTGTACTTTAAATTATTTTCCCAGATTTTATTGTATAGAGAATACTGTATGATTAGACCTCCCTCTGAATTATAATTTATGTCATTCTTGAAAATATAATTATTCTTCCCCCACAAAGTCATGCCCTCAGAGTTGTGATTTGCAGTATTTCTCGATACTGTATTATTAATCCCAATTACAGACACTCCTGTTAATTTATTGTTGTTTACTGTATTACCTGAAATATTATTGCTATCTCCAAATACATTGATCCCTTTTTTTCCATTGTAATCTACTGAATTTTTAATTATTGTATTATTACCCCCATTATAATTTATTGTATTTATTCCTGCTTCATGATTATAACTTGCTATATTTTCGCTTATGATGCAGTTATCACTCTCATCCAAATTAATCCCGATAGTATTCTTTGAAACGATATTTCTATAGATTGTATTATTTTTACAAAAATATAACAAAATTGGAAATGAACTTTGAGAAAGGTTTAAGTTTGATATTGAAGAATCCCTACAGTTAAATAATATAATTTGCCCGAAATTTTTAAAATCATTTGGTCCTAATCCTATTCTATTTTTATAAAAACAAATTGGTTTTCCATTAACTAAATTTGTTGTATCAATATTTTGCGAAATTGCGTCAAGCAAGAAAAAACCACATTTATTCAAGATATTTCCAGAAAAATTATTATTGATACTATTTTCGATAAGCACTCCAGAATAATTATTGTTATTTATTGAATTATCTTGGACTATATTAAGACTACAATCATACATATATATTCCTACTCTTGAATTGGAATTTAAATTATTATTTATTACTGAAATATTACTACAATCATCAATAATCATCCCATCTTCATTATTAAACGAACAATTGTTATTTATTAATCGCCCATTATTCGTATTAACTAGTTTGATCCCCGCATAAAAAGAATAATTCTTTGAATTAGTACAAATACAATTCCTAATTATAAAATAGCAATTAGAATCTTCTATTAATATACAAATATCAGAATTTTTCCCATCTATAAAGATGTCTTCAATTATATATGGATCTACCCAAGTTCCTGAGCCACTACACCAATCATAATTTAAAGCTGTATAAGCCCAATTTTTAGATGGATTTGAATCATTAATATGTATTGGTGATCCTGTTAAATCCCAATATCCTACTCTTTTAACTCCAATATAATTAGTTTTTTCTAATTTCTCAGCATCGGATATATGATTTAAATTGAAATTTTTGATAAGAAAAAGGAATAAAACCATAATAAATAAAAAAACTTGAATTTTAGAGTTCCTATTCATTTCAACTTTTTTAAAGGACTATTGGACTAAGTATAAAATTGACAAATAAGTATATAATATTTTGTATACTGATTTAATTAATTGAGTGTAAGACCCAATTGAAAATTCCTCTATTCTTGTATAAGATCTCATCTATGAGAATTCCTAATTCAAAAAATATTTCAATCCAAAATTAACAGATATAGATACTATAAAAGCGATAAAGTTTTTTCTCTAATTTGTTTTTTAATATTGTTCTCTTGGCAGAAACATCAATAAATTGATTAAATCAGATATACATTGAGCCGTGGAATGTAGTTTATCTATATCAATCTTATCAAGTGTGTCTTCTGCTGTGAGTAAATAATATGGAGACCTGATCCAATGAATAACTTTTAAATCTGCTTGAGTAGTAAAGTGTCCCGCTTCTCCAATTGGAGGAGTTGCAAAAAAATTATCGGGAATTAACATCATTCTCTCAATTTTATGTTCCCTACAAACTTTAATTACTGGTGCTACTAAGTTTTCATTTCGCGAGATAAATAGTGCGCCTATTGCTAGATTATCAGTTAATTTAAAATTATGAGTTTCTAGATCTTCTACGACTTCTTTCGCACATAAATGTTCTAAATTTACATCTACAAGCACATTGTTTAACATTGTATTCTTATATTTATGGGCAAATGTTTCAGCACCTATCCCTCCATATAGATGTCCTGCTGATAAACAAAATAGCAGAGACTTAGACCTTTCGTTTTTTGGAATTTTTGACCACGCTCTTAATTGGGCTAATACCATAGCTACTCCAGTTCCATCCTCAGATGCTCCTTTAAATGCTGAATCATGATGACTTGAAATCATTATCATTTCTTCGGAATTTCCAGGTAAAACGCCCCAAATATTATGTGCGATACTTGGTTCTTGAACTCCTTCAAGGATTATAGTTCCTCGAACATTATTTTCCTGAGCTAACTCTCGAACTTTTATTCCATCATATTTTCCAACAAACAAAGCTGGAATAGGTTTCATAACACCATCATAAGGACCCCAATGGCTATTAATATTTGAAGGATAATCTCTTAAAATTAATACTAATCCTACAGCACCTCTATCGAATGCACGCCAATACACGGAATCTTCTCTTCTCTTTCCCCCTAACGCTTGAGGAGGTAAATTTGTTAACACGAATGTTAAGATGAGTTCAGTAGTTTTGTCAATAGAATTTGTCGGATCAGAAACATGAAATGGTTTTGCTATGCTTAACAGCTTCCCTAATGGTAAAATTGGAAATTCAATATCAGCAACTACAATCTTGCCTTTGACATCTATATTTTTAAAATCTTTTTCTTTGCCAGTAGCAATATACACTAGAGGAGCTGTTATACCATTTCCTTTTGTAAATCCTGTGTTAAGAACATAAAAGCATGGAATTTCTATCTCTTCTTTTTCTGTCGATATAGTTAACTTCCAATTTATCGCCCTCCAATTTATAACCTCAAAAGGATCCTTTTTCACAGATTCTAGCCCTAATTCCTTAAATTTGCTTAACAAAAAATCCTCAATTTTATGAGCTTCATCAGTTCCAATTCTACGATATGGAACTTTACAAATATCTTCTAAATCACTCCTAATAACTTCAGTGGTTGGTGCTTCAATTTTAAATTTTGGTGGTTTTACTTCAAGTAATATTTTTTCTGCTCGTTTACGTATCATTCTCATTTTTGGAATTAACTTTAGCAAATTGAAAAAGAATTTCTTCTTAGACAATCGAAATTCTGTGACAGGTTCGAAATTTTCTTGAATTTTATTCATAACTAGATTAATATTCTTTTTTTTTATTTAAAATTCGCCTAATTTTTTTTAGGATAGGTGAGACTAGAAATAATCTTAGTGAATTATTTAAATTATAAGTTTTCTACCATTTTTGGAGAGAGGATAAACACTTTTCTAAGCCCTATTTTCTTTTTAATATTTATAATAGCAATAAGTATACATCTTAAATTTGTAGAAGAAAAGGAATTAATTCAAAGATTTAGAGAAGAATACGAAAAAAATAAAGAAAGCGTTCCGGCATTTATAGTGAGATTTAAAGATCTTAAGAAATATTTTTCTTTTATCTTTTGAAAAGAGATTTGTAAAGATTGAAATTTAAAAGATGTGTATCGCTATTGTATCTATCAGATTACTGGAGAATCTAAACATATTTATAAATGTGTATTAATTTTGTATCATTCCGATCCCGAATCTAAAAATCAGAAAATGTCTGAGTTAACAAATACGACTCCCGATTTTAATTCTATGATTCGAATTACTTTTTGGAATGGGTTGGGTTTTATATTCTTCATGTTTTTAAAATCATACGTTGTAATTTACTACTTTGGAGGTACTGGAGTTACATTAGGAATTATTATGGCGTTACAACCTTTTGCTAGACTTCTTTCAATGCCATTGATAGGTTATTTAACAGATCATACGTCCAAGAAACGACTAGTGTTAATTGGCTCGATGGGTCGAACATTATCTTACACCTTATACTGGATCTCACTTGTTATACAAAATTTGTTTCTATTCGGGGTAGGAACCTTCTGTCAGGGTTTGCTTGTAGCTTTTTTTTGGCCACCATTCTATGCATTAATCTCTGAAAAATCCTTTAAAGGTAGTAGAACTCAGTATTTGGCTACAGGTAGGGGAAAAATGATTGGATATGGGTTTCTTATGGGAGCATTTATCAGTATTCCAATCTTTGCACTTGTAAACATTTATATTCCAGAAAATATACCATTGATGTACAGCCCACTTTTGATATTCGCAGCAATCAATTTAATAGCAGGGCATCGTTTTTATAAGAAAGTAGATGAAAATTTAACTTTTGATAATTATTATACATCAGTAGCTGATTCTAACTTAGATATTAATAATATCGAGGAAAAAAGAGAAAATAATGAAAAAAACAATAAAAATTTGAATAAAGTATTCTACTTTGGTTTTAGCCTTTTAATTCTGGTGATTTTAGTTGTATCTGTAACAGAAACAATATACTCGCCATTTATATCAGCATACTTAATTGAAAATCTTTTACCCGGTTTTTCTGAGAAAATTATCCCTATAATTGTAATGATTGTATATTTTCCAGCTCAAGTTATATCCCAATTGATAGCTCCAATATTAGGTAAAGTTTTTGATCGTATTTCTCCTCCACTAAGTATTATATGTATAATTATTTTCAAAGCTTTAATGATTTGGTTGTTGATTTGGGCTTTTTCACCTTACGATTTTGCAATTGTTCTAATATTTTTATATATTGCAGTAGAGGCGAATTTATATCTTATCCAAGCAATTATGAGTCGGATATCTATAAAACATAGAGGGAAAATTTTTGGTTTGAATATGTGGATTGATCGATTAGGAAGGGTGATTGGTCCTTTAATAGGTGGAATTTTATGGGATACTTTAGGTTATGATGTCCCGTTTATAATCTCAATTTATATTGGTTTATGTTTAATCCCGATTTTTATTTTTGCTGTTCGAACATTGAGTCCTTATATGGTAGAACAAGTAGACATAGATAAGTTGGGAATTATGAAGATCAAGAAAAACTCTTCTAAAACTAAATAATAATTTCTAATTGTTAACAAGATCAATTCTTCGATTAAAAAAGGATTTTTAAAAAGTAGAAAATGAGTACATAATTATTAAAATCTTAAATAGAAACAAATTTTTATTAACTTACTAAAAATGATCTAATCCAAATCAAATAAAAATGTGTTAAAAACTTGGATGCAATTGAGTTGTTAAAAGGACGTAGAAGTATACGTAGTTTCGAGAATCGTCCAATTGATGAAAAAACTTTAAATCAAATTTTTGAGATAACTAAATGGTGTTTTAGTGCTGTTAATAGACAACCTTGGAAGTTTTATGTAGTAAGAAATAAAGACTTAATAAGTAAAGTCGCAAAAGAATGTATAACAGGGTCCTTTGCTGCAGGGGCTCCTGTATTAGTTGCAATTGTAGGTGATCCAGTAGAAGACCCCAAGTGGTATCTTCATGATTTGAGCTTTGTTTCATTACAATTAGCTTTAGCAGCGTGGACATTCGGAATTGGAACCTGTTGGATCGGTAATATTAACAAGGAGGTTGTAAAACAATTATTGGAGCTGAAGGAAAAAGACTTTATTCTTACAGTGCTTCCTTTAGGATATCCAAAGGGAGAAATTCCCAGTCCTAGACCTAGAAAGGAATTAGAAAAATTAGTAGTTTATTTGGATTAATACCTATTTCGTAAACAAGTGAGAGAAATATAGCAGCCTTTAAATCTGAGTTGAAATATGGATCATTTTTAAAAATAAAGTATTTTGAAATTGAGTTGATGTTATGAAAATTGGAAATGTAGGGCTAGGAGTCATTGGTCGCACCCTTGGTAAGAAATGGATTAATGCTGGTCATAGTGTCAAATTTGGAGTTCGTAACACAGATAAAAAAGATTATATATCTTTTGTAAACAGTCTTGGAAGTAATGCTACGCTTTCAAATATTAAGGAAACAATTAATTTTGGAGAATTAATATTTATTGCGATTCCAGGTAATGCGATTCAGGAATTTTTTAATTTATACGCTAAAGAATTATCAGAAAAGATAATTGTTGATCCAACTAATAATATGGGTGCAGGGGAAAGGAATGGTCTCAAATATTTTAATGAATACGTAAAAAATGCTGAATACTACAGAGCATTCAACAATATGGGTTGGGAAAACTTCGAAAATCCAAAATTTGGTTCAAATACTGCAGATTTATTTTATTGCGGTACAAACAAAGAAGGACAAAAAAAAGTCGAAGAACTTATTATGAATGTTGGTCTTAACCCAATTTGCATAGGTGGACTTGAGAGAATTTCCATTGTAGATAGTATAGGTGGATTATGGTTTGCATTAGCGATAAGTCAAAAATATGGTAGACATTTCGCTTTTAAAGTATTAAGGGATTGAACTTTAAATCCTTTATGACTGAGATCACAAATTAATTATAATATTTTTTTAATTTATTTCAAAATTATATCATTTCAAAATTCAATAACCTGGTATTTATGTTATTTCATAAATTCAATTAATACCGATATAAATTCTTGAATTTTAACATCGGCACCTTCTCTTGCTGGTCCTTCAGTTCCTTGCATCCGGACTTCAAGAAATTCAGGGCAGACTTCCTCAACACATCCTACTTTTGAAAGAGTCTTTTTCATTCCTTTTATGAAGAACTTCTTCCAACTAAGAGCATGGGTTGAAAAATAAGCTATTTTGGAAATTGGTTTAGTTATAACCTTATCAAAATTCTTAATAAACTTTAGCATCTCAAAATCTGACCTAAAACCGACGATTCTAACTGCGATAATCAAGCTATAAGGTTCAGCTTTAGCAATATCTTCAGGAGTTATGTTTTTAATACTATATACACGTACATCATAATTATTTTTTAAGCCATCAGCAAGTTGTTTTGAAATCTTCTCTGAATTTCCATACAAAGAGTTATGGATTATCCAAATTTTTTCCATTGTTTATAGCCTCAAATTATAAATATAATTAAAAAGCATTTTATTTATACAATTGGGGAAACATGATATGTTGCTAATATCTATAAATTTTAGAATTTGATACATTTTATTGATATAATTTTTTTTCCTAACGCAATTATAAATAAAATTTAAAACTATAAGGAAATTAATATGAAAGCAGTAGTATATGAAAAGTTTGGTTCTGCTGATGTACTTGAATTAAAAGAAGTGGAAAAACCTATACCTAAAGATGATGAATTGCTAGTTAAAGTGCACGCAACTTCGGTTAACGCTATAGATATAATTTTTCGGAGTGGAGCTAACCTATTGTTTGGAATAACAAAGTTAATGGCGGGTTTTAAAAAGCCAAAAGTAAATATTTTAGGGTTTGATGTATCAGGCAAGGTTGAATCTTTAGGAAGAAAGGTGAAGAACTATAAAAAGGGAGATCTGGTTTATGGAGCTCCTAAATCGGCTGGAGCTGATGCGGAGTATGTATGCATTTCTGAAAAAAATGCTTCAATAAAGCCAGCTAATATGACTCATCTAGAAGCTGCTGCAGTGCCAAGTGCTGCATGTACTGCATTGCATGGTCTTAGAAAAAAAGTTACTATTCAAGAAGGGCAAAGAGTGCTTATCTATGGTGCATCTGGAGGTGTTGGTACTTATGCTATCCAAATAGCGAAATTATTTACACCTGAAGTTACTGCTGTGTGTAGTACAGATAAGGTGATTAATGCACAATCTCTTGGAGCAAAAAGAGTTATTGACTATACTAAAGAAGATTTTACCAAAAATAGTCAATCCTATGATATTATCTTTGATGCTGTAGGACGAAAAAAAATATCATATTCAGATTGTAAAATCTCATTAACAGAGAAAGGTATATTTATCACAGTCGATTTAGAGTCTGTTGCTTTCAAACAGATAAGGAGTAAAAGAATAAAATCGTTTTTAGCTTCTGTTACTACTGAAAAACTTGATTTTCTTAGAGAACAAATTGAAGCAGGAAAGATCAAATCGATTGTTGAAAAAGTCTTTCCATTAAGTCAGATTGCTGAAGCTCATAAATATTACGAAAAGGGTCACCTGCAGGGAAAAGTAGTGATTAGCTTGGAAACTTGATCAATTACAGAATTTTGTATAATATTGATTAAGTTGTTTGATATCTAAGAACCCATTTGAGATTATTTTTAACATCAATAACTCCTTTCGTGAATTCAACGATATCTTTAACAGTGTCATATTCACTCATTGAAGATAGAATTCCAGAAAGAATGACAACACCATCCTTAACTTTCACTTCAATCTTATGTGCATCAACATGAACAGATTTTTGCATTGATTTTATGATAAGATTAGCAATTTCTTTATCAGAAATCTTCACATCAGGGTTAATTGAGATTTTATTTTTTACAGAAACAACACCGGAAATTTGAGAAGCCAGTTTTCGTATTTTTTCTTTTTTCCAATATGAATTCACAGTACCCTCTAAAATAATATTACCTTCATTAATTGAGACTTGAACATTATTAGAATTTATTTCTGAATTTGCATCTAATAAACAATACATAGCTTCCGATACATCTTGATCTGATAGAATCTCATAAGAACCAGGAAATTTGACTTCAATAGCATTAACTACTGACTTTATTCCAGGCACCATCTGTGCTTCAATTTCAGCTAATACTTTTTCTGGATAAGTTGAAACACACCCTTTCAGGCTAACAATATTATCATAAATAGAAACGTCAATTTGAGATTCGTCTATCCTATCATCCCAGGCTAATCTTTCCATTACATTTTTCTTAAGTTCTTTCATACTGTTATTCTTCTGACTCATTTTTAAAATATTTTTTGTATTTTCTTCTAATTAGATCTTTTCTAATTTGATTATAAAACTTGTTCCTTTTCATGCATTCTTTTGAATTATCAGAACAAAAATCATAAGAAATCCCTGATTCTTTTTCTATACGAACCGTATCTTTTTTAATAGTAAAATTCTCCTCAATTTTGATAAATATTAAAAATCTTCTAACCTCATAACAAAATTTCAGAAATTTTTATTTAACTATTATTAAAATTCATATATTTTTCAAGAAGGCATATAAATGATAAATGAAAACTAAAAGAGTATTATAAAATTTTTTACTATTAATTTATTATCTTAAACTGAGATTAAAAGCTCCTAGCATTTTTATGCCATATCTTTATAAATTATCTAATGAGTTTTCAAGATAATAAATCAAGTCAATAATAATAAAAAAAGGAGGTAATGAAATGACTTTAGCGAAAATACCTATTCTTTTAGAAAAAGTAAAGAAAGAAGATTTAGATAAACAGATACTCAGAACCGGAATTTTAGCTGAATTAGATGCTATTAATCTTTATGAACAAATGGCGAATCTTACAGAGAATAAACACTTGAAAATGGTACTTCTAGATGTTGCTAAAGAAGAAAAAGAACATGTAGGTGAATTTCAATATCTACTATTAAAGCATGATCCCCAACAACAAGAAGAATTAGAAGAAGGAAAAGAAGAAGTCAAAGAATTAATAGGAGAAAAATAATATTAACTCATTTTTCTTTTTTTTTTTATATTAACCGTTTAAAATCATCTTATTTTTAAAACAAATATTAATTCAGGTCTGCTTTTTTAATCACATCTTTAAGCTTATTAGCAGAATATCTGAAATTTTTTATTTCTTCATCATTTAATTCGATTTTAAGAGTTTCTTGTACACCATTTTTATTTACAATACTTGGTAAGCTTAAATACACATCATTTATTCCATAATAATCTTCAATAAGAGTTGAGATTGGTAAAATTGTATTCTCATCATTAATAATAGCTTGAGAAATTCGTGCTAGTGCCAAACCAATACCATAAGATGTTTCGCCTTTTCTCTCTATTATTTCATATGCAGAATTTCTCACTTCTTCAAAAATTTTTTGAAATTTTTTGTCAGAATCATTAGAATTAATAATTTCCCTCATATCACAATAATTTTTAATATATGTCCCCCCAATCATAGCACTACTCCACACCGCAAATTCACTATCACCATGTTCTCCCAGAATGTATGCATGCACGTTACTAGCATTTACATTGCAATATTTTGCGAGTAAGAATCTAAATCTCGCAGTATCTAATGTTGTTCCTGAACCCATGACTTCATTTTTAGGCTTTCCAGAAATTTTATAGGTAGCATAGGATAATATATCAACTGGATTTGAAACGATTAAATAAATAGCATCTGGAACATGATCTTGTATTTTGGGAATAATTTGTTTTAATAATTCTATATTTTTTTTTGCTAAATCAAGTCTGGTTTCACCAGGCTTTTGATTCTTGCCTGCGGTAATTACGACTATATCAGAATTTACTATATCTTCATAAGTTCCAGGAATTATATCTACGGGACTTGTATACGGCGCAGTATGAGATAAATCCATAACGTCGCCTTCTAATCTCTTACGATTTATGTCAACCATTACAATTTCTCGAGCAATTCCTTTTATAATTAAAGCATAAGCATATCGAGTACCAACATTTCCACAACCTATTATAGAAATTTTAGGATGTAAACTTTCATTTTTCAAGATTAAAATACCACCTCGTAATTAATTGTCAATTAAGTATAAAAGTATTTTGCCTAATAAATATAGAAATTTTATTAAATACCTGAAGAAAATATTAGATTTTAGTTAATAGAATTTTTGAATAAAAAAATTATACTTACAAAAATTAATAATCCTCATCTTTAATTTTAGAAGGTATTTCTTTAACTTGACTAGCTAACTCCTTCGCTAATTTCTCTCCTTTTTCAAGTTGTTCTATTGTAGGATGACCTTTAAATGTTAGTGGTTCAAGAACGTCCCAATGCATATTTTCAGCTAAATTATTAAAATCTTTTTGAGCGCCCCCACTCCATCCATAAGATCCAAAATAAAGCACTTTTTTATACCATATATGCTTTTTATGTAATAATTCCATAAAATATCTCATAGGGGGAAACATGCTATATTCATAAGTAGGTGCTCCTATTACTAAACCAGCAGATTTATAAGCATCAGCAAGAATATAGGATACATCCTCATTTGGAACACGATGAACATTAACTGGTATACCCTCTTCAGATATTCCTTTTAAAACAGCATTTAACATGACTTCTGTATTTCCATACATACTACCCCAAACTACACATATCTCGGGTTCAGCATACTTTTTATTATAATTGGCATAACGGATATACTTTTTAATAACTACTCCAGGTTTGCTTCTCCAAATTAATCCATGAGATGGAGCAACCATTTTAATATCTAAGTTAGAAACCGAATCAATAGCTTTAATAACGTTTGGAGAGAACATTGCTATGATATTTGCATAATATCTTAACATTTCTTTTTCCCAATACGGTTTGTTTACGTCTGGGGTTTCATCATCAAAAATGCTTCCTTGATGAACTCCAAATGATCCAAATGCATCACCAGAAAATAATATTTTTGAATCTGTTTCAAATGTTACCATTGTTTCTGGCCAATGAACGTGGGGGATCTCAGTAAAAACAAGCTTTTTATTTTTACCTAAATTTATTTCATCTCCTGTTTTTACTATTTGAATATTTTCTTTTATCTCATAAAAACCATCAACTAAAGCTGCTCCTCTTTCAGTAGTTATTATCTGGGATTTAGGAGCTAAGGAACGTATTATGTAGGTGAAACCTGTATGATCTGGTTCAAGATGATTAAGTACAATATAATCAATATCTTGAAAAGATATAGAAAGCGTTTTAAGATTTTTCAATAAGGTCTGTGCAGCACCTCCCCATTGTCGAACTAGCTCAATAATTGCAATTTTGTCTCCAATAACAACGTAAGCATTAAGCGCTACTCCATTAGGTATAGGCCAGATTCCTTCAAATAAATCTTCAGTATGGACATTAGCGCCAACCCAAAATATATCTTCAGCTAATTTTATAGCATTCATTAATTTTCATATTTTTATAGTATAAAAAACAATAAGCTAATTTTCTTTATTTAATTATGCTCTGGGAGTTAATATTAATATTTAATAGGATCATATTTGATCTCGTGTTATCCTGTTATAGAATAAGTTTTAAAAATTATATATATTAGTTGATATTATTTAACGATATTAAAAAATCTAGAAATAAAAATAACATGATGGTTTTAATAAAATGCTACTCATTGGGCCCTTAATGGTCGAACACAGATTAATTGAAAGGATGATAGAAGTTCTTAAAATTGAACTTGAAAATATAAAAAATATCAATGATTTCAATCCTATTTTCATTGACAATGTAGTTGATTTCATAAGAACTTATGCTGATCAAACACATCATGGTAAAGAGGAAGATATTCTCTTTAGGGAGCTTAAAAAGAAAGAGATTTCAGAAGATCATGAAAAGATCATGAATGAACTTATTGAAGAACACATATTTGGAAGAAAAACGACGGGAGAATTGGTTGAAGCGAAAAATAAATATGTTAAGGGGGATAAAAATATGATAGGAAATCTCATTGAAAAAATTAAATTATTAATTGACTTTTACCCTAAACATATTGAAAAAGAAGATAAGCACTTCTTTATCCCAGTCATGGATTATTTCGCAAAGGAAGAACAAGAAGCCATGCTTAGAGAAGGTCAAGAATTTGATAGGAAAATGATTCATAGGAAATATAATAATTTAATCAAAGTATTGGAAGAAGATCATAATATAATAGGTAAGTATAAATCAGATTGGATTAATTATATCTAATCAATAATATATCGAAGGAATTCAATTTTTTACTTCTAACACAAATGCCCTATTAAGGTTGTACTCTTATTTCTACTTGTCAATTTAATTTTTAAAAGATTAGCAAGAATTCTATTTTAATTTTATAATTTAGAATTCCAAAAATATTATTGTTCTGAGAGCTTGTTTTTAAAAAATCTATTTTGTATCTTAATGATATTATGAGTTCTTAAAAATTTTTTATGATAAAGAATGAACCCATTAATTTAATTTAAATAAAATTAAATAGGTGTTATTAAAATGCGCTTAACTTGTTCTAGCTGCGGAAAAGTAATTGAAACTTTACCATTACAATGTGCATATAGTATTAATTTTGATAGTGATACAAATCAATGGGAATGCTTTATGGTAGAGTGTGGTTATTTTTCAATTAATGAATTTGTATGTGAGAATTGTTGTATTAATAGAAATATATTTAAAATCAATAAAATGTTTGAGCGATTATCTCTCAAAAGTGAAGAATTTAAAGAAGAATTATCTTTTTTCAAAAAAAAAGTTATCCAGATTAATCTTTCAAATTCGGATTTCAGTTTCTGGGTTGAATTTGGAAATGGAATATATAGAAGTGGTAATGGCATAAAAGATAATCCTTCGATTATAGTCTCTTGTCCTCAAAAAACGATGAATCAAATTCTTAAAGGAAATCTAATACCTATTAGCGAGTTTTTAATTGGCGATCTTAATATTCAAGGTGATATTCAATATGCAGTAGTTTTTTTTGACCTTGTAAGATTAGGATTAGAAATAAACAAGGAAATGGGAGGTGTATAATTTGAACAGGACGTTCATATGGGGACATAGAGGATCTGGATTCATAGGTACACAAAATACATTATCATCTTTTCATAATGCAATTGATATTGGTGTCGATGGGATAAAAACAGAAGCTAGGTTATCAAAAGATGGAGAAGTGGTTTTATGTTCTTATAATATTCTCAAAATAAAAGCTGATAGCATTTCGATTCAAGATTTAACGCTTGAAGAAATTAAAAAATTCAGATTAAACAATGGTGAATCAATACCTACTCTTCATGAGTTATTCAATGCTTTTGAAAAATATAATATAAAATATAATTTTGATATAATGACTCCTGAAATAGGAATAAAAATCATAGAAGTTGCTAAAGAATATGGATTAATTGAAAATATAGAGATTGCCAAACCATCCATATACTTCAACTCTCTCCCTTCAATTTTTTCTAAAATTAGAGAAATTGACAAAAACGTTACTTTAATCAATTCTGTTTTATTAAAATATTCTGTGATCTCTGAAAAACATTTAGAACTTGAAGATATGAGAAATTTAAATGTTGAGGGAATTAACATCAACTATAATTATGCTAATTTTGAATTATTCAAAAAAATCAAAGAATCAGGATTTAAATTTTACATTTGGGGTGTTCTCTTTAAACGTTCAATGCAAAAATTCTTACGCATGAAGTATAATGATAAATATATTGACGCTATTTTTACAAACCAACCAAAAAGATTAGTACAACTCCGAAATGAAATTCAAAATTAATTCTTTCTATATTTAAATTTTTGTCTTTTTTATTAACACATATGCTTCTCAGACCTATATATGTTTCACATTCAATAAATATTTCAATAAAATATTGATAAGAATGATTTAAGAAGAAGATCTCTTTCCTAAGCTTTTACATATTTCTTGAATGAATATTTCCTCATCAAGGTCAATGTCTTTTAACATATGTTGGGTATTATGAGGAATTATTTTTTTATCTTGAACATTTTCAATACATTCTTTAAATTCTTTTATATAAATACACCTCAACTAATTATGTGTTTTTAAATAAGTTAAAAGTAATTGAGCAATTATTAAAAAAATAAAGAAAAAAAAGATTTATTCGATTTTTACATTAACGGTGTGCATTTCAACCTCTTTAAAAGGTACATGGATCTTCAGTAAACCTTCTTTATATGTGGAAATTGCTTTTTCAGGCTCAATTGGGCAACATAATTCATAAGATCCTGTATACCTAACAGTTTCAGTTTCACCAGATACAGTGATATAATCTTTATTCATCTTTAATTCAATAGTCTCTTTTTCTACTCCAGGTAAATAAATTTCTATATCATATCCATTACCTTCTTCATTGGTGAAAGTATAAATCTGCGGAAATGCTCTTAATTTTACTGGTGTATCTTCTTTTTTTTCAATCTCAGTCTTAATTTCTTTTTCTTCTTTTTCTATTTCTTTTGATTCAGACAAAAATTTCACCTCTTAGAGTATTTAATTTCTATTGTAACCACTAGTAATTTTCTCTAATAATTATTCTCTTGATTAAGGTAAAGAAGATTTAATTTCTTACAAATAAAAAGAAAGCATTATCGGGATTGAACTTTTAAAGTATAAATTTTTCAATTTTGGACACTATAATTCCAATTCTTTTTGAAGATAAGAAAAAAAAAATTAAGATATTATTTAAATTTGTTAAAATTTGAGTTCCAATGTATTTTGCCATAATCCATGAATATTACAGAAAGAAAAAGCGATAACTGAACCAGATTTTTCTGTTTTAAATGTAAGGGTGGTTATTGGGTCTGAATATATTGTACTTGAGTTTGCTCCGTTTACAGAAGCGCCATGAGCAGTAAACTCAGATTTTCCAATCTGATAAGGAAATTTTTCTCCTTCAGGTAAGAAGTACACATCAATCCATCCTATATGATGTTCTGTAGTGTTAGGATGAGCTATTTCCTTTCCTACCATGACTTTTATGTCAATAGGCTCACCCTTTTTAGCTTCTTTAATTACTTCAATAACAGGAGTATGTTTTTCTGTTTTCCAATCAGCACTTTGAAATAAATTATTTAAATCTACCATTTTTAAGAACACTTACTCATAATTTTTTATTTCTAATAGTTTTATTAGAAATACAACTATCAGTTTAGATTTAAATGAAGAAATTATAAATTTAACCACTATAATTTCTAGATTTTATAAACGATTTGAATAAATGGATAATTAAATTATCTATTTACAACGGAAATAGAATTCCTAATCATTCAACATAGAAAATAGAGATATAAAATTGAAAACGAGATTGAAGAATGAAAAAATTTAAAGTTAAAATAAATTCAGGTTTAAAAATATCTGGAAAACAAATTACATTCCCTTTAGAATCTCAAAAAAATCTTAAAAATGCTTATGATATCATTTTGATACACGCCTTTCCTTTTGATTCTGAGATGTATGTAAAGAACTTTGAAGATAAAGATTTTATGAGAGCTCTAGATAAAATCTCTTCAGAAAAAGGAAAAATAAGAATTTTCTTATTAGATATGCCTGGATTCGGAGATAGCAAAGTATTTAATTCAAAACCTGTAGATCTTTTACCTTATGTCAATTCTATAACTGAAATAATTAATTATTTTAAAATCAAGAAATTTATCATTGGAGGCTGTTCTATGGGAGGATACATTGCACTTGAATATCTTAAAAACAATCCAAATAATATAGAAGGAGTACTTTTAATTGATACAAAACCATATGCTGATACGGAAGAACAAAAGCAGAATAGGCTAAACACAATAAAAATTTTAGGAAAATCACTTGAATCATATTCAGAAAATAAAAGATCAATAATTAACATACAGCAAATGTATGAAAAAGATGATAAGGTAAAATTCTTCATAGATAATCTCTATTTACGCATTATTTCTCAGAGTACTAAACATGAAAAACCAGAAATTGCAAAACAAATTCTAAATTTAATGAAAAAACAAAAAGCTTTAGGTGTTATTCATGCATTAAATGGAATGACTGGTCGAAATGATACTTCTATTGTATTAAAAAATTTAAAAATAAATAGCTTGATAATAGTTGGGAAGAATGATATTATAACACCCCAAGAAATAGCAATACAGATGAAAAATATCACTTCCAAAGCCGTTTTAGAAATTATCCCTTCTGCAGGACATTTGTCAAATATGGAAAACTTATTTGAATTTAACCAGAGACTATTAAAATGGCTTTATGTAAATTTTTAAATGTCATATATTAATCACTTTTTTAACCTAGATATAAAGAAATATTGATTCTAAAACATAAAACGAAGATTAATATGGCAACATGGGAATGTTTGGTTCAAAAAAAAAATTTTGTTTAAAAGATACTTTTGATAAAAGAAATAAGTATAATTTTATTAGACTATAAGTAAAAGTTTTATTAATCTCGTTTTCTCTGCTTAAACTGATGAAACGATTCATAAAATATCTAAACAGTTGGAAAAAAAAAATTTTGGGATTTCTGAAAATGATTATGATATTTCCCAGAGTTGTTGCTTTTTTCACAACAGAAGTGAATTAAGTAATTTTACTGATATTAATGACGACAACAGAGCAGAATAATTACTTAATATTTTTCTTAAAGAATCAATTCATAATTAATAAATCATAAAGGATTTTACAAGAAGTGTAAATAAAAATAACTTTTTCTTTAAAAGGTTTTATAACTTTTTAAATAAAGAAATAAAATCCTAAATTTATATAAATAATTAATATGAGATATGTAGAATTAGGAAAAACAGGAGAAAAAATTCCTGTATTAGGACAAGGTCTTTGGGGTACATCACGGTTAAAAGGTTTCTTTAAAGGTAAAGACTATTATGAAAATATTAAATCTGCATTGAGAAAGGGTATTGAATTAGGAATGACCCATATTGATACTGCAGAGCTTTATGGGATGGGTAAAGCAGAGAAAGTATTAGGAGAACTTATTAGGGAATATACTCGTGATAATTTATTTATTACTTCCAAATTATTTCCTATTCATTTTAGAAAGAAATCTATGAAAAAAGCAGCTAATAAGAGTTTAAAACGATTAGGAATTGATTATTTAGATCTTTATTTAATCCATTGGCCTTCAAAATTTATATCGATTAGAAAGGAAATGAATGTTCTTGAGACTTTAGTTGATGATGGAAAGACTAGGTATATTGGAGTTAGTAACTTCTCATTGAAACAATTTAAAAAGGCCCAGGAATCTCTCAAAAAGGAAGAGTTAGTTAATAATCAACTTCACATAAATATAACTAATCAAAGATACATTCATAAATCTCTTTCTTATTATCAAAAAAATGGAATCACTGTAACAGCCTATAGTCCACTCGCACATAAAGGTTATACTAAAATACAAGGTAAAATAAAAGAAGTATTAGAAGAACTCGCAATCAAATATAACTGTACGATACAACAAATTGCGATTGCATGGCTTATAAATCATGATAATGTAATTACTATTCCTAAAGCATTCAATAAAGTTCATGTTGAAGATAATGCAAAGGCAGCAGAAATTAATCTTTTACAAGAAGATTTAGAGCGATTGTATAAATATGGATAATCTATTATGCAATTATATTCAAATTTTTTAAGAAAAACATTCTAACGCTTACAGATCACATAAAAAAATAAGAGTTAAGATTTTAATAAATCAATAAATTAATTTTTATAGTTTTTAAGAAATTCCAACTTAATAAAAACATAGATCGATAAGATGGAATCTAATCTCATTTACTCGTATCATATAAACGGTGGTATTATTCATTTATAAAAAAAATTAGGGCAATTATTTGTATTTACTAAATTTTATAAAATCCTTTGAAGGAATCGCTATTTGCTATCTCAAATTAAGGATTTTTATTTATAATCTATTAATTGTGTTATATTTTGATTTAATTTAAAAGAATTTTGATATCTTTTACCCTACTTCTTAAAGTCACTTCAGTTATTTTTGCAGCTTGAGCTACTTCAACCTGTGTTTTCTTAAATTCAGTGCTATGAGCAACCAAGTATAGCACAGCAGCAGCTAAACCTTTAGGATCTTTTCCAATAAAGGAAAGCCCTTTTTTAGAGGTATTATTAAGTACTTTTAATGCCTTAATTTTGATATCTTCTGGTAAATCTAACCTATTGCCAAAAAGAAAGACAAGCTGCTCAGCTGAAATTGGATGGTAATCTAAACTTAAAACAGGAAGAATATCCTTCACAATCATTCCCAAAGACCTAAAAATTGTGCGACTAGGTACCAATGATGCATCATATACGTCATCGAGTAATTTTGGAAATTCATGAATTCTAATTGCAGCATATATTGAAGCTGCGATGAATCCCTCAATTGATCTGCCCATTGTCAGTTTTTTCTTAGCTACTTCTATATATATTCTCCAAGCCGTTTCAACAATATATTCAGGAATATTAAGCTTTGACGCATACAATTTTAATTTCGGTTTGGCTTCCCAAAGATTCCTCTCTAATGAATTTACAAGAGATCTTTGAATTTTTGAGAGTCTTGAAAACATTAAACCTTTCTTAGCATTTATTACATTTCCTTTTGAATCAACTTTATTACTTGGAAGAATAGTTCTTGGACCAAAGTCTCTCCATGAAGGTTCAGTTTGTCTTCTACTATTAACTTCTTCTTTAGAATAGGCTCTTCGTTCATCTTCTACATAAATTTGTCCTAAAATAGTTCCACAATTTATACAGACCTTATTTCCATCCTCATATTTAAAACATGGATCCTCACAGCAGTGTTCCACCTCGGGACACTCATTGAGGGATGTTGGCCTTTTTTGGTAATTATAAATTTTATTAACTCCCCTGTTAATAATGTTGTTGATAATCTTATAAATAAGAAACTAATTGAATAATTTCTTATCCCATTATTACATGAAAAATACAAAGAGAAAAATCTTTGCCTTATATTTAATAAGATTTTTTCTAACTTTTCAAATGAACTAGCGTGTAATTTGTATGATATTGCTCAATTTTTTTTTTTAGTTTTTATTTATAAATATGAAAAATTAGTTATTTTATCCATCTAAAACAATAATAATCGTTAATATTTTATAATCTATAGATAAATAAATTTAACTATACACTTCAAAATTAAGGCTAATTTAATTAAAATGTTTTAACTCGATGAAATTATATGTCATTAAAAACTATATAGGAGTTGTTATCAAATAATATGGCCAAATATAATTATAAATATTTTATCATTGGAGGAGGAATGACTGCTGATGCAGCAGCTCATAGCATTCGGGAAAACGATCCTGAAGGGACTATTGGACTGATTAGTAATGAAAATGATCCTCCTTATGCACGCCCTCCTCTTTCTAAAACTTTATGGACTGAGGAAGAAGAACTTGAAGATATTGATTTAGAGACTAGCGAAGCCGATCTTACAATGCATTTTGGAAAAATGGTGATTAAAATTGATAGGTCTAATAAAAAAGTGATAGACAATCAAGGAAATGAATATACTTATTCAAAGCTCCTGATTGCCACAGGTGGAACCCCTAAGACCCTCCCTAATGTTGAAGAGAAAGGAATAATATATTACCGCACTCTCTCTGACTATAAAAAATTAAAAGATTTAGTTGATAAAAGCAAAACATTCGGAGTTATCGGTGGTGGTTTTATTGGATCAGAAATAGCTGCAGCTATAAAGATGTACAAACCAGATGCAGAGGTTACTATGATTTTTCCTGAGAGTGGAATTTGTGGTCTAATTTTTCCACAGACCTTAAGTAAATACCTAAATAATTACTTTCGGGAGAATGATGTAAAAGTTCTAACAAATGAGTTAGTACTTAATGTTAAAAGACAGGATAAAGGTTTTTTGGTTGAAACAAAGAGTGGAAAAACACTTAAGTTTGATACAGTTATAGCTGGGCTAGGAATTAAACCTAATATAGAACTTGCAGAAGAGGCTAATTTAGAAGTTGAAGATGGAATTGTAGTAAACCAATACCTCCAGACAAATGATCCCGATATATATGCAGCCGGTGATGTTGCTATGTATCATAGTCCCGCACTTGGTAAGCAAATACGTGTAGAACATGAAGATAACGCCTTCATGACGGGGGAGATTGCTGGTCAAAATATGACAGGAAATCAAGAAGCTTTTGATCACTTATCATTATTCTATTCTGATTTATTTGAGCTTGGCTATGAGGCAGTTGGCGAATTAGACCCCAAATTGGAAATTGTGGAAGATTGGACAAGTCCATCAGAAGAAGGTGTGTTATATTACTTAAAAGAGGGAAAGGTTCAAGGAGTTCTGCTATGGAATGTCTGGGAAAAAGATGATGAGGCACGAGAAATAATTTCTGAACCAGGACCTTTCTCACCAAAAGATTTGAAAGGTCGAATCCAGTAATCTCTTTTTTACTTTTTTTTAAATTAAGAAAGCTTCAGAAATGACTTTATCTCTCGTCTCTCGCACTATAAAGTACAAATTGGTACCTCAGGTACCGAATTTTATTTTAAAATTCAATAGTCCAATATTTTTTGATAATTACTTTTGATTTTAATTTTTTAAATTTAATAAAAGAAAAATGTGTAGTAATTCTTAGACAGAATCTGCACTGTCAAAAGAATATTAATATTTATTCTATGTCAAAATTGATATAATATAGAGAAAAAAATTATAATCAAAAAGACTTTTTTGTCATAGATAATAAAAGTTTACTAAAAAATCAGGTAATGCAAATGGAATCAATCAGAGTAAAAAATAAAAACCAAAATGATGTGGTAATAGAAGTAAAGGATTTAAAAAAATACTTCGAAGACGTTAAAGCAGTTGACGGAATATCGTTTAAAATAAGAAGAGGAGAGTGTTTTGGTTTTTTAGGACCAAATGGGGCGGGAAAAACGACTACTATAAACGTGCTTGCTTGTTATCTAAAACCAACAAGTGGATCGGCACATGTAAAGAATTTTGACGTAGTTGAAGAGGCAACACAAGTGAAAAAGCAAATTGGTATTTCTCCACAGGAAAATATATTTTATCATGAGCTTACGGTATATGAGAATGTCATGTTTTTTGGAAAAATGTACACTATTGATACCTCTATTCTCAAACAAAGAGCAAATGATTTGATTGAAAAAGTAGGATTAGAAGAAAAACGTAAAACAAAAGCAGAAAAGCTAAGTGGTGGTATGCAAAAAAGATTAAATTTAATAATTGGGTTAGTTCATGATCCGGACATTCTTTTCCTTGATGAACCCACTGCGGGATTAGATCCTCAGACAAGAAGACTGATTTGGGATTATATATTTGATTTGAAAAAACGTGATAAAACTATATTTCTTACTACTCATTACATGGATGAGGCAGATATCCTTTCTGATCGTTTAGCTATTATAGATCATGGGAAAATCATTGCTGAAGGTACTCCCGAACATTTAAAAGAAACGATAGGGAAGGGAGATTTATTATCTCTTAAAATTGAAGGTGAAAAAGAAAAACTGCTACAAAGTATTGATGAATTAAAAAAGACTGATTATATTATAGATGTGTTTTATCTTGAGGAGGAAATGGAGACAAGAATAAGTGCTATGGATGGAGTAGGAAAAATGGGAAAGATTATCAAAAATTTTACTCAAAATGATTTACAAGTTGTAGATGTGGGAGTTCAAAGGAATAGTTTAGAGAATGTATTTTTAGCATTAACAGGAAGATCTTTAAGAGAGTAAAAGGAGGAAATAAAACATGTCAAGATTAATAACTCTTATTAAAAAAAATCTTTTAAGGTTTATTAGGAGTCCAAAAACGATGGGATTTTTAATTTTAATTCCAGTTGTATATTATGCTTTAATAGGTTTAATTTTTGGGGGAATAGAATTCGGGGATACTACCACTAAATATAATATAGGGTGGGTAGATAATGATACCACAACCGCAAATTATGCTATTCATCCACAATTTAGCTTAAATTTTATTTTTAATATCACTGATGAAATTGATGGATTCAACCTAATTAACTATACCACTATAGAAGAAGCTGAGCAAGCAGCATTAGATGGGAAAATCACTTCCTATGTTTATTTTCCCAATGGTTTTGAAGCTTACATAGAAAATAGTTCAATGGTAAATATAGCTTTTTGGAATAATGATACTTCAACCTCAATAAGTTACTCGATAGTCAATTTCTATATTTCTTTAGTATCTACTACCTATTCAATGTTTAAATTTACTTTTATTCCAGACTCTATTACAGGAAATACAATTTTAGCTAAATTCAACAATTACAGTTATGATGGAATGGTCATTATAAATCAAAATTTCTTGAAAGGATTAGATAATTCATGGAATGTAAATATGAGTTATTTATACCGTAATGGGACTTCACTCTCAAAGAATTATTATATAACGGGTGTACTTCAATCATTAGCAAACAATTATTTCCATACATTAAGTGCAATTTCAAATATTAGCATACCTGAAATGTTTAATTATATGATTCCAGATTCAATCCCATTCTCTTCGGTAAACTATGAGATCTATTTTCTCCAAACCGTATCTCCTGCAGTACAAGCAACTATTGAAAATGTATTAGTTCAAGTATTCTCAAGTGTTATTAACAATAATCCATTAGAAATTAGTCTACCACACGAAAAGAAAAGTATTGTTGGTAAAGTTGTGAATAATATAACATTTTCAGCACCAGGTTATCTTCTGTATGGTCCAATGACAATTCTATCGTTTGCTCTGGTGATTCTAACAGATGAAAAAAAAGAAGGCATATATAAACGCCTCGCCTCAACAGAAGTGAGAAATTGGGAAATTATTCTTTCAAGCATCATCTCCAATATTATCCTTATTTTTATGCAATTTGGTATTGGAGCATTAATTCTGGGGATATTTGGCTGGGATCCCATCATGTATTCGCTTATTGATGGAATTTTTGGAATAATTATAACAATATTACTGTTTTCTTTCTTGTTATTAGCGATAGCATTTGCACTTGCCCCTGTTTTTAAAAGTCCGGATTCAGCAGGAGGAGGAGTATGGATTATAATAATACCTTTGGCAATGGTGAGTGGAATTTTTGTTCCTATTGAATTGTTTGGTGATACAATGAAAGCTATAGCCGCTTGGCTTCCTACAAGATTCGCTGTTGTTGCGCTCCAAAATATACTTTTAAATGGTCTTCCTTTGAGTAATCCAGAGACGTTAATAAATCTGGGATTAATAACTTTATATTCGGCTATAATCTTTATTATAGGAGTTCGAGCTTTTAATAAGTTCAAGAAATAGTTAAAATCCAGAATTTTTCTTTTTTTTATTTATTACACCTACATTTAATAATTTAGTATAAAGATATTATCTTTTAATTTTGATTTAAAAGGAAAATAGAATGCAAATTTAACATTTTTGAAAAATAAGAGCAAAAAAACAGTATAAAAAGAAAAGAAAATTAATGATTAATATTTTCCTCGGCAATAGAAGCGTTGGGTGATGGGGATTTTTCATATCTAGCTCGCACTAATATAGCAACCCCACTTCCAATAGCTCCGCCTAGGGCACCGAATAATACGCCTAATAAAATAACTATGATAAGGATAACCACACCATACCCAGATCCTCCGAAAATAAGACCAGCAAATTGATCTAAATTTGTGTATGCATTATTAGAAATCATTTGATATATCATGAATATAATCCATACCATAAATACTGCCAAAGCGCCGCTAAATATACCTCGTCTCATTGTTTTATTAAATAATCCCGCTACGATTCCAGAAATAATGACCAATTGCCATACTTCAGTAAAAAGAAGAAGGTACGTAATACTTGAGGCAAGGAGAAATGAAATTATAAAATATCTCGTTTCTAAACTCATTTTTAACTTATCAAATATTTTCATTTTATTCACCTCTTACCTTCCGCTTTAAGTCCCTATATTTTGAGAGAATTAGATCCTTTTTCTTTAGTCCTACGATTACGCTGAGAATACCCACTAAAAATACAAGAATCAATACAGCTGGTAGATACTGTGGTACTACTAGAGTTGTTCCTTTCGCAAATTTAATCGTCGATTCAATGTGATCCAGTGGATAATCATCTATATCTCCATAGAAATATCGTCGGTGATATTTCCCTTTAAGAAATAAATTTTCCACCTGATCTGAATAATGCTTAGAATTAGCTATCGCTCTTTCTCCAGAAGGGATTACACTTAATGAATTTTCTAAATTACTAAAGTCAATGATCATACGTTCAGAAGCGCCGCCTAGAGCATAACCTACTCCATCCTCTATATTTGCCCCCGCAGGATTAACCGTATAACCTGAACCATCACCATCAAATGGACCAATTGTAAGGCTATCAAATCCAGGAACTAAAGAAGGAAACAAAAGTTTATGTATGTCTCCCCATCTCCATGTAGATACATCATCCGTACCATAAAAATCTAATAAGAATTCAATCGCAGAATTTAGAGCTTTAATAATAATATCTGTTCTATTTTCAATTGTAGAAGTTTCAATATCATCAAACCATTTCGAATTAGGATCATCTCGTGTCAATTTTTCTAATACATTAAGCGATGGTCGACTCGAAGTTCCCGCAGCTTCAAAGTCATCATTGAACGTATAATCGCGATAATAATCTCGCCATTTACGATAAATTGTAGGTGCAGCTAAATCTTTGTCCATATCGAAATTCCAATTTTTTAATTGCGTTTCTATATTGACAATTACAGCATCTTTTTCATCAGAAGGAAGCATTTCTATAGCATCAATTAAATAGGGAACGAATGCTCTAGCCGCAGTAGATTTGACATCAAGCTGTATCTCTTTCATTTTTTCTACCCCTACAGTACCATCTGCAGAATTATTAAGTAATTCATTTATTCTTCTGGCTCTATATCCCGTAGCCCAACTGTTTTGTAGGGTATAATTCTTATATTGAGGTCCAACGACTATTTGGTTTGCCGATGCTAAGTAATGTTGGGATGGATTTATAGTGTTAGGCAATTCTTCAAAAGGGACATATCCTATCCATTCACCCTCACCATTAGAGCCATTATAAGGAAGTGAACCATTTCCAAAATTCCAACTGGGATTCATAGAATCATCTCTGATAGGAACTAACCCAGTGGGTCTTATTGCGATATTTCCATAGATATCAGCATATACGTGATTCTGGGCGGGATTTTGAAAATAGGGGGAAGCTTCATTAAATTCTGCCCTATTTTTTGCATGACAATAACCATAAATCGCTCTAAACTCAGTAGTTATATTATTTGCAGTCCATTTAGGTGCAAGTACTATTTTTTCTGAATCTAAGGAATCTGGAATTCTGTCACCTAAAAAGTCATTGAGAACAGGCCCATGAACAGTTTCTTTGACTGTAAACTTTTCAGATCCCTGATCCTTTACCTTTATATTATAGGTTCTAGTGGTATACTCAGTGGTTTTCTGGTTATATATGTAATGGTCAGAATCTACCTCATCGTAGAAATACCAATCCATCACATCATATCCAACATTGGTAAATCCCCATGCTAAATATTCATTATTTGCAACAATAGGAATTGGTACTCCCGCAAGAGTGAAACCATATACGTTATAGTCAGTTTTTTCAGCAACCAAATGCACTTCATACCAAATTCCTGGCATATTCCAAGCTAAATGCATATCGTTACATAAAATAGGTTTTCCCGTACTACTTTTATTACCATCTACCACCCAATTGTTAGAACCAATTAAATCATGCTCACGTGCTTCTATTAAATTTTTCTCTAAAGGAATATTCTCAACATCACTCAAAAACGAAGAGATGGTATTAGTCAACTTAGAACTAATGTGTAAAGGGCCTCCGTTATAACTTAGTGCTGAGCTATCATTATAACTCCCATAATTAGGACATATTGGAATTTGCCCGTATGTAGAATATGATCTAAACAATTCAGTAAATTTTGCTTCTCCCAAGGTTTCTAATGCTTGTAAGTTATATAAATCATTATATTGCCAAGTAAGCATTTTACTCATATATTTTGAAAAGCAAAAGGTGTCTAATGGAGTCCACTTAGTTGGTTTAAATCCCAATATCGCATATTCGATAGGGAGTTCATCTTCGTGAGTGCTGATATAATAATTGACACCATCAGCGTAAGTATACAGAGAATCCATAAAATTAATATCACCTTCTTCTTGTGACTGAATTGCGTGTTGGAGCGTTTTATTAGCCCAATACTCCATTCCCATAGCAAGATTAAATTTATCTTCTTCTAATGCTATAGGACCTAATACTTCAGAAAGTTTTCCTCTCACATTCCGACGAGCTAAATCCATTTGAAATAATCTATCTTGAGCATGAACATATCCAAGAGCAAATGTCAAATCCTCTTCAGTAGACGCATAAATATGGGGAATGCCCCATTCGTCTCTATAAATAGTGACTGAATCATCCAGTCCAGGGATATACAATTTTTCATTTTGAGGAACCTCTCCTGGAACACGCCATATGCCACCTCCAGGAAGGATTATATTTCCTAAGGGTGCTATAAGGCTTATCAATGGAATCGAAAAGATAGTAAAGACTATTACTGTAAGTATTATAACAGCTGACAACTTTATTGTAGTCTTTTTATCTACTTTTTTCATATATTACACCATAAAAATGTGTGAATTTTTGTATAGAGTTTTTTAATACTTTATTAATTCTTACTAATATATATAATATCCCTCTTAGCAATCTTACCTTAAAAGTAGGGCTCTACAAGGTCTCAATTATATTTCTAAAAAAATAAGTTAAAGTGAATAAATCTCTAGCTCATATACTAAGGTAGAATGAATACATATTGAGAGAACCGTTAAATAAAGCATGTTCAACAAAATAAAGAATTAATATCAGAAAAAAGATTTAAGAAAACTAAGAAACTAAAATTTAGCTTTTTTTTCATTAACATTACAGTCTTTTTGTTGAATTATCAAGAAGATCTTTAAAATCTTTAATCCTACTTCGAATTGTCACTTCAGTTACTTTCGATGCTTTTGCCACTTCAAATTGGGTTTTCTTAAATTCAGTGTTTTTAGCAACTAAATAAAGCACTGCAGCAGCTAATCCCTTAGGATCTTTTCCAATTAATGATACACTTGTTTTAGATGTTTTTTCAAGAAGATTTATAGCTTTAATTTTTAATTCTTCTGGTAATCCTAATCTGTTTCCAAAAAGAAATACAAGTTGCTCAGCTGAAATTGCCTGATAACCTAAACCTAAACTCGGAAGAACTTCCCTCACGATCATACCTAAATACCGAAAGAGTATACGACTCGGAACAATTGACGCATCTACTACATCTTCGAGTAA
>JBHLOC010000011.1:0-102452 GCA_048940925.1 Promethearchaeota archaeon | reverse complement strand
AAAAACATGCTTTTTGATGAAAAAATAGGAGGTACAATACATTGTGCTCTTGGCACTGGTTTTGAAGAATGTGGTTCTGAGAATATTTCATCAATTCACTGGGATATTTTAAAAGACATGAAAGTATCAGGATCCAAACTAATTGCAGATGGTAAAGTTTTTTATGAAGAAGGTAAATGGAAGATAGACCAATCTTAACGTATTATAAAAAAAGAATAGTTTAAAAAACAGGAAGGAATATGAAATTAGGAGATTAGGGGATTGAAAATGGAAGAGTTAGCAAACCAAAGCACATTTAGAAGATATCTATTTTTTTGGTCAGGGCAGTTATTTTCATTAATGGGATCATTAATAGTTCAATTTGTTATTACCTGGTGGGTAACAGTAGTTACGGGAAGTGCGCTTTATCTATCATTAGGCACGTTTTTATATTTTTTTCCGATGGTATTTATTATGCCATTTGCTGGAGTGCTTACAGACAGATTGAATCGAAAGACTATAATTTTTACTGCAGATTCTTTACAGGCATTAGTTACAGTTTGGATTATAGTGCAATTTTATTCAAATAATGCTAATCCTTTAGTTATTATCATGATAAATAGTTTAAGAGGCATATGTCAAGCGTTTCACCAACCCACGGTATCAGCAGTCATGCCATCAATGGTGCCTAAAGATAAGCTAAGTAGGATAAATGGGATTAGTTACTTATTTACAAGTTTAATCCAATTGATAGGACCTGTAATAGGTGCGGTCTTGTTTGCATTCTTTCCGATTAAATTAATTCTTTGGGTGGATGTACTCACTTTCATTATTGGGATAATCCCATTGTTATTAATTAAAATTCCAATTGTAAGAAACATATCTGAGACAGAGTTAGTGGAAAAATTGTCATTTAGGAAAGAATTCAAGGAGGGAATGTTTACAATCAAATTGATACCAGGATTAATTACACTTATACTTTTGTCTATGTTGCTTAATTTTTTAGTTACACCAGTTAATGTATTGCTTCCTTACTTTGTAAATGTTACACATGGGGGAACTGCTTCAGATTTAGCCCTTATTATGGTAGGAATAAATATAGGTATGATACTCGGAGGGGTAATAACTACATTGAAAAAAACTTGGAAACATAAAATTCTGGTCTATTTTTCAGGATTAATAATTGTAATGGGTACATTATCAGTTTTAGGATTTGCGCCAACGGGATTCTTTTTATTAATGGCGGGGGTAACAATTATCACTGGAATGATGTTGCCTATAGTTAATACTATTTACATGACAATTATCCAAACAGTAGTTCCGCCTGATAAAATGGGGAGGGTGACCTCTGTTGATCAATCATTATCAATGGCAATATTTCCAATTGGAACACTAATATCTGGACCTTTAGCTGAACTTATGGGAGTGCAAAATTTGTTTATTTATAGTGCGTTTATAGGTGTGATAATTACATTTTTGACTTGGCGTTTTACGAGAATCCGCCGTATAAATTATGATGATAAGTTTGAGCTTGCGGCTATAACTGACAAAATTAATAAAATTAATGTAGACTGAAAAGAATGCATAAAAACCAATTATTATCAAATCTTTTCTAATTTCATTTAAAGTTTTAGAGATTAAGGGATATAAAATGGATGTAGAGCCAAAGGGATATAAATTGGATGTAGAGCCAACACGAAAAAGTTTTAGAAACTATTTGTTTTTTTGGGGCGGGCAGTTATTTTCTTTATTAGGATCGATGGTCGTTCATTTTATATTGGTATGGTGGATAGAAATAGAGACGGAGAGTCCCACATTTCTGTCTTTAGGTCAATTTTTTTATTTTTTACCAATAATATTATTTATGCCAATCGCAGGAGTGTTATCAGATAAGTGGAAACGTAAAAGTATTATTCTGACAGCGGACTCATTGCAAGCATTTACCACTTTTATTCTTATTTTATTTTTTATATTCGATGCAGTAAATATTTGGATAATCTTCATGTTTATCGGAATAAGAAGTATATTTCAAGCATTCCATCAACCGACAGTAGCTGCGATTGTCCCTTCAATGGTTCCGAAAGATAAACTAAGTAGAATAAATGGTATAACCTATTTATTTATTGGATTAGTACAATTACTTGGTCCAGGAATAGGAGCTTTACTACTACAGTTCTTTACTATTGGAGAAATTTTATGGGTTGATGTAATTACATTTTTCATCGCACTTATTCCTTTACTCTTAATTAGTATACCAGTAATAAGAGAAGAAAAGAAGGTAAAAGAAAAAAGTTATTTCATAAAAGATTTCAAAGAAGGGATAGTTATTTTAAAGGCAATCCCTGGTTTGATAATTCTTCTTTTTATGGGGATGCTTGTAAATTTTTTCATACAACCATTAGGGACTTTATTACCATATTTTATATATACTATACATGGTGGGGGCGTAATTGAGTATGCATTAGTTGTAATATTTCTACAAGCAGGTGTAATGGTTGGAGCATTCTTTACTTCTATAAAAAGAGAATGGAAACATAAAATTGTAGTCTCATTTATCGGGATTGGGATTGCAGGAGTGGGGTATGCATTTTTAGCGTATGCTCCTATTGGATTCTTCTTTTATATTGGGATTGTATTAATGATAATGGGATTTGTATTACCAATCATAAATACTATATATCAGACAATTTTGCAAACTACTGTACCCCACAATAAGTTAGGGAGGGTAACATCGATTGATAACACTCTTTCTATGGTCATTACTCCTCTTGCTACGATCTTAGCAGGACCTATAGCTGAATTAATTGGAATTCATAATTTATTCTTTTTTAGTGCTTTAGCGATTATTATCATCACAGTTTCGCTTTACCTATTTACTGGAATTCGACATGTAGATTATGATAAATATATTGAAGAGGTAAAACAAAATTCAACAGATTAAAGAAGTTAAAAAGATGGATTAAAAGTGGAAGAGTTAGTAGAAAAAAATACTTTTCGGAGTTATTTATTTTTCTGGTCAGGGCAGTTAGTTTCAATATTAGGTTCGTTAATTGTCCAGTTTGTCATAATTGTATGGATTACCCTTGAAACGGGTAGTCTTTTAATGTTATCACTAGCAAATTTCTTTTTCATGTTTCCGACACTAATTATAGCCCCAATTGCAGGAGTATTTACGGATAGGTATAATCGTAAGAAAATTATAATAATCGTTGATTCCACGCAGGCATTTTTAACAATTATTCTAATTGGGTGTTTTGCTCTCAATTTGATCAATATAATAATTATCTTTTTATTTATCTCTCTTCGAAGTTCCTGTCAAGCATTTCATTCCCCTGCAGTAATGGCAATAGTACCTACAATGGTTCCGAAAGATAAATTAAGTAGAATGAATGGGCTTGATTTCCTATTTTCGGGGCTTATTCAAATAATAGGTGCACCTGTTGGAGCAACTCTCTTAATATTTTTTCACATTCAATATATTCTTTGGGTAGATGTAATCACATTTCTTATTGCCTTAGTGCCCTTGCTACTGATTAAAATTCCTATTGTTACTGAGCTTACGGAAGCCCCAGAGAAAAATTCTTTCTTAAAGGATTTTAAATTAGGTTTTAAGACACTCAGAGTAATTCCAGGACTTTTAGTGCTTTTGGTCATAGCCATGTTGGTCAACTTTTTTCTTCAACCCTTATTTGTATTGATGCCTTTTTATATTCTGAATAAACATGGTGGGACTGTGTTTATCTTGGGCTTAATGGAAATGATTATACCTGCTTCTTCACTTTTAGGCGCTGTAATTACTTCCATTAAAAAGAGTTGGAAAAATAAAATTAGCGTAATATTCACTGGTTTAATGATAGTGAATCTTGGCTATTTAATATATGCATTGGCTCCAAATGGTTCATTTATTATTATAAGTATTGGAGCATTTATGCTTGGAGTTGTTTTACCTATCATAAATTCAATTGCTCAGACCATATTTCAAACTGTAATTCCAAAAGACAAGTTTGGAAGAGTTTCTTCTATAATTATTACGCTTTCGATGGTGATATCACCTTTAGGTGCAATTATATCAGGACCACTAAGTATATTATTCGGATTAACCAATCTATATTTATATTGTGCCATTATTGGAATTATTATTGGAATATTATCCTATTTTTTTACTAGTTTAAGGCATATTGATTATGATAAGGAATTTGAATTCGCAATACCTGAAAATTAATTTTCAATTAATAAAGGAGAAAAGATAGACACATCTCTTTTTAGCTTATTTCTTTTAGAAAATTTATTAAAGAAATTTATGATTAGAATTTTTAAATTAATAATTAATAATATTCATATAAAGTTCTGTCTTTTCATTTTAATTGAATATAATTAAAGAATTAAATGAAAAAATAAAAAATATAGAAAGTTGATTTTTTCGTGCTTATTTGCTTTTATAAAAATTTAACCACGTATTTACGGTCATATTTTTGCGTCCGACTTCAGGTTCTCCAAAAACATCTGGAACAGAAATGTCTGCTGGTTTAAGGTTGTCTTTTATAGCATCCTTTATAATATTCCTGAGATCTTTATAGAATTTAATGTGTCTATCTAGTGCACTAGGTCCTTTTAAAATCGGGCCGTGTCCTGGAATATAGATATCTGCCTTGATGTCCTGCATTTTCTCCAATGCCTTAATTATAAGTTCAGGGCTACAAGTAGGATCACCTGCATAAGGAAATGTATTTTCAAAAATTAGATCTCCTGCGAAAACAACTTTTTCATGAGGGAAATTGACAAAAGAACTACCGGCAGTATGTCCACCTGTATGGAAAATCTCAATGTATAAATCATCATCTTGAATAATTAATTTATCTGTAAACAGAAGTGTGGGAACGATATATTCAATATCTTCACCAATTGGCCCTTCTTTTGCTAATTCTTTAATAAAGCCTTGATAACGAGATTTAGTTTCCTTATTCAGCATCAGCTTTGATGTCAATTCACTGCTTAGGATACAGACATCTTTAAAGGGTTTGAAGCCAAATATGTGGTCTCCATGATAATGAGTAACAACTAGATATTTAACTGGAACATCAAAATGACTTTCTAAATTCTTTCTAAGCAATTCTCCCGTTTTCACATACATCGTACTGTCAATAGCAACACAAAAATTACGTAAAGAAAGACCACCCGCATTACCACGACCTTCACCAGTAGTATTAGCTACTGTTAAAGGAGTGATAGATTCTAATTCGTATGATATACTCATTAAAACTCACTTTTTAAAGATTTTCTCTTATTTAATCAAGAAAATTCTTATTATGGGTATTAACCCATCTTATAAGATCTTTACTTTTTTTTGGAAAAATATATTGAATTACCTCTATAGCTGTTTTTTTCACAGTTATATCTTCTTCTGTAAGAATACAGTTCTCAAGGGTAGTAAAGGCTTTATCTTTCTTCAGCTCCAATACTTTGAACGCCAAAATACTTATTCTTCGAATTTCAGTGTCATCACTATTTTCTAAGATATATGTTAATAATTCTATTGCTTCTTCATCATTCAATTGTTTTGTAGTGAAGTATTCATAAATCTTGGCAACTGTTAAATCTTTGTTCATAAAATCAAGAGCATCTTGATAAAGTATATCCCATTTATTAATTAAATCTTCAAATTCAGATGATTTCTTTAAATCAAATGGGCAATTATGGTTTTCAGGTAAGCGATGTGCATTACAGAATAACATACCACAGAATGTACATCTATAGGGAATATCATCAATATTTTTTTTACAAAAATAGCAATCAGGCAAATTTATTCATTCACAATAATAAAAAAAAATGGTCTCCAATAATCAAATAAATATAGTAAATTTTAGTATAAATAATGAGCACTTAAAAATTAAATATCAAAAATGAAAATCAAAAATGCAAATATTAAGATTTGGTTAATATACAGCACTTTATTGATGCTATTACTTAATTTCTCGATCTTTTTCTGGGATTTTTATTCTGGCACCGATACAAAGGGATTTGGTGTTTTGGAGCCTTATTACGGTTTAGCTATGTTCTATGTATACATGATTTCTTATTTTAGTAGTTTGATTGTTGTTTATGCAATTTTAAGAAGTAAAACATTTGGGATGGGATTTTATCTTTGGCTTCCTTATGCTGTTATCGGTTTTTTTGTAGAAGCGTATTTTGAATTAGAATATTTGAATAGTATTTGGGGAGTAGTTGGATATTGTATATTTGGGCTAATAACAGGATTTTCTGCTGATATATCTTATAAATTACTTAAAGAAAAAACCAGTATTAATGAAAAGTTAGTTGCAGGTTGTACAGGAGTTATTATGAGTCTTGTTTATTTTATTACTGTTATTATTGCAATCGGTTTTTTTTATAAAACTGGATGGGGTGCAGGATCATTTACAGATCCGGGCTCTTTTCTTGGAGTAGCATATTTCTGTCTACCCTGGATGATCATTAATGCTTTTTTCGGGGGATATACTGCTTATGCAATTCAATACTTTTCAAAACAGAAGATTAATTTGCTTTTTTCTTCTAAATAATTACCATTGATTATGATTCTTAATTTTGTTAATCAAAATATTTTAAAAATTATATTCTAACCTATTAATAATATCATTTTGAATAGGGGTGCCAAGATCTACAAATGTAGCATTGTAACCCCCAACTTTTACTATCAAATCATTATATTTTTCCGGATGTTTCTGAGCGTTTCTTAATGTCTCAGTTGAGACGACTGTAGGTTGTAATTGCATTCCTCCTGAATTAAAGTAACCCTTGAGAAGGTGATAAAACTTATCAATATTTTCTTTATTTGAAAGATTCTGGGGATGGATTCTAATATTTACAGCAACTCCATTGAGTGCGTTTTCATAATTTAGTTTAGCAATCGAATTCAATGTAGCTGTAAGACCATTTTTCTCAACTCTATTTACAGGGGATAAACTGTTTGATAATGGTTGCGTAGCTTTTCTACCATCCGCAGAAGCTTTAGTAAACATTCCTTCTAAAACATGTATTCCCATTGAATACGCTCCTGGATTATAACTTCCACTTCTTATAGATTTATGTTTTACTACTTCATGACAAAATAAATCCCATAACTCTTTAGCGAACTGATCTATATCTTCTTTATCATTTCCCCATTTGTTATATTTATTAACTAATCGTTGTCTTAGTTCTTCTTGCCCTTGAAAGTTAGAATTTAAAATTTCTACAAAATCTTGTAGATGCATCATGTTCTCATCATATACAATCTTCTTCAAATTATAAAATGAATCTACCAGAGTAGCAAAACCATAAGCTGTAATAGAAGAAAAGTTGTAAATCGCTCCTCCTCCAGTATAATCTTTTCCTTTTTCCATACATCCATCAATCATAGCAGAAACAAAGGGTTGAGGAAAATAATTGAATGTTTCCTTATCTCCTATTTCTGCTATTTTTACAGCCTTTTCGATATTGTAGCGTAATTGTTGAATAAAGGCTTTTCTAAAATCTTCAAATTTTAGAAATTTACTAGGATCTCCTGTTATCAATCCGCTTATCTGTTGGGTTAAATTGCAATATCCATTATTTAAAGTGAGCTCAAGCACACCGGGTAAGCTTATAAACATGCGACCTGTTGCTGCAAATGTATTCCCTTGACTTGTGGGCTCAACACATCCTATTATTGCATAATTACGAGCATCTTCTATAGTATATCCAGCTTTTTTCATAGCAGGAATAATTATATCATCATTATAAAAAGCGATACCTGATGTGAATTGAAAAACCTTTATTGCTTCTTTTAAGAATTTGGCTGGTGTATTTTTTTGCACTCTTATTGAGAGATCAGTGGTTAATACTTTAATATTCTTATAAGCTTCTAGAAATAAATAAGAAAGTTCATTTGTTGCATCAAGCCCCTCTTTATTTATACCTGAGATAGTTATTGTCTGCGTATTCTGTCCAAGTGCATTTGCTATTGTAGTATAATCTGAGGGTAGTAATGTGACATTCCAAGTGAGCTTTAGATTTAGTTCTTCAATAAGCTCTAAAGCAAATTCTTTCGTAATCTTTTTTTCTTCTAAATCTTTTTTGTAATATGGCCATAGAATTTGATCCAATCTACCAAGTGCAACTACACTTCTTTGATAAATTATATTTATAATATTTTGAGTAAAATGGATTAGTTGAACTGCTTCAAAGAATGACTCAACAGTTCCCCTAGTAAATTTCTCCATCATGGCTCCAATGTCTTCAAGCTCTTTCTTTCTTTTCTCTTTTTTTTCATTTGAAGCCATCTTATATGCAAGTTCAGAATATCTCCTCGAAAATTGTATAGCTGCATTATAACAAATTTTTACAGATTCATAGAAATTAAATTTATCTTGATAATCATTGTCATCTTGATTCAATTTTGACTGGTATGAGTCTGTTTCTTTTATAATTCCTATATACCCTTTTTTTAGCAGTTTTGGATATCCTACACATATATGACCTTCATTAGTTCCATTTACTATTGCAATATTCGGAGCTGCAGTTACTATTCTATTTAATCCAGCAACTAACTTTTGATCTAAAAGTTTTTGTGAGATTAAATCACTATATAAAGCTTTTCCTTTCCAAAAAGGAATAATCTTAAACAATTCATCAATCTCATTATCATCCATGAAAAAGGGTTGTAATTTCCTTTTACCATATTTTTGAATACTATTTCGTTTATCAAAGGTTCCGTCATAACGATATAAATCAAGATTAATTTTTTCACCAAGATCTTTACTTGTTTCATTTCCAACTAATAATTCATCTTCTCTAATGAAAATGGACATATTTCTTAGGGTATGTGCTATAGCCCTTGCCCTTTTTATTATCTCAGGATCGTTAGGATACTTTTTATAGATTTCTGTGAAATATTTCATACGTTCTATACATAACTCGTATTTGCAGGAGAGTAGCTGATTTTTTAATTTTAAAGTCCTTGGTGACATAGAGTCAGTAGCCAATTAATAATCAACTAAATTAGTAATTCATTTAAATTAATTTGAAAGCTAAATACTATTTATAATTAATGATTCAATTATATAATTGCATTTAAAGTGGATATAAAATAGTAATATTCCAAAATTTAAAGAAAAGTTTTTTCCTAATTTTCCAGACAAATTTCATGAAAAATCTTTTGTACCAACTAAAAACTTCTGGAAATACAAAAAGCAAACAGAAAGAATTCATAAGATTGACTCTCCAAAAGGAACAATTATCTGTTCAAAACTAGAGATAAAATCTTTGAGTAAAACACAAAGTTAAAAATTCAGTAAAACCTCTTATTTTTTTAAACTGATATTTCATCAAGGCTGCAATACCCAACAATTTCATCCCTTAAATAAATTTGAAAGGGAAAATTTCTATTTTTATATGGTTTCAAAAGATTAAGAAGAAAATCATGTTCTGGTTTTGAAAATACTTTCTTAAATGGTTCTCCTACCCCCTCTAAAAATTGATATTGTTGAAGCACAAAATTTCCAGTAAATCCATTATCTTCAAGAAAGATTAAAATTTCTTCAAAATCATTGGGAGATAATAATTTTCCTACATAAGTGGTTCGAATTTCAAAATCAAGCTCTTTCTGTTGATTTAAGAATGTGATTGTTTCGATTATTTTATTAAGATCCACACTTACTCCTGTAATTTTTTCCATTTTTTCTTTATTCATTGGACCTTTCAAATCTAAAGCGACTCTATCAATATAGGGTGTTATTTCCTTTATAACTTCAGGATTCGAACCATTTGTATCAATGCTGATATATTTTCCTATGCGATTAATTTCTTTACATAATTCCATTAAATCAGGTTGTAAAGTAGGTTCCCCTCCACTTATGCTTATTCCATTTACAAGCACGTTAGTTTTTATTGTTTTCATTAATTCAGTGATTTCATAGTCTCTTCCTACATTAGGTTGTAATAAATATTTATTATGACAATAATCACATTGAAAATTACATCCAACTGTAAAGATAACCATAGCTGACTTTTGTGGTATATCTTTAGTAGAAATATCAATTAAGCCCCCAATCTTCATTATATCTCATACTCTCTTTTTATTAAAGTTTTAACTTGATATAAAGGTAAATTAAATGGTCCAGGAGATTCTAATTTTAGTGATGTAAGCGCTGCTGCAAATTTTAAGGATTGCTCGGGATTCTTGGTTAGGCGAGAACCCAAATAACTAATAAATGCAGTATCCCCCCTTCCAGTTCTACCATTTGTATTCTTATTTCTCCAAGGAAAATAAAAAGAATTGTTACGAGTAAAAACACTAATACCTTTCTCATGCGTGATAAGAATTTCTTTGGGTCCAAATCTAAGTAGATTATTTGCTGCCTTTCCAATATTTTCTTGGTTTGTTAGAATTTCAGCTTCTTTTTGATCTAACTTTAGCACATAAATATCTGAAATAATTTCTTTCTTTTCTTTAATCGATAATTGAGAATAAAACACTTTTTTAGTGTCGCTACATCTTATAAATCCTTGGACATCTAGGCATAAAATTTTAGGATATTCCTTTTTAAGATATTGTAATAAATCTAAATTGATTTCGCCTACCATAATAGGACCAATAACAAATATCTTTGTTTTGAGAGAGGCTGGGATCTCTTCTTTTTTAAATAAACCTGCAAATCCAAGAGGTTTATAATCTCTAAACTCCATATTTTGAGATGAATAAATATTCCTTAAACCTGATGTCTCCTCTGAGGGATGCACGTAATAAGTTATTCCATTTTTTTTAAAAACTTCTAAAAGTGAATAATCTTCTTCCTTTAATCGCGTGATTACCACAATTTTTAATCCCATATGAGAACCAGCAATTCCACCGTAATAAACAGCACCACCTAATGAGGTATAACTTATTCTATCTACCTCAATAATATCTTTAGCTAAATGTCCTAAAATTATGATATCAGATTCGAGTACCATTTCTCAAATCAAATTTATTAAAATAATCATCATAAAATAGCATATTGAAAAAATATAGAAAGGTAAAAAAGATTTAGTAATTTGTTCAGACTCTTAATGGATTATCAATTTACCCTATTTTGGTTATACACTCAATAAAATTTTCTACTATTCTTTCTTTAATTTTAGAATATTCTAAATTAGGGATTTTATTGACTTTCCTATCACTTTTTTCAACACTTTTAATTATATCTGAACTGATATGCTTTATATCTTTTTTTAACATTTTTTACTCTTTTTATCATTCCTCCGAATATTTTTTAGATTTTTTAATTTTTTTTAATTGATCATATTGTGTTTCTCATATTTAAATTTTACCCATAATTTTCCCACGCCACACGATTTGGATAGATAACTTAGAATCATAAAAATTATATTTAAACAATGTTCATGCTATTCCTTTTGTAGATGAAATTTTTAACATCGAATTAAAAGAAATGAGGTTCTTTGTGAAAATTTTTTTGAATATTATATCATCAAAAGGTTTTTTAAGCACATTTAATTTTCAATTACAATTAAGTATAACATAATTATCATTTTAATTAGGTATAGAATATGATTTTTAAGGAATTAATAGGTTTGCTAAAAAAGAAAGGATTCAAGGATACCTTTCATGTGTTGATTAATCAGAAAGACTACAAGACTGATAAGCATACGTTCTATAATGAACTCAATAAATTCAGTTACTACAATTCATTTTTTCGAGTAAAAGACGAGCTCATTAAAAAGGGCTTGATAGAAGTTGAAAATACTAATAAGGTTAAATACATAAAATTAACAGAAAAGGGATTAGAAGTTTATAATAAATTAAATGAAATTAACAATTTAATTAAGAAATAAATGCTCTCTTACATTTAAACCTCTATTCCCTAAAAAGTGATTTTTTTTTTGATATTAAAACATTTAGTTCTTGGATTTTTTATTACCAATACCTACATATTTGGTTCATCAGAAACCAAAGAAGTTGTAGTGATTGATCCTGGCAGTGAACCAGAGAAGATTATCAAAACAATCGAACAATTAGACGTAAAGCCAATCGCTATCTTGATTACGCATGGGCATGGGGATCATGTAGGAGCAGCTGGAGTCGTATCAAATTATTTTGATATTCCAATTATGTTTCATAAAAAATCTAGAAGATTTTCTGGTAGTGGAGCTAATAAAGAATTGAAAGAAGGAGATACTATTAAAGTTGGTGAGTTCACTTTACATGTCTTAGAGACCCCAGGACATGCCCCTGATTCATTATGTTTCTATTCAAAGGATGTAAAAGAGTATGAGGGGCAAAAAATTGATGGTATTATTTTCACAGGTGACTTAATTTTTCGAAGGAGTATCGGGAGATCGGATTTCGGAGGAGGAAACCCAAAAGAATTATTTGATTCAATTAGGAATAAAATTATGTATAATCCCGACATTACGGATAATTTTCTTATTTTTTCAGGTCATTCTTACGAGGGATTTCTTACTTCTGTGGGAGAAGAAAGAAAACATAATATGTTTAAAGAATACTTTCTTTAGTAAAGAAACTAATTTTTTTATTCTCTTTAAAAGAGTGAAATTTTCACTTTTTCAATAGAATATATTAAGATGAATGTGATAAATTTATGAGTTTATTCAAGCAATATTTTTTTTTTGACCTAATAAATAATAATACTGATAATCCAGTTGATATAATCCCGATACAAAGTAATCCATAAGATCCAAATTTCATAACCCACGGGATTTCTTGTCGGGCAGTAAATTTTCCTTCAACTCGACACTCGGATTTGAATTTTATTAAAACAATATTTTTAGGTTCTATTATAATTTCATATTTAGTTCCATTATAAACATTAATTTCATCTATATAAATTTGTATTGTATCATTCGCCTCAATTTTTAAGGTAAGCCTTGTATCTGTGATAAAAGGAAAATTTTCTGTAAAGTCATTATTATAATCCAAATAAAAATGTTCTTCACCCCCATAAGATGCTATTAAAGAGGGATAGATAAGGTAAGTGAACCTTAACCCTATCACTCCAACTAAAACCAGAAAAACAGAAAAAATTAATGCACTTTCATAAACCTTTTTTGACTTTTCCATAATATTATTTAAATCTTAAAGTTTTATCATAAATTTAAACCTTTTATATTTGATTAATATGAAGAAAATCTACTTAATAATTATTATTATCATTAGTTTCTTTTAATTTCTTGAAGTGAAAGAGGAAAAATAAAATTACATAGTATAATATTCCAAATAATCCCATTAATATACATAGACTATAAATTTCAGAGGAGATCGAGGCATAATATAATGGATTTATTTGTAATGGAAAAAAAGGTAAAATGTCACTATAAAGAGGTGAATCCAGCAATACATGAAGAATTGTATCTGAACTTCCAGCAAATATAAAAGATTTTAAATTTAAATTATTATTTGACGACTCTAATACGAGAAATTCGTAGACTGGACGTAAAAATTTTTCAAGTAAAAACATTATATATCCTACTAACAACCCAGCAACGAATGCAAGTAAAAAAGTATGCAAATAACCATGTAAGGGATAATTTAATTCGAAAAAGCTTACAATAAATGGTTCTACATCAAGGATTACATTAGATAATAAAAAAGTTGGTGTGTGTATATAATTCTTAAGCGGTAATCCTATGCCTAAACCAGGATCAAGGTGAAAAGGTGTAAAGGGTATTATTAATGCTCAAAATTAAACTCCTATTAAATATTGATTATAAAAATTTATTCTTTTCTTAAATTTTTTTTATTTAGAAAATCCATAGTAATGTAGAATTTATTAACCTTTATGCAGATAAAGCTAATATTATTGAAAGAACTTAATTTTTTGCTCTTTTCACTGCTATTTAAAGTAAAAACTTCTGTGTGCAAAAATTTTATTTTATAATAAAATTGATTAAATGAATAAATTCACAACTCAGCCCTCTGAATCAATAGTTCATATTAAAATTAATAAATTTTTTATGATAGTATATCTCTTGTAAATCCTGTAAAAACAATTACCTAGGATTTCTAATTTCTGTAGGAGAAGAGAGAAAACATAATATGTTCAAAAATTACTTTCTTTAGTTAAACACTAATTTTTTTTATACATTTCAAAGAGTAAAATATTCTGAATAACTAACTCTAAAAACTTTAATATAAATTTTTAAAAACATTAAATCTATTATAATATTAAAAATTTAGAATATATTTCTTAAGGTGTGATAAACTATCATAAATAGAGCAGAAGTGAAGGCTATCATCCGGCGCTTCGAAGAAAGGGAGGGGATTCGTGGAGTCATTATTTGTGATTCTAGTGGTTTACCAATTGATTCAAACATGAAAATAGAACTCAGTGAAGAAGTTGCAGCTTATGTTACATCGCTGATTGGAAAGGGAAGACAAGTAGTTGAAGCATTAGGAGAGGGTAAATTGAACTTTATACGGTTAGAAACGACTGAAGGAGGGGAATCACGTGAAACCATGGTCGCACTGGAGGAGAATCTCATTTTAATTATTTTGAAATAAATTCTATAAAATGTAATTTTTTCACTTTTCCTTTTTTATATATTTTGATAAATTTAAATTCCTTCAAACTATATATTTATTAATTTTAAATTCTTTCCCAATTTCAGAAGTCAAATCTATTGAAATAATTTTATAGGGATTTTTTATTATGGTTGATAAGAAGGTTGTAGAACAAAAATTAGCGGAATTAATGGATATCGTGCCTGAAACAGAAGGATTAATTGCTGCTGATGCGAATGGTAAAGTATTGGTAGGCCAAACGATCACTGATATGGATCATGCTAAAATTGCGAAGGCATGTGCAACAATCATAAGGGATTCCAATAATTTGGGGAATGATATAGGTAAAGGTTCTCTTAAAACTACTACTATAGAACTTCAGAAGGGATTTGCTGTTTTAGTAGGTTCTAAAGATTTATTGTTAATTGGGCTAGCTGGTCTTGATGGGAAAGCCAGTCTTGGCCTTCTTAAGCGTAATCTTATTTCAATATCTAATTTATAACTTTATTTTCTCCTTTTATTTAAACAAAAATAGAGGGAATAATTTCAAAAAGTTTTATTTCTTCTGTTTCTTCTTTTTTTCTGCTAACCCTCTTTCTTCTAGAAGGGTGTCTAAATCAGTTTTTTCCTTGGGTGCAATTTCTTTTGTCTCTTCTGTTTTCTTTATGATCTTTTTAGGAGGAGTAGGCTTTTTTAACTCTGATACTTTAACATATCTAGCTTTTCTAGGCTTCTTTGGAGCTTCTTCAATTGGAGCTTCAATTTTTTTCATTGTTCTCCTTGAATATAAAATTGAAATAATCCATAGTAAGATAATTAGAGATATCATGAAAATGCTGAAGAATTTGATGAAATTCTCATAAATTGGAGGTTCAAAAACTTTGAATGATGATTCGTGAGAAAAGGTTATATTTTCATTACTTATAATATTTTGTGCTACAATGGAGAGGTTCATTTCTAATTTATTTATATCTTTAATTTCTATATCAATAATTAAATGTGTGCTTTCACCAGGAGATAGCGAATCGAGTTGCAGGTAATCTGCTCCAACAATAGAATATTTTAATTCATTATTTAAAACTATATTTATAGTTGAAATTCTTAGACTTGAATCACCAGTGTTATCAAGATAAATAGTTAAGGTAGTCTTTTGATTTCTATAAATTTGAGGAATATTTTGTTTAACATTAATAGACAATTCATTTACTTGATGTATTACGTTAATCGTTATATTTTCTGAAACACCATTAATAGTATCTCCATTCCATGACAAATTAACAACTAAATCCTCCGTAAAATTAATGCTTAGAGTATTTATTGAAAAGGATGTATACCCCTTATCATCACTTAATTTTGTATCAATTATTATCCATTCATTATTATTGTAATATTGACAAGTGATGTTTCTATTTGATATTGGGTCTTCGAATTCCGTAACTAAATAAGAATTAATATTGATTAATTGACCCTTAACAGGTTTATTAGGCATTAATGTTATATTTACAAATTTACTATTTTTTTTTAGAGTGAATTTTGAGTAAAATTGATCATAACTGCTCACAAAATTACGGTCATAAACATTTGCCATAATTAGGGACTGATTGGGGTAATATATAGATTCATTTCTCTCAAAAAGGTTAATTATACTGGGTGATCCTGTTTCTTCAACGGTTCTTAAAGCAATTATGTATCCATCAAAAATATCTTTTGTCTGATTACTCAATAATGAAAAATCTTCAGAAATAAAATTCCCAACATCTGTATCTTCTATGAATACGGTTATTATAGTCTTTGCTCCTCCTAATCTAACAGGTGCATTAACTCCGGGCCATATTTTGGTAATATTATCTAATTCTGGAATGGTTAAATTAATACTAAATTCATATATATCATCCGGATGGCCAGAAAAGTTTAGTGTTACTGATTGAGAGGTATTTTGTGTTATTATCCATTTATCATTAGCACAAGATACTAAATTAGCCTGAATTTTTACATCAAAAGGTATGAAGGGATGAGTATTTTGAATTGAGGTTTTAATATTAATAGTTTCACCAGGATTTAAAATATTTTCACTCTGATTAAACGTTTTTATCTCGACAGGTAATACCTGATCTCCAATCTCTAAAGAAAATTGTTTATTAATTTCATTATTATTTATGGGATAAAAATCTGTGTCGGGATTGTTAGTAGTTTCATTTACAGAGGCAACTAAAATAGTATAATTATCATATACCATATTATTCATTTTTCCACTAAATATGTTTTTTTTCAAATTGGACGAATAGTTAAAATTCTCCAATTCAACATCATAAGTATCTATATAGATTGTTAACTCTTTACATCCTATTGCAGATCCATTAAACCAAAAGAATCCTAAATGATATTCTCCAAATTCAGTTACATCATTTGTTAAATTTAGAATTGTATGATCATTAAAGTCATAAAACAAAATAGATTCATTAATTATCCCTGAGGAAGATGTAAATATTGGAGTAGGAAAGGTTGTACCATTGGGATAAAAAAGTGTAGCATTCATATCACCAGTTTTAGGCGCTTTTAACATATGATCTTGAATCGCAGCACTTATAGAAATATTATCTCCATACATAAAGCCATTCGTTTCCCATAATGTTCCATTATAATTGATATAACTATGCATTTTATTTATGAAATTGAAGCTAGTCAAATTTAGGATGTATAGACCGCTTGGATAAATAGTGCTATTAGGAATAACAATTTTATACTTACTTGGATTCCTTTCTAAAATTGTCTGTTCAACTGTTCTGTTAAGAATTTTTTCACCTTTTGGATTAGTTAAATTTAGTGCATTGAAATAATTATGATATACATACCAGAATTCAAGAAAACTCCAATTTGTAAAACTTTGATCACTTTTACTTAAATTATATTCAAATATCCATTTGGGATCTTCATTATATTTTGCATAATAATTAGCAGTAGCATTTTCAATCCAATATGCATTAACTGAAAATGTGACATTAAAAGTGAATCCTTTAGTTATTGTTTTATTCCATTTAAGGTAAATTTGGAATTTATTAGCGAATTTATCATCGATTGGAGTAGAAAAATTATGGTTCCATCGTCCTAAACCCCAAGTGAGATAAGAACTTTCATTATAAGGGGCTGATTTATTCACTAAATTCTCAAAAGGTAGATCTTGAATTCTTAATGTTTGATTATGATTAATAATAAAATCAGAGGGCATATAACCTCTTTTAACATTTAATCTAAAAGAGCTAGCATCTAATTGAGGAATTGGATTTCCGTTTATGCTAATTTTAGCATTTTTCCAATCAGTTCCACCATTATTTGAAATTTTTAATTGTTGTTCAGTTTTATTATCTCCAAAGGCTGTCCAGGGAAGGGTCACTAAGCTATAAATCGGTTTGGAGATATTGGATTTAATAACAATGAAGTAATTATATAACATTAAGTTCGATGTGTCATCAGGATTAAATCTGAAGTAAAATAGCCTATCTTGATTATATTTTGTTATGTTTGTGTCAATTAAAGAGATTAAACTCATATTAGGCTTAATGTCTCTATATAGTGGGTCACTGGGATCTCGTAAATTTCTGCCATCCGGACGCAATTCATCATCTCGTATAACTGTACCATTGGCTCTAAAGAGAGTAATATTTAATTTAGCATTGGAGGCTTCTTGAAGGTCTAATGTCCTTATCCACGCATAGAATCCATTGACAGTAGACTTAAGACCTTTTAAATCGAATTCTAATGCAACATAACTAGTATTTGTAATGGGTAAATCAATTCCATAAGTAGCTTTCATGTTGTATTCCCGCATATAAAGCTGGATAGTACCACTACTGGTGGTATTTTCAAAAATAAACTGTATAAAGGTACTATTAAGCGTATCGATATACTTTAAATTGGTGTTAATAAGCCTATTTCTTATCCTTTGATTTCCTATACTATTATCAACTTCAATGGGACCTACAACTGTCTTCCAATTTGAATCTGTATCTTTTAATCTAATAGTTAAGTTAACTTTTTGTCCGACTCGAAAATCTAGAGTTGAAATAAGTCCTAATATATGTGATCTATTGAATTCAAGATTAAATGGAGAATATTCAGTTCCAAAAAAGTTTGCGGCTATTGTAAAATTGATAAGACCTAAATTAGCAAGAATATACCATTCTGTTGCATTATTATTATCGTGCCACTGATTAGGTTGCCCAGAAATCAAAGTTCCATTGTGAATAGTAATATTAGTATAACTAGTACTTGTGTTAAAATTAAAATCAATAAATTGTCCTAAGGGGTGTAATGCATCAATATCTTCTATGACGTAGTCTGTAGTATAATTATTTTGAAGCGTACAATTAAAATCTCCATATGTGAGATACATATCATCGGAATTATATGTGGGAATCTCAAAATATTCTTTATTATTATTAAAATTTTTAGATTTATTATTTCCGTAAATTCTTATATCTTGATTTACTCCTGTTCCGTTAATATTTTCATATAAATTTGGAACAGAAGTTTTAAGATTTTCATCTTTATCATAGTATTTATCGTCTATTCCCTTATTTTTAGTGAAATTGTAGAAAATTATCACGTTAGATAGGAGGATTACTGAAATGAAAATTAAGACAGTTATTTTGCGTTTTATTTCTTTATTTCGTCGAATCAAGAGAATATCCGTAATAGCTATTTTTTGTTTATAAAATAATTTAAAAGTATTAAAATTTCCTAATTTTTTTAAGTTTATTGCGTGAGAAGTCATTATGACAAAATATTAAAAAACTACAATGATTTCTTAGTACCAAAATACATCATTAAGTTGAGGGAAATTAAAAATGAGTGAAGATCAAATACTAAATGAGATTGAAAAGAATAAAGAAGAATATATTCAATTATTAAGAGAACTCTTACAAGCTGACTCATACAATCCTCCTGGAAATGAGAAAAATGTAGCGTTAATTATTGATAAGTATTTGAAAGATGCAGGTATCAAATCAGAAATTTATCCTTTCGGTGACAATCGAGCTAATTTAGTTGCATTTTTAAATGATAATTTTGAAGGGAAGACTCTTTTATACAACGGACACATGGATGTTGTTCCTCCTGGTTCCGAAGAAGAGTGGAATAATCCTCCTCTTTCAGCGACTATAAAGCGAAAAAAAATTTTTAGTAGAGGCGCTGCTGACATGAAAGGGGGATTGACCGCAATGGTTATTACATTAAAATTATTAAGGAAGCTAAATCTAAATCTGTCTGGAAATCTAATTTTATCGGCTGTAGCAGATGAAGAAACGGGGGGGTTACTTGGAACTGGGTGGCTCCTTAAAAATAAATTGTCTGCCAAAAGATGTGATTTTGTAGTTATTGGTGAACCATCAGGATTAGATCCATTACCAAAAGCTATAATACTTGGAGAAAAAGGGCGTATTGAGATAAAGATAGTTACTAATGGAGTCTCTTGTCATGCATCTGCACCCTTTATGGGAAAAAATGCCATTTACATGATGAGTGAGATAATTCAGAATTTAGATAAATTAGAAGAGGAAATTCCAAAAATTGACCCTCCAATGTCTTCAAGTGAATTAAAAAAACAAATAAGTATTGCCTTTCCCAGTAAGGATGTTTTTGAGAAAATTTTAAGTGAACAACCTTTACTTCAGAATGTTATTAAAGCAAATACTCTTTTTGCGAAAAGCTTAACAATGATTAAGGGAGGTATAAAACCAAATGTTATCCCTGATAAATGTGAAGCAGTAATGGATTTTAGATTATTACCTGGCCAAACAACTGAAATGATATTAAATGCCCTACAAAAATTGATCCACGACCTAGGATATCAAATCAAAAAAGAATCTAAAGGGAGACCTGAAGAAATTTTTGTGTATTTAGAAGTACTTAAGCAAGGTGAAGCATCATATTGGGAAGAATGGAAAAATTCAACAGTGTTACCAAATTTTCAGAATATTGTTGAAAAGATTTATGGAAGAACCCCAATATATTTCTTTTTACCTGCAAGTGCAGATGCAGCTTATTACCGTAACACTGATTATTGTAAATCTACAATAATATTTGGACCTGGAATGGCTGGGACTGCTCATGCAGTCAACGAAAATATAGTAATTCAGGATTTTATTAATGCTATTAAAGTTTATTCTATATTTGCTTATAATTTTCTAAAATAAAAATTGAAAACCTTTAAAAAATACTCGTGGTTTTATGTAATTTCCAAGGTTAATATAGAAATTTATAAGATTTTCCTTCTATTATTTTATTAATTTTAAACATCTAATACATCATTAAAGAAACTTGCGAGAGTTAAAAATAGAAGATACAATTCTTCTTTTAGATACATCGAGATCAATGCTTAGAAAAGATTTTAAACCAAGTAGATTAGCAATTGAACTTCAGGCTGCCAAAAATTTTATTCAAACAAAATTGTCTATTGACATGAAAGACAGAATTTCTATAATTTCATTCGGAGAAATTCCAAAAAAGTTGATTAATTTTGCCTTTGAAGAAGAATTACTAATCAAATCATTAAAAAGTGTGCGAATCTCCGGTAGAGGGATTTTACATGAAGGAATTGCATTTTCTCTACAGGTTCTAGTAGAAGAAATGCGTAAAATCGGAGGTAAAACATTCCGAGTATTCATTATCAGTGATAATAAATTAATTATTGTACCAGCAAGACTTGAGAAAATCATTAAAATCGCGAAAGGATTAGGAGTTTTCATTGATGCTTGCCAATTAGGAGGCTCTCAAGATATCGACAATAATATGTTAAAACGAATCACCCAATTGACAAATGGGGAATATGGTTATTTCACTAATTCTAAAGCATTAATTAATGCTGGTAAAGCGTTTGCTTCAAAAAAAGAAGCGAAAGAGAAAATAGATCCGTTTTCTCCAGAAGGAAAAGAAAAAATTGCCCCATTAGTTAGTGAAATAGCATTACCATTAAGAAGACCTTCAATTTTAGAAATTCGATTAATAATGAGTGGAAAAGAAAGAGCACAAGAAAGATGTCAAATATGTCATTCAATTAAAGCTCCAGTAACAGGAGCGGACTTCTATAGTGAAGGTCGTTATTGTCCTTCCTGTGAAAGAGCTATGCATTTATCGTGCGCGGCAATGTGGGCAAAAAAAACTGAATATAAAGAACATGTTTTTCGATGTCCTTTCTGCTTTTTTCTATTAGAATTACCCCCAGCAGCGTTAAAATTCATTAAAGATAAAGAAGAAGTACTCCAGGAAATAAAAATTATAGAAGAAGATAAGGCATTAGAAACTAGGATGGCGTTAATTCCAAATCAAGAGATAGATCAAATTGATGCATCTTGTTCTTATTGTCATAGTATTTTTTTAGGAGATTTCAAGGTATATCAGTGTGAAAAATGTGGGGCATTTTATCATGAACCTTGCTTGGAAAAAATGAATAAAGAACTTAAGGCATGCCGATTTTGCGGAGCGAAAATCATTTGAAACTAAAAAAAAATTGAATAAGCAAAAATAATACAAAAATAGCTTTTTCTTTAAAATATTTAAGCTACTGTTCGTTTTATAAATAAACGAGAGTAAATTGGTGATTCATTTAACTAATAATTATAAAGGTAAATGGGTAGTCACATCTGCGTGGCCTTATGTAAATGCTACACCTCATTTAGGTAATCTAATTGGCAGTACATTATCAGCAGATGTATTTGCAAGATTCCTGAGAATGAAAGGAGAAGAAGTGGTCTTTGTTTCAGGTTCTGATTCTCATGGAACACCTATTTCGGTAGAAGCGAAAAAATTAGGCGTTTCAGCTGAGGAACTTGCATTCAAATATCACAAAATTATAAAAGATTTACATAAAAAATGGCAAATATCTTTTGATAATTATACGATAACTCATAATCCTATACACATCAAATTTGTACAAAAAATGTATTTAGATATACAAAAAAATGGATATATCACTGAGAAAGAAATAGAATCACTATATTGTGAAAATGATGGTTTATTCTTACCTGATAGATTTGTAGAAGGGATTTGTCCAAATTGTAAAGATGATGGAGCTAGAGGAGATCAATGTGATCGGTGCCAAAAGTTATTAACACCTTTAGAATTGATAAAACCAAGATGTGCAATTTGCGGAAATACGCCCATAATAAAAAAAACGAAGCATTGGTATTTGGATTTACCTAAATTACAGAATCAGTTGAGTAAATTAATAGAAGAGAATGATATCATACCTGATAATGCTCGACAAATGTGTCTTAATAGCATAGAAGAGGGTTTACCCGAAAGAGCAATTACAAGAGATTTAAAATGGGGAATTCCAGCACCTTTCGAAAATGCTGCTGGAAAGACTATTTATGTGTGGTTTGAAGCTGTATTGGGATATATAACTGCTGTTAAAGAATGGGCTGAAAAAATAATTAATGAACCGGATAAATTTGCCTATTTTTGGAAGGATCCTAACACTAGGACAGTCTATTTTATAGGAAAAGATAATATTATATTTCATTTAATTGTATTTCCTGGATTATTAATAGCATATAATGATGACAAAGAAGATAATGAAAAACTTGTATTACCCTATAATGTCTCTTCCACGGAATTTTTAATGTTTGAAAATGATAAATTTTCTAAATCACGAGGAATTGGTATATGGATTGATGATGCTTTAGAATTGGCACCCTTAGACTATTGGAGGTTTAATCTTATATTCAACCGTCCAGAAACTAGTGATACGTCCTTCTTGTGGTCTGAATTTGAAAATAATATAAAAGTATTAAATGATAATATTGGCAACTTTATCCATCGAACATTATCCTTTATTGAAAAGCAATTTAATCTTAGGATTCCAGAAAGGATAGAACTTGATGATATAGACAGAAAATTTGTAGAGAAATTAAATAAAATTAGTATAGAAATAGGAGAAAGTCTACAAAATTTTAAATTAAGAAAGGCATTAAGAGATATAGTCAGTTTTGGAAAAAGTTGTAATATTTATTTAAACGAAAAGGCTCCTTGGCATTTAATCAAAAAAAATAAAAAAGCAGCGGGAAATGTATTTAATATATGTGCCCAAGCGGTATATGCTTTGGCGATTCTATTAGGACCTTTCATTCCAGAGACTTCTGAAAAGATTTTGTCTTATTTGAATTCTCAGAAACTCTTAGACCTTACATGGGATAGTATAAATGAGAATTCCGTGAAAGCAGGACAAAATATTAAAAAACCAAAACCACTTTTTCAAAAATTAGATATTGAAGAAATAAAAAAAGAATATTTAGAATTGAAAGAAAGAAAATCAAAAAAAGGTGAGAAAGAACTGATATCTTATGAAGATTTCCAAAAATTAGATATAAGAGTTGCTAAAATAGAAGAGGTTGAAAAGGTACCTAAAGCTGATAAGTTATACAAATTAACAGTTGATTTAGGTACGGAAAAAAGAACTCTAGTAGCAGGTTTAGCTCAACATTACAATCCAAATGAATTGAAAGGAAAAAAGATTGTTATTTTAGCTAACTTAGAACCCAGGAAACTAAGAGGAATTACTAGTAAAGGAATGTTGCTTGCCGCTGTAGAAGGAGATAATGTATCAATTTTAACCCTAGATAAAGATATTTCTCTCGGTTCAAAAGTAGAATGAATTATAATTTCAAAGAGAATAATGGATTTAAACGAGCGATTATATCTCCTAGATCTAATTGAATAGTTTTAAGTACAATATCTCTTCCTCGATATTCGAACTGTAATTCTCCAACATTTCTAATTATTTTCAGTCTACTAATATTTGATTTAAGAGAAGTCACAAAATATCTCTGGTCCTTATATTCTAAAACATCTAATACATCTTTAACATCTCTAAAATCATATCCTCCACCATGGGGAAGAATAAAAGCATTCATGAGTAATTCTAATAATTCTAAATCTTTTCCTCTTTCGTATAAATCCTGATTCTTTAATGTAATTTCAGTAAGATTTTTTTTGCCTTTAAAAAGATAAGCTGCGATATCTGCCCTTAATGTGGTCGGAAATAAATTTGATGTGATTAATTTACAATTAATATCAGTACAATTACTACCTAAATACATATTATTATAATCTTTAAGGAATTGGTGCGGCTGATTACAAATAACCTTATATCCATAATCGAAAAGGTGATTGGCAATAGTTTCTCTCTTTTTATTTGAAAATTCTAAAGCTTTTTTATGGAATTTAAGATAAGCCTTAGCATCAGAATCTAATAGTATGTGCTGTATCCCAAATTTAGTGTGCTCTTCTTTAGCCATTTCTTTTAATGTTTTTGATTTATCGATATAAAGACCAATTCCTCCGTATTTATCATCTCGAAATTCAGGAGCAGAACCATGGATTAAAAATATATAAGGAGGTAGATCTATATCAGATAACTTTTTTGTTTCAAAGCAATTAATAAAATGATTAGATATCCCATAATCCCAATTTATTAGTACCTTATTGAGGTATAGTTCTTGTGATTTTATTTTATCTATTTTTCTAATCAAATCAAAAGGGTCAGGTAACTCTTCCAAACCTCCTACTAATATTCCACAACAATTTGGTTTTACATTCAAGAATATTATTTTTTCATTTCCATCTCCCCAATTCAATCTTCCTCCATACCCTAATCCAGAGTTCCACCTATATTTATTTCTTGATATTGTTTCATCAGGAGAAGAAATAAATGTAGCTTTAGGTTCAAACCCGTACTTTTCTTGAATAATTTGAAATTGTGCAAGACCATATTTCATATTAGCTTTACATAATTTTGAGGTACCATCATTAAGACCTGTTGAAAATATAAATTGATTTGCTCTTTCTAAGAGATCTAGTTTTGATAATTCTGAAACTTTTTGATGTAAAGCAGTGGAGTGCATATTATTAGAAAATTTATGTTTTATTGACAATATTGACTATATTCCTACCATTATATATATTGAAAGTTTGCTTTTTATATTTTTACGAAAAAATTTATAATTATTGCACATAGATAATTAAAAAAAAAGGAAAGCTTGATACTAGAATCTTATAAATTTAAGCGAATAAACAAAAAAAATCTCAAAAAAATATTTCAATAAATAAAACCAACTATTATATATAGGATGAATGTTAAATACCTAAAGTACCATTTAAAGTACAAGTAAAAAACATTCATGGATAAACAGTTGTCATGAAAGAATTGACAGATTTTATACTGTATGATTCATTGAAAAATAGGAAAAATATAGGAGAATTCACAGGATCAATAATTTCAAAATGTCAAGATGAAATTATTTTTTCTGATAATCTAAACATATTTGAATCTGAAAGAATATCGATATCTCAAGGGTTGTTAGTCGGGTTTGAAGAGGATGTTAATAAAACAAAGGCGTTCTCAAAAACATCTGATTTCAATTGGTCTGATTTAAAATCATCTCCATTAGAATACTCTATTTCAATTCCTGAGAAAACCATGGAACGTTATGATAAAGAACAATTTTCTGATGACTTTCCTTATACTATCAACTTGTTACATACAGCAGGACTATATTTGAATGATCAAGAATACCAAATCAATCATCTTGATTTTTTTAAAGATGAAATTTTGAAAAATCCTGTTGCATTAATTACGAATGGAATTATTGTTGCGGATAGAGTAGTTATTGATCACAATGGAGATCCTGTTTTTTATGATTGTCTAATCATTGGAAGGGATAGAAATGAGGAACTTAACGTAAGTTATGAATCTTTTATTAATGTAGATGAAAAAGTTGTAAAATATATAATAATACTAGGCATTGAAGAATTGAAAAAATAAAATACAAAATCTGCTTTATTTTGAAAAAATGCTCTTATTTGAAAATAAAAAACAAAAATTACTAAGTCTTTTAAAATTTACTGCTTCTCCTTTTAAAAAGTTCGTTTCTACTAGTGAAATTGAAGAAGATCTTGGAGTAGTACCATCAAGAGAAAAATTTCTAGAATCCATTGTTAATGAAATTGAAGAAAATGAAAATTTTATTTTACCTGTTATTGGGAATGTTGGATCTGGAAAAACTCATTTATATTGGGCATTAAAACACAGGTTATATTACTATAATATTATCTATATCTCATTAGAAACTGTTTATAAGAAATTTTATTATAAGCTATATTCTGAATTCATTGAAAATATGGGGATAGAACCATTAAGAAATATAACTAAACAACTATGTAATGAATGGGGCGCTTCAGAAAGAAGTTTTGGATTTTTTCATTTAGGTGATATTGATAAGATAAGAAAAGTAGCTTTAGAAAAATGTGCACAAAAATTTGATGACGTTGATGCTTTGAAAGATGCAATTAATGCTATAACAACACATCAAATTGATCCATATAAAAAGAGAGAAGCAGAGAGTTGGCTTATCGGCGAATTAATGGATTTTAGAGATCTTTCTCGCTTAAATTTGACAAATGACCTTAGAAAAACTAAAAATGCATTTACAATGTTAAAAATATTGATTGAAAATTCGAAAATAAAAAGTGTACTTTTTCTTGATGATGTTGAAAAAATTACTTCGATTCGAAAACAAGCTTATGAGACAACTGAAGAAGCAGAAGAAATTGAAGAATTTTTTGATCCTCGATGGCTATATGGAAGTACAAAAACATCAGAGAAATCTTCTGCGGGAAAAATACTAGATAGAATAGTTGAATTACAAAAAATAAAGGGATTAAGAATAATTATAACTCTTAAATCAATTGAATTTTTTAGAGAATTTAAAAAAGAAATTGAAAAAGAAAATAAAGATCTTATTCCTCTCCTAAAAGAACCTGTATTTCTCTTAGACTTCACAGAAAGTGACATTTTTCAATTCTATAAGAGAAATTTAGACTTTTTTTTTGCTAGTATTAACTATAATGATTATTTTGAGGATTTTTCAGATTCCTATTATCCCTTAACTGAAAACATTTTAAAATATATATTCAAAAAAGCAAATGGCAATCCTAGAGAAATAATAAAGCTTTTAATAGAAATCTTTAATGAGATTGTTTTATCCGATGAAAAATTGGAAAATATTCTTAGCAATTATCAATAGCAAATATAAATTAAATATTTTTTAATAGAATACTTTCATATGTTTCAATTTCTTTTAAATACAACTTCTTAGAAGTATCTGACCATTTCGAATTTAAAATTGTTTCTCTAAAAGCTTCCAAATTAATTAGAGATTTGAAGCAACTTAAAAGAAGGGCTCTAACTCCGTGTGGTTTTAAAATCCTAAAATTTTCTGATTCATTTAATGAAGTAAATAATTGGTCAGTATCCTTAAAGTGCTTCTCACAAATTTTTGAACTATAATTGATCACTTCGGAGTCTTTGGAATTTAACGTGTGAAAAATGTTTTTTAAAATTTTATTTGGAAGCACTTTTAAGGTCAATAATACTTTCTGAGCATCAATTTTAATAGGAATATAATCATCGTTTAATGCATATCCCACTAATTTTATAATCTTATTTGTTAATGTTGTGTTTTCAGAGATTTTGTGGAACGCTTGGATTATTTCTCTTCGTATCCATCTGTCTGAAGTATAATAAGTGTTTGATAAAAATCTTAAATATTTATCATCCAATGATACATTTTTGCCGATTTCACCAAGAACAAAAATTAAATTTATTATTATTTTTTCTAAGATTTGTGGTTCTAAAGTATTAATAAAATAATCTATGAAATTAAGGTATTTAACATTAGGATCCTTACCTAATTCTAATAAAAAGTTATTGAGTTCTTCAGGATTTTTAGATTCTTTTACTTTTTTAAAAGAGTCTTCGATTAGTTCCATAATATTTATAAATACATAATAGTATAATTGATAAAATCAGAAAAAAATTTTATTTGTTTGGATTTTCTATAATACTTTTTAGAAGTTTAAATTTTAGATTTGTGGCTAGAACTTATATCGCAGAAAGATAAAAATCATAATTCCAATTTTTCCATTCAACTTTTCTTCTTTTTTTTATCGATCTTTACTATTCCCTCTTCTTTATATGGTTTAATTGGCTTTGAGGAATCAATTGGAGCATCACAAACCCAGCATATATTTTCCAAATTGGTCAACTCTCGCGCACAATTTTCGCAATAAATCGCACCACACTCACATATATAAGAGAATCTTAATACTTCACCCCGGCATACTAAGCAAATTTTCTTTTCCTCATGAATTGCCACCTCTGTTTCAATGACTTGAGTAGTTAATAAAGCACGATTTTGAACCATCCCACTGATTTGTTCCTCTAATTGTGCTAATTCAAAGCGATCTGCCATTGATGCCTCGACATTCTTCAATTTATTCCACAAATCTAATTTTTTAAGCAAATCTTCTTTCTGACTAGTTATTTTACTTATAAGTTGATTAAGGTTAAATCTTTCAGCTATTTGTTGTGCTTGAGTCAAGAACCGCCGAGCCTTTTTTATATTAAAAGTTAAAAGTGAGATTTTGGCTTGTAAAAGATAGATTTCCGTTAAGACCCAATATGAATGTATTTTTTCACTTATATCCAATAATTGAGCAATATAGGAATTTATATCCTCTAAAACTTCTAAATCGCCAGTCATCCGTAATTCAGTTAGGAGCAATTCACTTATATGAAGTAGAGATCGTATTTTACTTTCATAATGTGGATCATCTTCAAGGATTTTTCTTAATATTTCTTCAGCTTTACCACGATCTCGGACTCGATTACTTGATTTCAATAGTAAAGCCTTATCAAAGAGATACAGTAGATTTGTTGATTTGTGGTTTAATTTGTTTTTCATTTGCTCCAATTGATCTAAATTTTCCTGTGCTCTCTCAAGATCTCCCTTTTCAATTAAAATTTGAATTAAAAAATCATAGGCGTTAGCTGTAAATCTTAAAATTCCCACTTCAACAAATTGCGCAACAGATTGTTCTGAATACTCTAGCGCACATTCAATTTCTCCTTTCATTTTATATACCTCCGCCAAGGAGTTAAGAATTTGCCCTATATAAAATTTGTTGTTGAGTTCTTTGAATAACATCAAGCTCTGCTTATAAAGAGTAATACTACGGTCTAATTCCCCCTTGAAATGATAATAAGCCGCCATGGTATTAAGACCTACTGCAATGGTGAACTTTCGGTTAACCTCTTTGGCAAGTGTTAAAGCACGCTTCATGTATTCAAAGGCATGGTCTAATTCCCCCTTATAAATCAAAAGTATCCAACTAATTACCAAAATAGTAAAAGCAATTTTATGTTTTTCATCATATTCTTCTCTTAATACTAAACACTGCTCAAGAATCTTTAATGCCAAATCGGGATCACCTTCTCCTACGGCTATTGGATGGTAAAATATGCCTTTAAGAAACTCTATAGAAGCCTCTCTTTGTTTGTACTCTTTTGGTAATTCATGTGTAAGTGTTTTTAACAGAGCTTCTCCATGTTTTATTAAATCCTCTGCCTTTTCTAGATTGTTTGACATTATTAAAGGAAAAGCCATGTAATATAAAGCATCAATTGTTAGAAGACTTTTCCCTAATCTTAAACTCTCATTATATGTTTGTTCAGCACACTCGAAAAGTTCTTTATGTAAATTTTGTTGGAACAAAATTTCACACTTAAGGAGATGACATGATACTATCTCGTTAAGAGTGGGTTTACCTGTCTCCTCAAAATTCTTCATTAATCGGAGGGCTTCATCAAATTTACCTTCATTAATAAATTGTTTTGTTAGAATTAATTCCTTTGGTTCTACGTAATTCATAGGTTTTTCCCTAAATGATAGATCTAAAATCTTGGATTATAATTTTATGAATACATTAAGCTAATTATAATTTTAAATATAATGAAAAATGAAAATTATTACTGAAAAACATATATTTTTTCATTAATTCAGCCTTTATCTTTTTTCTTATCAAACTTGCCTATTCGCTCTTCTTTATATGGTTTAATTGGCTTTGAAGAATCAATTGGAGCATCACAAACCCAGCATATATTTTCTAAATTAGACAATGCCCGCGCACAATTTTCACAATAAATGGCACCACATTCACAAATATAAGAAAATTTCATTACTTTACCCCTACACACTAAGCAAATTTTAGTCTCTTCAGTAATCGCCACTTCTTCATCTTTAATATAAACAGTTGTAATAGTAGGATTTCGAATCATTCCCTCAATTTGTTCGTGCAAACGAGCTAACGCAACACGATCAGCCATTGTTGCACCTTCTTCCTTTAATTTCTTCCATAAATCTTCATTTTTAGCTAAATCATCACTTTCCTTAGTGATTTTAGTGGCTAATTTAGTAGTACCATACCTTTCAGCGATTTGTTGTGCTTGAGTCAAAAATCGTTTAGCATTCTTTATGTTAAAGGTTAACAGATTTAATTTTCCTTGTAAGAGATATGTCTCGGCAGCAAAATAGTAATTAAAAAAAGTTTGATGTTGTTCAGCAAAGTTTAATAACATTGTGATATAAGAGTTTATCTCGTTTATTAGATCTGAATCGTTAGTTATTCTTAATTCGATAAGGAGTAGATCACAAATATTTATTAGGGCTTTAGCCACAAACTCGAAACTTTCCTTTTCTTTAACAATTTGTTTAAAAATTTCTTCTGCTTTAATTCGATCTCTTGCCCGTAGACTTGTTTTCAAAATTAAAGCTTCATAGTATTGATACAAAAAATTATTTTTTTTGGATATGTCTTTTTCTTCTCTCATATGTTGGAAATAAAATTTTGCATTAGCTACATCACCTTTACTAAGAAGAATTTCAATTAATTGTCCATATGACGCTAATAACAGAGGAGGATAACGAATTTCTATAGCACGTTTTGCATAGTTTATAGCTTTATCATAATCTCCTAAAGCTTGATGATCTTCAGCCATGTTTAAAAGACAAGTTATTATTAAGTCTTTATCATCACTGTCTTTTGCGAGTTCTAACGCTCTTTCATTCAACTTAAGGCACAAGAGTTCATGAGGTCCTCTTGTAAGTCCCATAATAAGAGACTTTATTCTGACCAAAAAAGATTCTCTTTCTCTGAGATTTATTTTTAATACTCCTTTAAGATTCTCAAATACTTCCTCAGCATGCTTAAGTATAGTATTACTTTGATTTAAATTTCCCATCATTAGAAAAGAGTATGCTTGAATCAACAGACCATCTAAATATGAGATTGAATCTCCTTGCTTTTGACTCTCTTGTAATACTTGGTCAGCATATTTGAGAGCTTCTGAATATTGCGCTGATCTGCGAAAAAGTTTTCCTATCAATAGATTACAGGAGAGTAAATCTTGATTGGAAAGATCACCCCTCTTCTCTAACTCTAAAACTATCTGTAAGGCTTCGTTAATCATTCCTTCTCTCATTAATTGGTCTGCTTGCTTTAATTCTTTAAGTTCAGTATGAGACATATAATTGATAAATTTGATTGTTCTATACTATTTTAGATACATTTACTAATATAAGCGAATTTGTGTTTTAAATATAATTGAAATTCAATAAAAATTAGAATCTATATTCTAGGGGGGAATGGATCTCTTTAATTTGGATTTCTTGATTTAATTATAAAAAAAATTCCAAAAGATTTATTGTTTGGGTAAAATTTTCGTTAATTTGTATTAATTGAATCGTTTTTACCTTAGTTAGATAAATCAAATTGAGACATTCAGCTTCTTCTAATGCTAATTTATATTTAGATTCGTCAAATACGTCATTATTTGAAGTTTTTTGACTATTTTGATAGTTTTCCTTTATGAAATGTCCCAAACTTATATGAGGAATATATTCAATATCATTTCTGAGATAGGGTGAAAAAATTCCTTTATATAACTCATTATGTAATTGAATCATTTCCTTATTCCCCTTTTTAATAAGGAGAAATAACCAATGATCCCAAGATTTTGTAAAACCGCCAAGTTCAATATCAAAAGGCTTCCAATTATTTACTATCGATCTTACATGTTTTGAAAGTGATTTCCTTGAAATTGATATGTTATTAATTGGAAAAATAAGAGTTATATGTGGTTTTATTAAATTATAATGAGGATCATATTTCTTTCTAAGGGCTTCTATCTTGGTTGTATTAATGTTAGGAATACAAACTAATGCATGAAAGACCATATCTATATGTGAAACCTCCCTATACTGTATGAATATGCTAATCCTAACACCTACACTGTAGAATGAAAATAGATATAATTAATTTATTCATATTCAATCTTTATCTTTTTTTTTGTCAGGTTTTAGGGTTACTTCTTCTTTATATGGCTTAATTGGTTTTGAATAATCAATTGGAGCATCACAAGCCCAACACACATTTTCTAAATTGATTAACGCTCGCGCACAATTTTCACAATAAATCGAGCCGCATTCACATATATAAGAGAATCTAAATACTTCACCTCTGCATACTATGCAAATTTTTTTTTCCTCATGAATTGCAACTTTTTCTTCAGTAACTTGAGGAATTATATTAAAACGTTTATGAGATACTTCACCAATTAAATCATCAATTTGAGCTAATTCCATTCTATCAGCCATTGGAGCATCTAATTCCTCTAATTTTTCCCATGAATTTGATTTACTGATGATATTTTTTTTCTCTTCATCAATTCGTTCATAGAATTCTTTGATACTGAATCGTTTAGCTATTTGTTGGACTTGAATCAAAAATCGTTTAGAGGCTTTTATATTAAAGTTTAATAATACTATTTTTGATTGTAAAAGATAAGTCTTAGCAAGGAGCGTATAATTTTTTTGATGTTCAGCAAATTGTAGTAATTTATTAACATAAAAATCTATCTCTTGAAAAATTTCTCTATCGTTGGTAATACGTAATTCTATAAGGAGTAAGCCACAAATGTTAAAGATTGCTTCAACCATGAATTGAAAATCAGCCTTTTCTTCTAAAAATTGCTTGAATAATTCTTCCGCTTTAACTCTATCTTTTGCTCTCAAACTTGTTTTTAAGATTTTTGCTTTAAAAAATTTATATGCTTTAAGACCTCTATCACTCTGATCTTTCTCTCTTTGCTCTTTCATTTGCTGGAAGCATAATTTTGCGTTAGCAATATCACCTTTACTAAGGTAACTATCAATTAAATGACCCATTCGCCACATTAATGCAAGAGGATTGGGGACTTCTACAGAACGTTTTGCAAAATATATAGCTTTATCATAATCTCCTAGGTTTCGATATCCCTCCGCAATATTTATAAGACTAAAACTGATTAAAGAAGTATCTTGACATTCCTGAGCGAGTTCTAAAGCTTTTTTATTTAGAATAATGGCTTGATGACTATCTCCCTTAAAACTACTAATGATAGATTTATTTCTTATCATAGAAGACTCCCTTTCTCTTAATTCATTATTTGGAATTCCTTTGAGTTTTTCAAATAAAATTTCACTTTGATTGAGAAAATCTTCGCCTTTAGATAAATTCCCAATCATTAAATATGCATGCGCTTGATTCAAATACGTATCAAAATCTATTAACAAATCCCCATATTGTTGATTTTCCTTTAAAATTTCATTGGAATAGGTAAGTACTTCCAGATATTTTGCAGCCTTATTATAATATTTGCATCTTAATATTTTTATAGAAAGTCGATTATGAGGAGAAAGCTCCTTTCTTTTTTCTAATTCCTCTATTTCTTGAAAAGCTTCATCAATTCTTCCTTCTCCTAGAAGATTATTTACATGCTTTAATTCTTCTGATAAATACAATAATTTTCCTATACTTTTTCCATTATCTGTCAATACTTTTTTTCACTCTTAACATTTCTTAGCTTACTCTAATTCTTTTGAGCCAATTTCTATTATTAAAGCATCTGAATTGGATTATAACCGTATGAATTCTATTAACCTTATATTAAGTTAATTGCAGTATTAAATCTATTTAATTTACACGTTTAATCGAATAGGACATATGATTTTCTATTTAGATATTAGAATAAGTTGGATTATGAAGTTATGGTGAATAAACTAATTATTATTTTAAATATAATGTAAAATGAAAACATTTATTTAATAAATCAAGATACAGAGATTAAATTATCATGAACATACCAAATGAGATGCTATATCCTCCCCCTTTTTACAACTTTTTAAATTATATATCTGAATCTGATATTACTGGACCAATTCTAGATTGTGGTTCAGGTGGACCCTATCCAAAACAAGCACTTTTTGCTAAATTAGATTTTGAAATACTCGGCATCGAACATTTAGAAGAAAGAATTAATATGGCACAGGATTATGCTAAATAACATAACTTGGAATTGAATATGCAGCTAGGAGATATGCGTAAAATTCCATTTGAATCCAATTATTTCGACTATATATACTCTTGGAACACTATATTTCATATGAATAAAAAAGATATTAAGAAAAGCATAGATGAAATGATTTGGGTATTAAAACCTAGAGGGTTCTGTTTCGTTAACTTTCTCTCTAAAGATTCAGACCGTTATGGAAAAGGCAAAGAACCGAATCCAGGTGAATGTGTTGAAATTTATGACGATGAGGAGGTTATGCACACTTATCTTGATGATGAAGAACCTGACAAATTATTTGAAAATTTAGAGCTTGAAATTCTATATAGAGAAAAAAGAGCAGTGTCTAAAAAATATGAAGGTCGCCTAGAAAGAGATTCTTACTTTAATATATAGTTAAAAAGAAATTATAAAAAAAGAAAGAATAAAAAAAATAAGTTTAAAGATACTTACTTTACTGCTTCAAAATAGATATACCATTGCTCATCATCATCAATATATTCTGTTCCTAAATGCTTATGTTTTGTTTTTGCCAAATCACGTGGAACAGATTCACTAGCGGGTTTGTAATCTGTTATTACTTTTAAAACTGTTCCAGGTCTCATTTTCATGAGTTGTTTTTTAGTTTTTAAAGCAGGAACAGGGCATATAGACCCACAGACATTTAATTCCATATCGAATTTCATATTTTTTACCTCTTGGTATTTATTGTTTTTAATTATTTTTTTAATCACATATAATAGAAAATATTGGTTCTTCCATATCAGGTTCAGCTTTCATTTCTAATTGCATTAATTGAACTAATCGCAGGGCTTCATATCTTGCTTTCTTAGGTTCAAGACCTGTCTGGCTTGCGATCTTTGTAATCGTGCTAGGACCCTGAAGTGATATATAGTTTAACACCTGTTGTCTTGGAGTTTTTTCAAAGGTAATCAATTTGCGTTTTGATTTTAGATTGATTGCCTTTTTTAATTCTTCTTCATCAACTTTTCCTTGTTCAAATAATCCATTTTCAACTGCTTTCTCAACAAGCTCTTTACCTCGTTGAGTCCATGCTACAACTGTAGTATAGCCTTTCTTTGAACCTACTTCACCCGCAGTAAGATCTGAATATATTGCGGGGAAATCTTGGCAATGAGAACAGAAATGATTACAACTTAAACACCTTCTTGCCTCTTGTAGAGCCATATCTTCGTTAAATATTTTATCTATCTCATCAAACGACCAATTCATCTCCTCAGTCGCATCTTCTAATGATTCTGGTTTTAAGGAGTAATCTTTCGGAGGTTTTCTAGGTCCACTGAAAAATGCATTTACCCTCTTATATCTCCCATCCACTAAGTTTTCTCCCTTTAGATACCTATCAATTGAAATTGCTGCCTCTTTTCCGTGAGAGATCGCAGCAATAGCTACAGCTTTAGAATTATTAACGATGTCTCCACCTGCAAAAACTCCAGGTATGTTGGTTTCAAAAGTTATCTCGTTTATTTTGATCTTATTTCGCTCTTTTTCCAATTTATTGTTTGTTGCATCGTCTATTTGGTCAAAATCTACTGCTTGACCCACCGCTATCACTATAATATCAACAGGGATTTGATAATCAGAACTCTCAACTTTATTCAAGGGTTTTCTTCCATTCTCATCCGGTATTCCCCATTCGATATTATAGCAATTCAATAACAATTTACCCTTAGTATTCTGAGTGATTTTTGAGGTGGAACTCTCGAAATGATATTGTATAAAGGCCATTTCATTTTCGGGGATTTCCCTTAAAACTAATTCTAATTCTTTTTCAGACATGATGTCTACTAAATGGACTTTTTCAGCACCTAATCTTAGAGCTGTTTGAGCAACATCTACAGCAACGGGTCCTCCTCCGATTACACCAATGGTTTTTCCTTTAAATTCTTCTTTATTTTCCCAATATCGATATTTTCTGTCTATTAGAAAATTTATTGCGACGAATACATTTGGAAAGTCTTCTCCTTCTAAATGTAAGGTTCGAGGTTTATATTGACCAGTAGCAATGAAAATAGCTTCATATCCGTTATTTTTTAAGTCTTCTATTGTCATATCAGGCCCTAATGGTTTATTAAACTCTACTTTAACTCCAGAATCTATGATTCTTTGAACATCGTAATCTAACACATAGTTGGGTAATCTAAATTGGGGAACTCCAAATCGTAGCATACCACCAGTCTTATCGGTTTTTTCAAAGATAGTAGGAGCATATCCTCTTTTTCTTAAATAAAAGGCAGCAGTTAGTCCTGCGGGACCAGAACCTATAATAGCAACCTTTTTTGCGTTCTTCTTTAATTTTAATCCCTTCTTCGGAGTCGTTTTTGCTTGTTCAATCTCCCATTCTGTTACAAATTTCTTTAATTCTCGAATTGCAACAGGATGATCATCCCCTATCAAAGTACATCCAAATTCGCATTCGTTTGTACAAATTCTACCACAAATAGAAGGAAGTGGATTGTTTTCTCTTATTAAATTTACTGCCTCCTGATATTTGCCTTGACGTATCAGCGAAATATACCCTTGAGCATTAACTCCCGAAGGACAGTTATTACAGCATGGTGAACACACTAAACCTTTATCTGTCTCTTCAGTTCGAATTTGAGAGTTACAAAATAGGCCTATCTTTAAGATATCTCTTTTCATTTCTTCTTCAATTTCAGAAGCTCCACGCATTTCACACGGAACACCAACGATTCCTATTTGATCAAATGTTTCACCCGTTACTTCAACTAATCGCTTTAAAACTCCTGATCTACCATAAACGACTCCCGCTTTCTGAACTACTTCGTCCGGATCGCTAACAATTTCAGCGGTTGGTTTCTCATCTTCCTCTTTAACCATGACAACTTTCTTAAGGATTTGATTTTCTAATAATTCTTTAACGAAAGTAGTAACAAATCCTCCACTAGAAGCTTTGGTAAGAATCTCAGGATTTTTACTTTTCAAGGAATATATTGCTAACGGTTGCTTTTCTTTAAACTTCTTCTGGATTACTTGAGGGCATAATTGATAACACTTTCCACAATCTTGACCATCTCTCTCTAAAATACAATAATCTTTAAGAGTTGGGCGCCTTACCTCCATTTCAATGTGCTTACAAGATCCAGAACATAATCCACACCCTTGACACAATCCCGCGTCTACTATTTCAGCTTTTAATAATGCAAAACTCATGTTTATCCCTCTTTTATTTTAATTTTTTTTACAATACCCGTTGAATCAATCGTAAATTCAACTGAACCGTTTTTATAGGTTCCCTCAACCACATCAAAAATGTGGGTTTTATATTCTTCAAAATTATCTTTATCGTCAATTTGCGTTTTGAATCCCCCATAATATAGATTAGATAAATTCATGTTTCCCCCTATTTTTCGAATGTTATCAGTCACTTCTTTGTACTTCTTAGGATCTTTATCCTTTATTGCTTCTATTAACTCCGATTCTAAATTCAGTAAATTCCTTCTGTATAGTTTTGTTGTTTCACTCACTTCTATATTATTAGCTTGTTCGTAGGTTTCCAGAATTTTAAGCGATAAAGATATGGAATGATCTCCACCTAATAAACCTGAAATTAATGGTAATTCTTCAATTAATCTACCCGTAAATACGTCCTCTAATAAACTTCCCGAAGAGGGTATCCTCCCTTTAGGTAAACCTGATTTGGGAAGTGTGAATCTAAAGAAATTTCCAATTACATCTGGTAAGCTCGCTGTAATTTCGTCGTCTTTATCTGCTAATTTATCTGTGGCTCCTTTTTCAGAATGTTCTGTGGCAACTTCGATATTACCCATTAGTGTACCAAACATCCCTAACATTCGAATTCCCGAGCGTTCAATTGTTGGCTTGCAGCCACGACATGGAGCATTGTAATCTATACATCGTTCTTTACATTCTTTAGCAATAAACCCATTGCATAGGTATCCAAGATCATTAAAACACTTTTCTTCGTCATCTAATTCTATTTGACGATTAACTTGTTCTAGGTAATCACAAGTTTTCCTACGACCACACACTGTGCATAGATTCTTCAACTTTGGTAATTCTTCACCTTTTATTTCAGATTGAAGTTCCTCGATCTCACCTAAACAACCATTAATATTTATAACGCCATCAATTAAGTCTTGCAATGGCGTCACTTCATGTCCTCGTTGATTTGATAAGGCAAAGACTCCTCCTGTGGTCGTACAATCCCCATAAGCAATAATTTTATCTGAATTTAATTTTATTTTATTCAATATCTCCTTATCATCCGGTAATAGATAACCAGTAATTATAGAGACATCTGCTTTTTCCTCTTTCCAACTTCTGGGATCAGAGACAAACTCTACTTTATAGCTTGAATCACCTTTCAATAATATGCTTTCATTAAAACATTTATTGCATCCGTTAAATTGAAACACTTTAACATCCATCTTTAAATGTTCCCTCCTCTCTAATTGCTGTAGCTAAACGCTCTACTAAATCCTCAAAATCCCCAACCGCAGTTTCTGCTTCCGCGGCTCGTGAAGTATACTGATTTACAAATTGATCGCTATACCCTAATTCTTTGAATAATTTTTTCAAAAGTTTAATTCTGTGCATTGAAAGAATGTTACCGTTAAAGAAGTGGCAAGCACCCAAACAACAGCCTATGCAGGCCACAGCATCAGCACCATTATCAAGTGCATCCATTATTTGAATAGGACCGACTTGTCCCGTACATTGAACCCTAACTATACGTATAGCTGGATTATAGGACATTCGGGCTACACCAGCCGTATTTGCTGATCCCTGACCACATTCGTTACACATAAATACAACTATATTTTCCATTTTCTCGAGTACTTCTGGCTCAATATATTCGCATTCACTCATTTTCGCAAATAACACCTCCGCCTGATACGGCGATTATTTCATCTAATAATTGTTCGTCACTAAAATTTAACAATTGTATTGCTCCAGTTGGACACGCAGGCATGCACATACCGCAAGATTTACACGCAACTTCGTTAATCACGGGCGTTCCATCCCCACTCATTTGAATAGCTGCAGGAGAACAAACGGTTTTGCACAGTCCACATCTAACACATAAATCTAAATCTACAGACGGGATTAGCATTTCTTTTTCAATATAACCCTTTACTAACGGAGCAGCTGCTATCGCTGCAGCACTTCCTGCGTGAGCAACCGATTCTGAGATATCTTTCGGTCCTTGAATTGCTCCTGCTAAAAAGATACCCCCTTTACTGCTTAAAGTAGGATTCATTTTAATATGAAATTCTTTTAGAAATCCTTCTTTTGACCTTAGAACTTGTAGTTTTGACCCTAAAGGACCAATTCCTTGTGGTGGAACCATCGCTGCGGAGAGTACAACTAAATCGCCTTTAAGTCTTAAAGGTGTTTGACTTAAGGTATCTTCAACGCTAACTTTTAACTCTCCAGAGACAGGATCTCTAATGATTTCTGACGGTCTCCCTCTAATAAAGCGCACTCCAACTTCTTGAGCAGACTTGTATAGTTCCTCGAAATTCAATCCAGGTGTCCTAACATCGATATAACAAATGGTAACATTTGTGTTAGGATACATTTCCTTAACAATTCTTGCGTTTTTAACAGCAAATTTACAACAAACACCAGTGCAATATTGGTTTCCTACTTGATCGTTTCTGCTTCCTACGCATTGAATCATTACCACATTCTTTGGTACTTTTGCATCCGATGGGCGTAATACTTGACTGTTAGTAAGCGACCCTGGAGCCAGCATTCGTTCTAATTGAAGTTGCGTTATAACATTTTCGTATCCTTCTTGTTTATAATGATATGGCTCAATCTCTGAAGGATCGTATTCTTCGTATCCTGCAGCTACTACTATTGAGCCTACTTTAAACCTTTTGGTCTCCGGTTGCATTGAAAAATCAACAGCTTGTACGGGACATACATTAATGCAAGTATTACACTCAATACAATTCTTTTTGTCTCTTACATAAGTAGCGGGAATTGCTTGTGGATAGGCTTTATAAATAGCGTGTCTCATTGACATGCCTTTATCCCACTCACTAGGAACTTCCACTGGACAATGAATTGCGCACTCTCCACATGAAGTACAATTATCTTTAATATATCGTGGTTTAATCTCTACTGCCACTTCAAAATTACCCATCGAGCCTTCAACTTCTTTTATCTGTGCATTCGTATAAAGTTCGATTAATGGATGGTTCGCAACTCCATTAGTAAGTGGAGATATTGAACATTGTGGACATTCCAAAGTAGGAAATGTTTTATTCAATTGGGTCATGTGACCTCCTATCGTTGATTCTCGCTCTATGAGATAGACTGGAATTCCTAATTCCGCTAGATCGTGAGATGCGCGAAGACCAGCGATACCCCCACCAATTACTAAGGCAGCTTTTGTGGTTCCTATTCTACGTGTTTCCACATCCTTTAGTTTTCTCGCTCTATTAACTCCTGCTTCAACTAATCGTTTTGCCTTTAACGTAGCTTTTTCTTTTTCTTTTTGATGCACCCAACTGTCAAATTCTCTTATATTTACCTGCTGGTGCCGATGTTTGTTTAATCCCATTTCTTGAATAGCATTAGCGAATGTTCTTCCGTGCTGATTTTTTGAACACGATGCCACTACTGTTCTGTTAACTCCTAACTCTTTAATAGAATCCTTAACCATTTGAACTCCTGGTTTACTGCACATAAACATATAATGTTCTGCATTGACAACATTGGGTAAAGTTTTTGCGTATTCAGCAACATCCGCCACATCAACGGTCCCTGCAATATTATGCCCACAATGACATATAAAAACTCCAATTCGTGGGTCTTCTTCTTTTATTTGTTCTATTTCGCTCCGAATTTCGCTTGTTTCTTTTAGCTTTTCTTCTTTGATTGTCATTTAAATAGCCTCCTCCCCTTTTTTAACTTCTTCTCCGCCAAAAATATAATCTCTTCCCATTAATTGATACTGTAATCCTACAAATTCTTGGTCCATTCCCATACAATACGCAACAAGCTGGGAAAGGTGAATTACAGGATAATCGTAATTGCATGCTTTATTCTTGTTTAAGTAATCCTGCCCCGTTTCAAATTGTAAATGACAGAATGGACAGATATCCAATATGAAGTCTGGTTTTACTTCGTCAATGTTTTTCATTTTCTCTGCGAAAATTGTCATACTTGAATCCCCAGAATATGCCTTAACGCCGCCTCCTGCACCGCAACAAGTAAGTTGTTCTTTAAATCGAACTGATTGTACTCCTAAAGCTCCAATAAATTCTTCAATGATAGTTGGATTTTCTGAACTTTCAATTTCACGTATCCTTGTTGGCTTTAAGAAGTGACAACCGTAATGAACTGCAACATTAGCATTCACTTTTCTTACAATATGATCCTCAATTCCCCAAGGTCCTACTTCATATCCTAAGACTTCTGCAACATGTCGAACGTTAATAGTCCCTTTAAATTCGTAATCACCAATCAGCTTAAGCCTTTCATTCACTAATTCTCGATGTTCCTCATTTTCTTTTAAATGCCTATTTACTTCTTGAAGCGTACCAAAACATCCATTGCACACGGTCAAGATATCAGCATCCAACTTTTCCGCAATACATAGATTTCTTGCGGCAGTTACCATCCAATCTACTTTGTTAAACGAACGGAAAACACCAGGCGCTGGACAACAAGTCGCACGTTCCATTTCTAACAACTCGTATCCTAACTTTTCCATGACAAATTTAGTCGCTTTTTCAATCGCAGGATATCGATTAGGCATTATACATCCAAGAAAAAAAGCAAATGTATTTTCTTTCGTCATATTTTAAGACTCCTCTTTACTTTTTTTGCCCTCCTTAATTGGAGGTAAATAAAACAAATTTTCTTCTATATTTTTCAAATCTTTATCGTCCCCTTCCTGTTTAAATCTAAATGCAGTAGGGGGTAATTCTTCTAACCCTAATTCAACTCGTCTTTTTCTTACTTCTTCATTTATTGGAACAGCATGTCCAAAATTCTTTAAATATCCTACTACAGCCCTATGATTAGGAGAAATGTTACCCAACTTAGTTGCATAATTTCGCAATTCCATAATTACATCTGTAGGTCTTACATCACGCGGACATCGTTCATAACACTGATAACATGTTGTACACAACCAAATATCAGGATCTTTTAATACCGATAAATCTCCTAAAACAACTTTTCTCACAATTATACGAGTTTTTAAAGCAGTCCATCTCCCACTTTCACAGCTAGCGGTGCATGTGCCACATTGGATGCACTGCCAAATATTTGACCTTCTTTCAATATCTTTAAAAAATTCTGTATCAAAATCTTCGTCTGTTTTAAATTCTCTTATTTCTTCTTTTACTTCAGACGTTTATCATCACCATTTTTGAAATATAAAATAAAAAAAATTTTGTTTAAATCTATAAACTTACTATTCTACCGCCATTACTCATTTCTAAAAATGAAGCAGCACCAACAGGTTCTTCTACCCAATCAAGCAATTCTTCCCGTTTTATCCCCATTAACTCCATAGTCATTTGACATGGATATAATTTAACATTCCCGTTATCAACAGCATCTTTAATCATTCCCCATGGATCTTCAATTCCAAATTTTTTCATTCTTTTCTTAAACATCTTTGTTGCCATACCTTTCATTGGAGCAGGCATCCCAGCAACTTTAGGTTTAAAATTCTTCTTTAGAAGGTTTAAACCCCAAAAAGTAAAGAAAAAATTCATTTTAGTATCCATAGCGTCACCTGTTGTTCCAAGGATCATCATCATTGCGAACTTTTCGAATGATTTATCCTTAACAATAAAATTTATTGTTTCTGTTTCAGCCACATATACCACCTTTTTAGTTTTTTAATTTTTTTTCCAATTTATTTACTTTAAGTTATTTTTTATCTGGTTAACTCCAGATCGTTTTTAAAAATATTTTATTTAGATTTTTTATATATTACTTACATCCAGGATATAATCTTTGGTGTAGCGTCAATTAGATCTATAAGATTATCATACTCTATACATTTGACTCTATTTTGAGCAAATTCGGGAGCAATTCCGCGAGCCATCATGTCAGGCTTCATAGCAAATATAGTTACGTCTAAATTTAACAGATCTTCTATTTGCTTCGATACTTTTCCCTTTGTGGATATACCAATTACTCCATCATGAATTAAAACAATTCCAAGTTTTGTTTGTTTATTGAGTTGAGCTTTTAAAATAGGTAATAATCTCCGTAAATGAGATCCTGTATTTGAGCTAAATCCAAATAAATAAATTATTTCAAGTTCGGTGTTCATTATTTCCAACCTCCATTAAAATCTAAAACATGTGTCAGCATTGGCAATTAACTCTACTAAATCATCATAATTGATAATCTTCAAGTTTTCATATTCAATCAGATCATCCCTTGATACCCCCACATCGGTTAAAGCAGACTCAATGAGATATACCTCTAAATCGGACAAATCAGCCATCTCTAAAACTTCTGTAAATGGATCTAATCCCACGCTCTCAGGTTTAGAATGTTTATTGAACAGATAGATAGCATCTCCCATAAATACAACCTTGCAATCAATGTATTCTCCGAGAGCAGTAAATCCTGATCCAATGCGAATTGCCTCTATTGCATAATTTCTCCCAATTGGAGATTGATCACTTATAATTAATACTGATTCTACCATAAGAGTTAACCTCCTGCTCCAAATACAATAAGTTTATCAGCATTTATTGCCCAGTTAGAGAGGTCTCCTAATCCTTCTTCAGTCGCTCCTTCTATGAATTCTGATTCTTTTAATCCAGTTAAACTCACCCAAGTGCTGCAACCAGAAACAGGAATGTTGTACTCTCTGCTAAATTGTTCGATTTTCTCAGGAATATTTCTAATAGAACTTCCACAACTAATATCTTTTTTAAGATTGTATACACCTGTTCCAAAGAAGAATATTCCTTTTATTTCATGACCTTTTCTTATTGCAGCTTTCCCTAGCTCTATCATAGAGTCAATAGACTGATACTTGTAAGGCTCCGTACTAATAAAGAAAATATATTTACTCATCGCAATCTCTACTCTCAATATCGTACGATCTAAGCTTTCTTAATAACAAATGTTATATTTCCATTATCTTCTCGAATATCAACCAATTCATCGCCAGATTTGTTAAGTAACGCAGGAATATCTTTTTTGGCGCCAACATCATCTGCAATTACTTCTATAACTTTTCCTGATTCCAAATTTCTTAATTCTTTTTTAGTTTTCAAAACTGGCATTGGACATTTCAGTCCAGTATAATCAAATGTTTGAACAGCCATTTTTTTCACATTTTTACTTTTTTTAGTTTTTTTATTTATTTTTTTTACTTTTGTTATCATAATAGTTTACATATGATAACTTTAATAGTTAAAAATGCAAAATCATATTTAAATCATAGTTTTTATTTCTATAAACAAATAATTTAATAACCAAATAAAACTATAGCAATATAAGTTAGTAGTGAAAAAAATTATAAATCAAAACTTATATATTAAAAATAGAATATATTACTTTTTGAAAAAAGTAAGAAATTAATATATTATAATTAGTAATAATAAAACTTGAAAAATTATCAAAAGGATTGATTTTATGGTATCAACAAATGGAACTCTTGATGATATAGATCGTCAAATTCTTGATTTATTACAAAATGATGCAAAATTAACTATAAGAGAAATTGCTCATAAAACAAAAAAGAGTGCTACTGCGATAAGAGCACGAATTCAACGGCTTGAAAAAGAATTAATAAAAAAATATGTTGCTTTAATCGATTGTCATCAATTGGGATATAGAGAAATGGTGATGGCATCTCTGAGAGTAAATGCTACAAAACCATTGGAGCATTTAAAACAAGAGATTGAGGGGATGGAAAAAATAAAATATGCATATGTAGTTACTGGAGAATATCCACTGTTCATTATGGCAAAATGTCTAGATCATTCAGACTCCATGGATCTTATAGAAACACTCCGCAATCTTTCAGGAGTAGATGAGGTCAAAACAGAGATTGTTTTAGACCGTATAAAAGAGGATCACTCAATAATTATACCTGAGTAGTTTATCGGACAAAGATAAGCAAGATTTATAATTATAGGATATGAAGACACAGATAGATAATAATACCGCTAATAAAAGTAATATACCACAAAATTACATTAACATTTCCTATTTTTTTCATGCTCATTTTAGTCTTTTCTTTTCTTTGTAAAATTCCAATTGTTAATAGTAATGCTGGAACGATTAATGTTATTGTAGCTGTTATCATATGTACGATGAGAGAAGGAGTATACAGCCCCTCTAAATATGAAGGTGGTGATAAGCTTCCAATTAGACTTCGTTGAAGCATATAGATAAGAAAAAAAATTAATGTACTAATCCATCCTAAAAATGAAAATCGAAAGTGTAGTTTTTTAGAAAATCTTTTGTTTCCGTAAAATACACATCCTAATGTGTAAAATACAGTAGTTATCGCCATCACTGCTAGATTAATTTCAGGGAGAAAATAATTATTTGCCATTCTCTTGTAATTTATATTTGCTTTAATTGAAATTGCTATCTAAATTGCTTAATCTAATTTATTAAAAATATTAAGTATTTCCTATCAAATTTTCAAAAATAGAGTATAGATTTTTTGTGGATCTTCTAGATTTTGATAAACTATTTCATGATGTGAATAATAAAATTTAACAAATGATGACATTCCTTTAGGATATGTATGATCAAAATCATCCAGATCAAAAATATGCGAAATTTTCAGTCAAAAATACATGATATCTATCCAGAGTTGAAATAATAAAACTCAAATGGTGTTAAATCTCATAAAAGAAGACACGATATTAATAATTCAAAAAAAGAAATTATAAATTTTCATAAGAATAGAAAATTTGAATTTTAGGCTTATTTCTCATAATTCATGGTTTAATTGAACTATTAGTTAGTCAAAGCTCTCAGAAATTAATTGAATTTCGTAATTAGAACCTTCCCACTTATCTTGAGCTAACCAATAAATTGTAAAACTCAATTTTTTTGGTTTAACTAAATCTTTTGTAGGTAAATCTACATAATAGATACCTAATCCTGTATCAATTGTTTCAGACTCTTGAAATGTATTCCAATCATCAATAGACCATCGAATATTCGCTTCTGCTCTCAATTCAATTCTCAAAATCTTTCCTGTATTTATTTTAGAACATTTATGATTAAATTTCCATATTTTTAGATTTGATGGATGGTCTTCTTTAACATATCTCTGTTTAGTTTGAAGGGGCATATCAAAAATTTTGCTATCTTCTAATGAACGCACTAATTTTACATATTCAGAATGCGCCCAAACCAAGGGCATAGCAGAACCTGAAGGATGTCCATTAAACAGATTTTTTTGAGGAATATCTTTGGCATCCCAAACTTGTTCAGGAATAAGTCCTCCCGGACCGGTCTGTGCTTCCATCACCTTTAAAAGTTTTTTTGCTCTTTCAATATTTCCTTTCTCTAGTTCATAATGAGCACGTTCACCAGTTAGTAGTGGCCAACCCCTACCAATTCCAGTACCGTCAAAAGCATCTCCATTTAAATGTTCTCCGTATCCGTCTCTATTATAACGATGCCATACAGGACCTGTTGAAGTTTTTATTTTTAGCATAGAATCAATAACTTTCACTGTATTAACGATCTTTGGGTCATCAGCAGCTCGTAATCCAAATCGTACTAAGGCTAAGGCATCAGGACTTACAATATATTCAAAAGGAGCTTTACTTTCATTAGGAGGTCTGTTCTTAATAGGGACATACCCATTCTTAGGTGAAGCAGCATCAGGAAGATCAGGGGGACCTATTCGAACATAATAACCTTCAATATTTAGTTTCTTCGCTAGTTCTGAGTCCCTAATGTAAGTCCAATTTTCGATATTGGAATTCCAATAATCTGCTAGTTCTGTTAAATATTTAGCAATTTGAGGTTCCCCCGCACCTCGAGCAAATTCTGATGCAATAAGAAGAGCAGCAATTTCTACTGCTAAAGTGAAGGGAGAATAACCTGGATCTTCTTCCCATCGATCTTCTTGAGAAATAGGCCCATCACATGCTAAGAAACTCACAGCTTTCTTTATAGTAGGCCAAATATTGATCTTTTGAAGGAGTCCATTCTCTTTTAGAGCATTTGCAAGTAATATTGGAAAAGCAGTTTCATCCATTTGTATACCAGGCCAATATTCGGTACCATCTAACCACATGTTTTGAGGCCAGTGTCCGTCTTCATTTTGAGTAGTCATTAAATAAATCATGATTTGGAGAGCTTCTAAATTGGCTCCCACTGCAAGAAGTCCACCTGCAGTTTCAACAAGATCCCTTGGCCATACTAAATGATAACCCCCTAAATCATCATCACCTTTGGCAAATCCCCAAGGAATTGATAAACTCGCTATTGAGCCATCCGAAAAGCGTTTATCCATGTGAGTTTTCAAGACTATCGTACTTAACCTGTAAATATTGAATCCTTTTTCTCCAACTTGATCTAAGTTTTTACATTTTTGCTGAAATTCTAGCCAATAAGACATATAATCCTTAATTACTTGATCGATGTCATTAAACAAAGCAGTACGGGCAAGTTGTCCAGCTTCTGCAGGATTATTTCCAAATGCGACAACTAAAATAAAGTTTCCATTACTTGCTTTTAAATCAACTTCCCCCGTTATAACAACATTTCCATTTGATGCGTGGGAATAATATTGCGTTAAGGTACGATTTTTATTAATGTCTTGCCAACCATCACTTATACCATAATATCCACAACTCATGTTGATAAAAGGTGTAGAACATGCTAAGGCTAGTACAATATCCTCTCTCTGAGCAAAAAGCATGGGAATACCTTTATAATCACCTACCCAGCTATCGTTTCCATAGCCAAAGTTCTTGATATGAGGATTCAAAATTGTATAAAGACGGTAATCATCTAATTGTCCTTTTAGGGGAGTGAACTTTACTTTTAACAATAGTACATCCCTTCTAGGATCAGTTAAAATTATTTTTTCTATCGCATATCTTTTTTGATGCGATGTATTTGTGATTTTATACGCCGGAGCTCCTTCTTCTAACATGGAAATCTTATGATCACAATCAATTTTTTCTTCTTCGACAAGATCAGTACCATTGGTAATAAGAAATTGAAAATCCCGAATATTTGCTTGATCAATTCGGGGATAATATACCTCATTAATTATACCACCAGATAATGTAAACCAAACTAGGCTTCCACGAGATATAGATGTTCCTACTCCATCTTTTGCGCTCGATGTCCAACTTGGATCTTTTCCCGGATGTCCTGGTGCTTCACCGTCATAAACCTTTTTTTTGTTCATAAAATATCATCTCCCCAATTCTCGTGGATGTTTTCTTCCACGCCAATGTTCTTCAATTTCTTCTAAGGTTCTTCCCTTAGTTTCTGGAACATAAATATACGTAAAGATTAATGCCATTATCCCTACAGCAGCATAAAGCCAAAACGTACCTGAACGTCCCAATAATTGAATTAAGGTTAAAAAAGTTAAAGCGATTATTAAGTTAGATCCCCAATTTGCTTCTGTTACAATGCTCATTGCAAGACCCCTCACTTTTAGAGGATATATCTCGGATATTAATAACCAAAAGACTGGTCCTAAGCCAATAGCAAAAAAGGCAACATACGCCATTAAGCTAATTGCGGCTAATGTTCCCAATTGATTTAACAAACTAGGTAAAACAAATACTATCCCTAGCATTATGAGCATTCCACTCATGCCAGCTAAACCAAGTAACAATAATTTACGCCGTCCGACACGATCCAACAAAAATATTGCAACAAGAGTAAAACCTACATTCACTATTCCTACTATAATTGTCGCAAAGATAGCAGCCGCAGAAGATTGAAATCCCGCAAATTCAAAAATAGTTGGAGCATAATATATCACGGTGTTAATTCCTGTAACTTGTTGGAAAATAGCTAATGATATACCCACGATCATTGCAGGTTTTATTAAAGGATTTAACAATTCTTTCCTCCCTCCTTTTTGCTTATTTAAGCTGGTCACGATTTCATTGAGCTCATCATTGATATTATCAGTCCTTCGGATCTTCATCAATGTAGTACGCGCTTTATCCACATTTCCATAATTTATTAGCCATCGTGGGCTGTTTGGCATGAAGATCATGGCTATTAATAATATAGTTGCAGGAATAGCTGCTAAACCAAGCATATAACGCCAACCATTTAGAGGAGTAAATGCATAATCAACCAAGTAAGATATAACAATACCTATGGTAATAAACAATTGATTTAAGGATACTAATGATCCTCTAATCCTTGGTGGAGACATTTCAGAGATATAGAGTGGAGCAATAAAAGATGCCATTCCTATAGCAATTCCTACAATTATTCTCCCTATGATCAATAAAATTATATTTGGTGTTAATGAGGTCCCAATAGCACCCCCAGCAAATATAATTGCTGCAACAATAATCATTTTTCTTCGTCCATAACGATCAGCTAACGATCCACCTATAAATGCTCCAATTATTGCTCCAATTAATACAGCACTAACAATTAATTCCTGTAAAAATGATGAGAGAAAAAATTCTTGCTTAATAAAAAGAATAGCACCAGAAATAACACCAGTATCATAACCAAATAACATTCCACTTAACCCTGATACAATCGCAATAATATAAATAAAGCTATTAGTCCCCGTCCTATGAATTAACGTTTTAGCTACCATATTTTTCATATTTTGATAATATATTACTAACATGTAGTTTTCTTACTTTTATAATAATTATGCGTAAAAATTATAAATCTTTCTCTCATGAATGTTATATGCATTCTAATTGAATTTGTTTATTATTCAGGCTATTCAGGCAATTTCTATGAATATAATGAATTTGTTTATTTAAAAAGACTAGAAATCGACGTTTTATCTAAAATTATTAACTCGAATAAAACTTGAAAAAAAAGAGAATTTCAATATTAGAAAATTTTATATAAATTAGCGTGATTCATGCTTAAGTCCTTTAATAAAACATAATCTTTTAACAAGAGTTGATAATATATTTAATTTTATCTATTTAGCCACTTTAAAAATTCGGTATAAATTTTGTGCGGATCCTCTTGATTTTTATAAATTAATTTGTGATATGAAAAGTAAAATTTAGCAAATGATGACAATCCATTAGGGAGTGTATGATCAAAGTTATCTACCATCTTCATTTTGACTAATGCAGCTAGAAAGACTTCAAAATCTAATTTCATTAGATTTAAAGCTTTATCTTTATTAATATTTTCAAAATCTATCAATATATCAGCATTAGGATTTTTTATTTTATAATATAATCATTCTCTAATCTTATATCCTGTATCCTCCCATGCTTTTCTCATTACTGGATTTTTATTGAGAAATGTATCAATCACATCTTTTTTTACACGGTTAAAGGGACAAGAGAAGTTTAAGCAATCGCCACACCTTTTTGTAAATAAGAAAGTAAAGAAGAGGAAAATTTCTATAGTTGAAATTAGTAAAAAAATAAATTGACTTCCTAGTATTAAAAAAATTAAGGGATATCCAAATAGAATAATAAAACCAAGCATTAATTGAATTTTTTCAGATAGTTTCATAGGTTCTGGGTGGTATTTCCAAAGTTTAAAACTGCCATAATTGGCAATGCAATGTATAGTTTTTCCTTCTTCTGCATAGTAAGGACAATGGCTACAAAGAATTCTAATTTCCCAAAATTCAAAGAAAAAGAGCCAAAATGCAACCCATCCAAATAAAAACCACCCAAAACCAGCCATTATAACACCAATAAAAGCAGTGATGGCAAAAATCAAAAAAAATCCTATGAAACTAATCAAATATTTTACATGAAAATGACATATTAGTTTTCCTTTTATAGGACAACTGTTGCACTCTTCAATGTTTTTCCAGACACATATATCTTGGAGATTTTTCATGGTATTATTGTTTGGTCTATAAGCATAATTATTATATAATATATAGAGAACATTTAAAATATTTAAATAAACTAATGAGTCTTTTTCATTACCTTAATAGATTTTTTTATATAACTATATTTCTTTGCTTTAAATGTTAGTGTTATCTCTCTAATCTGAGAGTGAACCCTAAATAATTTCTTACCCTTATGTCAATTAATCTAATAATATTTAAATTAAAAGAAATCATATCAACTTACATAATTTTCTCTATAACGGTTATAAGAATGAAACCGAATCTACGTAAAATGTGTATAAGTCTTATTGAATTGATGCTCATCGTAGGATTTTTATATTTTCATAATTCTGGATATTTAAGTAATTCTAGGACTGATAATTATGTACAGAATGATGATATAACTGATGTAAAAATTTCTGGCACCTATGCAAATATCACAATTGACAACCTTCCGGGAAGTTGGAATAATTGGGAATGGGCAAAGACTCAAATATGGTGTTCTGGTTTAGGAACTTCAGAAAATCCTTATATCATTCAAGGTCACACCTTAGAGATAGATAATACTAACGATGGGATTAAGATAAGCAATTCATATGATATTTATTTCACAATAAAATATTGTACATTTATCTGGATTGGAGGTATTTATACATCTGGAACAGCTATATATTTAGATAACTCTACTGATGGTTTAATTATTAATAACACTATTCAGGAGATAGACTATGGAATCGATTTGAATGATTGTGAAAATATAAATATTACAAAAAATACAATTTATAATTCTTACGTAGGAATATCTTTATCTCAAAGTAACTTTAGTGGAATACAGGATAATAAAGTCCATGGATCTGAAAATGGAATTGGTGTATCTTATAGCAATCATAATAGCATCAACAATAACACGGTAACCAACTTTGAATATGGTATGTATATATCTCATAGTGAATATAATGATATCTTTGAAAATATTGCATATGACCATGTTGTTGGGATATTTTTAGGTTTTAGTAGTGATTTCAATACCATCATAGAAAACAACCTTTATAACAATGTTGAGTATGGCATTAGATTAGAGGGAAGCAATAATAATATAATCTATAAAAATTTCTTTTTGGAGAATGAAAAACATGCGATTGATGAGGGAAGCGATAATATATGGAATAGCACAATAATTGGAAATTACTGGGATAATCATACTGGTCCAGATGTCAATAATGATGGCATTGTGGATACTCCTTATATATTTATAGCTGGTCCTGCGAACAGTAAAGATTATCTACCGATTGCTGAACCAAGGATTATAATAAAGTTTCCTAATCCTCGAGATGCATTTGGTAGTATCGCTCCATCTTTCGATTTAGAAATTATAGATGCTTATTTCCTTAATAAGTGGTATACTATTGATAATGGATTGAATAATTATACATTTACAGAAAATGGCAAGATTAATCAAACTGCGTGGGATACTATGGTTGATGGTTTAATTAAACTTAAGTTTTATGCTAGCAATATTGCTGGAAATATCACTTTTGCTGAGGTTAATATAATCAAGGATACAGTAGCGCCGACAATCGTTATCGATTCACCGTTAGAAGGAAAAAAATTTGGTAAAAAGGCACCTTCTTTTATTCTTAATGTGACTGACGTTAACTTAGACACAATTTGGTATTCGCTTGATGAAGGAGTTACCAATTTTACGGTGAATGATACAGGGACTATTAACCAGGCAACATGGGCAGCATTAGCCAATGGAGAGGTCACTATTACGTTCTATGCCAGGGATCTCGCGGGAAATGAAGTATCAGTGAGTGTTACGATAATCAAAAGTGCTCCAAGGGGATTAGAACCAGGTGCCATAGCAATTATCGTCGTTTTTTCCATTATTGGAGGATTAGTTATTATAGGTGCGATATTGGGAATTCTTTTAAAAACAGGGAAAATTTCTCTAGATAAACTCAAAAGATTTTCATTTAGGAAAAAATAAATTACTAAAACAAAAATTCCTTTTTCTTTTATTTAACTTATCATCAAAAATAATAAATAAGTTCATATTGGGTTTAGGTATAAATTCCTTCTCATCTTAGTATTGATTCTTTTGCAGCTAAAGTTTAAAGGCTCCTATATTTCAGATTTAGCTCAAATTTTAGAAATCTTTTGATGAATTTGTGGGATAATTGGGATATAAAAAATATTAAGATTTAAGCCATTAAAGTTAAAGGTTCAATTTCTCAAAGCAACTTTGGCAATAATATTTCTCGTCTACTCTCCATGCTTCAGCGAGATTAATCTCAGCTCCACACTCTTCACAATTTCCCATTTCTTGAGTAACTTCTCCCATATTTATATCAAGGATTTATCGATAAAATATATTTATATAATGAGGAATATCTAAAGATTACCAAATAAAAAGAATATTCTTTAACAAACTGGAAAACAGAAAAGTTTCCTTTTCTTACTAATCTGAAATAGTTTCTTTATAATTTTCTCAGTTTTTTAATTTTTTCTTTATTAACTTTCTTAATTTTTTTCTTTAATAATATAATATCTGAATTAAGTTCTGCCCTTTCTGATTTTAATTTAGAAATTTTTAAATGATCAACCCTTTTGGTTTCATGAGTAATTGTTTTTTCAATATTATTTAACTCACTATGTTTTTTTGCTAATTGAGCTTCTAGATCTTTCAGTTTTTTATTGTATTCAGATTTTATTTTATTAATTAAGTCCGATTTTGAAATATTAGTCATAATATTACCTAATATAAAAGTTACTTATTAGAAACAAATTGTTCTAAATGGTGTAATGCAAATAGAAATTTATAGTATTCCTGCATAATTTAGCAAAAAATAAATCACTACAACAAATTCTCTTTTATTTTGGTCTGTTATTATTGAAAGTATTAGGATTTGAAATTTTTTATAATTCTTCAATATTTACTTCTAAAGAGTATGAATTACTGCTAGTTCATAAGATGTATTCGTGTTTTTATAAAAAAAATTTATATTAAGTTAAGATAAATATAATTTCATCTAAAAAAATATTAGGTGACCTAAAATAAAATCAAAATCAAATTTAAAATCAAAAAGTAAAATATTGACATTATTAACTTTGGGAATTGTTTTGGCTTTAACAGGTATAAGTTTCTGTAAACCTGACTTTATAGCAAGAACTTCAGATTATAGCGATGCTATTACTTTTAATGACGAAAATTTGAAAAATTCAAAAATCTCGGGAAAAATATATATAGATGGTAATGCGGGTTGGATTGCTGCTAAGGCTGCGACAATATGTACTGGTTCAGGCACTTCTTCCGATCCTTATATTATAGAAGATCTGATCATAAATGGAGGAGGTTCGGGAAGTTGCATCTCAATTGAAAATTCTGATGTATACTTTAGGATTGAGAATTGTACGGTTTTTAATTCTTATGTTGGAATCTCTCTTGAAACAACAGATAATGGATCATTAAGAGAGAACAATTGCACTTCTAATTTTTATGGGATAAACCTCAAAGAGAGTAACAATAATTATATCTTGGGAAACTTAGTAAAGCACAACACAAATGATGGATTACACGTAGAGAATTGTTCTAACATCATAATTTCAGGAAATAGTATAGATAACAATGGTGCGCAGGGGCTATATGCAGACATTTTGAGTTATGTTACTATTTCAGAAAATACTATGAATGAAAATGATGGTGTTGGAATATTTCTGTCAGGTTGTAATAATAACACTATTTCAGGAAATATTGCAAATAAGAATGTGGAAGGTGGAATAGGTATAGGTGGTGATTATAACGTAATTTCGGAAAATACAATGGATAGCAATGAACATGGCATGGATTTATGGGAAAATAGTAATTATAACCATATCTTGGGAAATAATATAACAAACAACAATGGTAACGGTATAACCATAGAGGGGCATTATAACATATTTTCGGAAAATAACGCAAGCTATAATGGTGGTTTTGGAGCCCGTATAGACGGTAATTCTAATAATGTTTCGGGAAATGAAGCAAGCGACAATGGAGAATCGGGCATATGGGTGGATAATGGTAATAATAACAAGGTCTCGGGAAACATTGCCAATCACAATACTAATGGGATACAATTACAAAGTAGTGATGATAACGAAATCTCAGAAAATACAGCAACGAACAATGAGTATGGTATTCATTTGACAGAAAGTAATAATAACGTGATTTCGAAAAATAATTTAATTGGAAATGATAATTGTATTGAAGAAGTAAATTGTGAAGGTAACACTTTTAAAAATAACAAATGTAAAAAAGATGTTATTCCAGGATATCATCTCTACATTCTTCTTGGTATTCTAGCCATTGTAGTAGTTAGTTTAAGTAAAAGAATAAAAAACCTCATAAATATTGATATAAAGAAAAAAATACAACTTAACTCATTTCTATTTTTACATCTCTAGAAGATTTAAGATTCACAAGAGTTATTCCCAAAATTACTAGTATCAAGGCAAATGGATATATAAATACATCAAATTTTTCTTGTAAAAATATAGCAGAAAAGATTACTCCGAATAATGGCACTAATGTTTGGAATATTGCAGCCCTGCTAGCATCTAAACGTTTAACTCCTTCTAAATAGAATGTATATGCTCCTATTGTAGATAAAAATGCTAAATATGCAATTCCAATCCACACTCGAACTGGAATGGTAAAATATTCTAATGGATTAAGAAATTCTGGACTAATTACTAATGCTATTGGAGTAGTAACTAGAAATCCAAAAAAAGATATCCATGTAATCATCCATAAAGAGCTTGGTTGATAAGCTTCGGAATTCTTTTGAGTTTTATTCAAGAAAAACCGCGAAATTACTGTATATATCGCATAAGCAAATGCAGCTATCAATATTAAAATATCCCCAAGAATACGATTTAAAACATCCACATTTGGAGAAAATCCCACTACTAATATCACGGCTATAAATGCTAATGTAGTCCCCATAATTTTTTTCCAACTAAAATGTTCTGTTTTCAAGAAGATGCTGGAAATAATTACAACCCAAACTGCGTTTGTTGCGACCATTATACTAGCATCACTTGCAGATGTAAAGATTTCACCTAGTAGATAACCTGTTTGATAAATTGTAACAGATAATAATCCCATAATAGTTAAAACTTTCCAATTTTCCTTAGCAAATTGCCAATTTAAAGTTCCTTCTTTATATTTAAGAATGAGAAAAAAACATACTATAGCTAAGAAATAGCGTATCACTGCAATCATTAGTGGAGGAATTGTTGCTCCACCAACTTCTTCAGATACTAACCATCGACCTAATGGCCAAGTTCCTCCCCAAATAACCATAGTTAAAACTAATAACAAGTAGGCAAAAAGTTCCTGTCTTTTATCAATATTTAAGGAGTGGTTCAATTTCAGTGCACAAATACTAAATTTTTATTATCTAAATTATTGATTGATTAGAAAAAAAAGATTTGAAACAATTTCTATTTTTCGATATGACAAATGTGGTCTTATAGATAATTCAATAAATATAGTTTCAAATCTTATTGAACCTTTTTTTGACAAATTTCATTCCTACCTTGTTTTTTAAAATTATAAGGATATAGAAAGACATTTTACTCAATTTGTTTGTACCACTTACTTATTAGCCTATGTTTTTTAATATATCTAAGAAGGTATAAAGCTATAACTAACGTAATTAGAGTTTCAGTAATCCATATAAGTTGATATACAGTTAAATTCTGTTCAATTTGAACTGGTCCAACATTAACAGTTCCAAAATCTATAAGAGAGTATAATAATACATCAGGGGATTGTAATATAATTGGATAAAATAGCTCTATTGTAGCATGTGCTGGGAGATCAAGTAAAAGATGAGTTAGACCTCCAATTAAGGCAGAATAAGACGCTATCAAATAAAATCTTCTATCAAATTGCTTTTTCTTTAAGTTATCCCATTCATCTAAACCAAAATATTTCATAGGTCTATATAATATCCCTTTTTTCTTAGCAAGCTTAGCACAAAGAGGAGCAATATAATCACAAAAAATTATGGTTAAAAAAAGGGATATCGGTAAAGTAAATAATATTAATCCTAATAAACTATGAGTAATTCCTCTGACGTTAAAAGCGATAAATGGATCAATGACCACACCTATATCTGGAACAAAAGTACTAATACATAAAGCTGTTCCATCAAATTTATTTGGATATTTTATCTTTAAAATTAATCCTGGCGCTTGATGCGATAATAAACTGCTCGGCATTTAACTTAAATACTTTTTTTAATTGTATATTTTTGATTGTACGTTTTTATCACGAATTTCACTTTTTGAAAAACCACCACGATAAAATTCATCGCAAGCTAATACATACATATTATTAACTATAATTGTAAATATATTCAATCTTCTATTATTATTTTAGATTGAATTCATTATAAATTGAATTAAAAACATTACATTATTTGAATGACTTATTTACATTATCTTGTAATACTTGAGAGTAATTGAAAAGTATATTTAAATCTCATAGTTTTTAAAGTTAATCAATATCCTTATAATCTAATAGAGATAGAAATGTATTAATTTGAAACTAAAAACTCGTTTTTCTTTATCAAAAGGAACAAAACAATTACTCATCTTAACCTTGGTTGTTATCTTAATTGTATCAAGCATAGCTATCAGTATTACATTTTTAGGATCTGAAAAAACATCTAAAAAACCTTCTGAAAACGATTATGATAGATTTCCAGATTTCATAACAAAGAATAAAGATTATTTTATAACAAGGATAGGATTTGCTCCTTATATTGATTCTAATACATATACTCTCAATGTATGGGGTAAAATCGATAATCCAAAAAAGTTTAATCTTACTGAATTACAAGCGTTAGATTTAGTTGAACAAACTCTCACAACTGAATGTATTGGTAATCCAGCTAAAGGACCCCTTTTATCAACTGCAGTATGGAAAGGATTCCTAATATACGATTTTTTAAAGTCTCTTGGTTTAAAGGAAAATGCGACTGGTGTAAAGTATAAAGCGGCAGATGGATATTATGTCTCTCACACACTTGAACAATTGAAAAATAATGGAACCATAGGTGCTTTATATATGAATGGAGAAATCTTACCTCGTAATCAAGGTTTCCCTCTCAGAATAGTAAATCCAGGATATTACGGTGCAAAACAACCAGCATGGGTAGTAGAAATAGAAGTCATAGATAGACCACTTGAGGATTATTGGGACGATAGAGGTTGGGACACATCCCCTCCTATGCCTGTTGATTCAACAATATTTTTTCCTAACGATAATGTAAATATTACTGTTGGTATTCCACTCACAATAGGGGGTGCTGGTTTTGGCGGAACAAGAATTTCAAAAATTGAGTATACAATTAATATGGGATTGGATTGGACTCAAGTAACCATTGTAAAATCAATTGATAAAGATCATGTATGGGTATTTTGGGAAATAAATATTACTTTTAATGTATCAGGGACATTTTCTCTTTACACTAAAGCAACTGATATTCATAATAATACACAACCACAGAATGATTTAATATTAAATGATGGATTTAATGGTTGGCCACGATTAATTATTAAAGTAAATGATTAAATCCTCTTAAATTTCGGTATTAACAAAATACACTTTCCGTTTATACGAGTTTTCATAAAAAATTTAACTTTTTGAAAAACCACCATGATGAAATTCAATTTCATATTCGAGATTTAGATTTTTACAAAATACATCAATTTCAGATTCAATTAAATCCCATTGCGAATGGTCCATTCTAAATTTTTTGTATAGGGGTAAAAGTTTTGGGTAATTCTCTTCTATTATTCTAAATATTCTTGGAACATTATGAGGACGAAAGTTCAAGTTTTCAAACATATAAGAATCGGTATAGTCTTTGGATTTTTCAATAATAGCTTTATAATTAGTGATTTTAGGAAAGAAGGGAGAAATAAAGGTATATGTCTTAATATCATTCTTATGAATCTCTTCAAGAGCTGCTAGCCTTTCTTTTGGTCTTGATGCACCTCTCTCAATAACTCTGGCAAAATCATTATCTAATGTACTAATTGAAACACCCACTTCTAAATTATCAAATTTTTTAAATAAATCAATATCTCTCACAACAAATTTCGATTTGGTTAATATGGATATGTGAGCAGTAGTACCTACTAGTTTTTCTAAGACTTTTCTAGTATTTTGATATTTTAGTTCTAACGGAATATATGGATCTGTAACTGAACTAAGTAAAAGTCTCATCCCATTGTATTTTTGTGGTTTAATTTTGTTAAAATCGAATTGTTTAATATCTAAAAATTGTCCCCATTTATCCCCCTTATGATTAGTAAATCTAATCATAAATTCCGCATAACAATATACACAACCATGCTGGCAACCTATATATGGATTTATAACATAATTAATTGATGGAATATTACTTTTGGTTATGATGCTTTTAGCTTCTCTAAAATTAATTTTCATTTTTCTTTACCTAATATGTTTTGAAATTTACATCATATTATCATTCTTTTTATTCGTTTTCCTTCTGGCTTGATAATAGAATAATATAACAAATAGATTTGTTATAAGATGAAACATCCATGCGAATAATAATCCTAACTGAATTAAAGCGAAAAAGTAAATTACAGATGATATTAATGTTGAAAAAACATGTCCCCAATTTTTCGAGGCAGTATAATGAACAAAGCCAAAGATTACTGATATTACTGTAATTCCGATAAATATATTCAAATTAAAATAATATATAAAGAAACTCAATAAGATACTTCTATATATCAATTCTTCTATAAATGCGCTAAGTGGGAATAATAATAAGAACATTATTATTTTCTGATAATCTATTTCTTTAGTAAAATATTGAAAAATCTCATCACCTCCACCTGCTTCAAGAATCTTAAGATTATTCATAAAGTAGATTTTAATAACGCCTAATTTTAATAAGACCAACGCCAACAATATGGAAAAGGATATGAGATCAACCCTATGGACTAAACCTATTAAATTGTAAATAGAAAAAAAAAAAGGAGGTGATAAAGGTCTATAAATGAAAATTATATCTATTAGAAATAAAATTGGAATTAATAGCAATACACTCTGAAAAGTAATTGTAATTTTGTCTACTCCTTTTTTAAAATTGTAAATTATTGAACAACTTAATAGAATGAGAATAGAAAAGCTGATAATGTATAAACTGATAATATTATTGTATGTTGAATAGAAAAACCAAAACTCAAAAATTAAGAAAATTGTTGAATTATAAATAATTTTGTGTCTTATCTTTGTTTTTATTTCATAATTTTGGTTTATCATAATAATTATATTATTATTATGTTAATCTTAAATAAAGCAATTAATAAAAATTCATTTTTCTATTACTATAAATATTATTTTATTTATAACTTAAAATTACAATAAAATGACAGTTCCACAAAAATTAGAGACTAAACGACTATTTCTTAGATCATTAAACAAAGATGACATTAAATCTATTCAAAATTTAATATCCAATAAAGAAACAATGGAAAATCTCTACTTGAACGCTAAATTTAAAGAAATAAAAAATTTATTTGGTTGTCTAATTAACGATCCTAAATCAATTACTATTTTAGTAATCCAAGATAAAGAAACTGAAAATTTCTTAGGATTCTGTGGATTGAAAGATTTAGAAGATACCATAAGCGCTTTAACTTTTTATGCATTATTACCAAAATATCGAGGTTATGGATACGCTATAGAATTTATGAAAAAACTTTTCGAATACGCATTTATAGATTTAGAATTATCTAAAATTATCGCACTCATCAATCCAAAACATTCCAAATCATGGAAAGTTGCTGAAAGAATAGGAATGAAATATATGGGGCATGTTAAATATAAAAATTATAATCCAGATCCAATGTTATTTACAATTGAAAAAATAGAATTTAAAGCCCAAAGAGCTTACTGATAATTCTTTTTAAAAATCTCTTGAGATAATCAGGAGTATCCAATTGGAATAATATATAACGGTTCTGTTTTTTTAGGAAGATTCAGAACTTCTTTAACTCTGTCATCATCATAAGCCCCAATAGGTACTGAAGCTAAACCTAAAGCAACAGCTTCTAAATGAATATTTTGAGCACAATGACCCACTTCAATAAATACATATCGCACACCTCTCTGACCATATCTCTGAGTTGTTCTTGAGAAGATCGCACAGATTATTATATTCATGTACGCTTCAGCAATAAAATTCTGATTCCAGGAAGCTCTAGCTAGTTGGAGACTTAGATCCTCTTTACTAATTAATTCTAAGCTATGATTTTTAACTTTATAATGAAAATAACCGTTATCTTTCAATGTAACATATATCTCTAAGGGATAAGTAGCACCCGCAGAAGGTACTGTTCTTTTAAATCCTTTCAATCCTTGGGCTGACCATAAAATTAATGATAATTTTTCAATTTCAATCTTCTTATCTTTATATTGTCTCACACTTTCTCGACTATAAATACATTCTTCAGTACTCATAGTACCTTTTAGGCGAGGTTTCGGAAGCTGGATTGACATATTTATATCTTTTTGATTTAAAACTCTATGATATACTAAAGAACAACCTATTAATAATTATTTTCTTGATAATACAAAAGCTTTTTTTTATAGAAATAACTGTGTCTTATATGACATCTGAACCTGATTTAAAAACCATCTTTCAAGAATGGATTGAATTGAATGATAAAGCACAGGAGGCTCTTGGACAATTTGATTTCTCCAATATTAAAGAAATCAGAAAAAAACAGAAAGATATTGAAGATTCAATATTTGAGATTCTCAAATCAAACGCACCGGATAATATCAAAACAATTTTACCGGACGATTGTGGGGAGATGGAAGTAGGTTTTGAGAATGAAGAAAAGACTTTTTATTTTGTAATGTTTGACCCAGAGAGTACTGACGATGAGGAAACAGCTCTTATTGCTATTACTATTAATGCTAATAAAGAGGTAAATATGATTGAAGACTTTGAAATGGAATAAATCATTCTATTATAATCTTTTATTCCAATGAGTTATTTAATTTCAAGAAAAGGATAAACATAAATAATCAGTTTAAAATATTTCATTAGAATGAAATGATACAAATATGAAGTGATTACAAAATTTCTATTCCCTCATCCTTAAGAGTTGGTTCTAGAACAACAAATACACTTGTTAAAAAGCGCTATTTAATACATTATATTATAATAATTGTGGTAAGTGCTCAACCAACAATTGTCTGGTTATGGTATTTTTGGCAATTCTTCTATAACCTTGAATTTCTCTTTTACTTACTTTTTCCTATCGTTTTTTATATTGGTATAATCATCTTGATATTAAGTTCAATAATAGTAGCAAGAATTTTTCTATTTTTTATTAATTTGGTACATAAACCAAAGGAGGGCGTATTTTTTAGAAACAAGAATGATAAAGATTATTGTTATTGGTGTTTACGTGCAATTGCAAAAAAATGGCCAGCATGGTTGGCGCGACAGTTATCTCTACCTATACTTGAGACTTTCCTTTTTAAAGTTTTAGGGGTAAAAACTTCATTTTCAAATTCATTAAGCGAGGGATGGGTTGATCTTGAATTTATAGAACTTGGGAAAAATATCAGAATTGGTCAAGGTAGCTTCATAATTTCAAATGTTATGATCAAGAATAAATTAATTATAAAAAGGGTGATAATAAAGGATAATGTAATTATAGGAGCGCATGCAGTTGTACTACCCGGAACGGTAATTGAATCTAATACCATTCTTGATGCAATCTCAATGACTACGATTAACCAACATTTAGAAAGTGATTCGATATATCGTGGAGCTCCCGCTAAAAAAGACGATGAATCTTTAATCCATAAAAACGAAATAGACAAAATAATTTTTGAAGATGAATACAAAGAGAAATATAATGAAGAGAATCTAAGGGCTCACGTCAAAGAAATGACTATTCCATTCCATTTCTATTTAATATCTGGTTGGATAATAATCGGAGTATCTTTTATTTTACCCGGTTTTTTCTTCTTTTTATTTCTATTTGGAGTTCTAACACCGAACTTATTGACACTTCCTTTTTCTCTTAGAATCCTATTAAGATTTGATAGAATTCTGATTTTAATTTGTACTCCTTTAGTTTTAATCTGTATCTATTTATTACACTTATTTTTTGTTGCTCTATTTACTAAATTATTTTATAAATTAGCTGATAAAAGAGGTCCTGAACAAGGTGTTTTTGACAGAAATTTAGATGAAACATCTACAATTTTAGATTATTATCATTTTAGATCTTTTTTATTTAAATATCCCATTTTCGCTTTTATTCGCTCTCCTTTTCCTTGGCTATTGAATTGGGAGTTAAGATTCCTCGGTTCTAATAAAGTTGGAAAAGGAACAGTATTTGAAGATACCTTTCTTCACAGTCATATTGATTTTGGTGAAAAATGTTATATTGGGACTTTTGCACATATTACAAATCATGTGGTTGATGGTGTATATGGCGAAGAAAATTTAACTTTTTTTGGAGCTCAAATAGGAAATAACTGTGTGTTCAATGCATCAAGTGGAGCATTCCCAGGATTAATAATGAATGAAAATTCAACTATATTGCCAATGTGTGCTACAATTAAATTTGATAAACTTGGAAAAGATGGAATATATGGTGGTTTTCCAGCAAAAAAATTTAATATTGATACTATAACTAAAATTTTGGGCGGTGAATTCACTGAAGAATAAAGATTCAAGTATAAAAACTGAAAATCTAGCTCCAATAGATATTAAAAAAATCCCTATTACAACAAACGCATTTACTTGGTCTTTTTCCAGCATTTTACTATATTTATCTCTCCATATTATATCTATTTTAATTCCAACTACAATGATATTATCTTTTTTTAGTTTTGCTATGGATTCAAATTTCTTTCATTGGAGAATTTTTCTGATATTTATAGATGTACTGGCTTGGTGGGGGACTTATCTCCTTACTAGTATTCTTCTAGGGAAGCTTGTGCTAATATTTTTAAAATTAATCCATAAACCTAAAGAAGGGCTTTTTAAAGCTGATAAAAACAATAAGGATTTTTCATTTTTTTGTCTTAGAGTAACTGTAAAGAAATTTATTTTCTGGATTTGGAACAACTTTTGCTTTCCCTGGGTTTCAAATTTTGCTTTTAAAATGTGTGACATGAGAGCTGATTTTAAAAGTACTATGTTTGATGGATGGAGTGATGTTGAATTTATAGAATTTGGAAATAATATAATGATTGGACAAGGAGCACAAATTTGTTCCAGCATAATTATTAGAGTAAACAACATTGATTACCTCCTTATTAAAAAGGTTATAATCGGAGATCACGTAGTTTTAGGAGGTAATTCAATCGTAGCCCCTGGTACGATTGTCGGTAAAGGGACTACACTAGGAGTTTGGACTGTTACTCATATCAATCAGATTTTAGATTCTAATTACATATATATCGGAAAACCAGCTAGAAAATACCAACCTACTCAAAAAGCAATTGAAGAAACTAAAAGAGAAGCCACAAGACGGATTGTAGATACAGATGAAAAAATACCATTTGATACATCCCAATTTATAAAAAAAGATTAAAAAAAGAGAAATATATGATTATTCTTGTAATTTTGCATGCTTTTCAGCATGCATTTGCAATACTTTTTCTTGAATTTCTTTTAAATAATCTCCTTTAAGCGGATAGTATATAAGAAGAATAACAGCGATTATCATAGCAATACCAGGAATTAGTCCTATTATAAGTTTTATCATAAATATCGCACTAGAAGGTTGAGATATTTCTTCAGTTAGAAATCCAGCGAGAGATAATAACCATGGACCGATAGCAATAGCGACAGATTGAGCAGGTTTAGTAAGCATGGCATTAGTACCGAAAAATGCAGCTTCTCTTCTAACTCCTGATTTTATTTCATCCTCATCAGTAACTTGACTATAAAGGACATTTGTTAATACTAAGGGTCCAGCTAATCCAATTCCTCCAATAAACAGACTTATATAAATCAATATGTCTGGTACAAATGGTATAATTATTAAAAAGATAGCACCGAAGCCTAGATGAATTTGATTTGCTTGAACAACTCCTAATCTACCAGCAAGAATATTTGTGAAGAATACACCAACAACTATCCCTCCAACTAAAGCTGCTAATAAAATTATTGTAGAAACCATCATAACATAATCAGCCAAATAAAACATGTAACTCAAAATAATCTGTTGAAATAAGACTGACATGAAATTAGCTGCCGTTAATATCAAAAACGCTTTACTTTTAAAAGTATATTTAATTGCTGCACCAAGCTTTAGCGGTTCATCGACTTGGGTAAATTCAGGACGTTCTTTAAATCTAAACGTTGTTAATATTACACACGTAGCTCCAACTAATCCAACTAGTATCATTCCAATATAAAATAATGTTAAATTTGTTTGTCCCACTTCAGGTCTGACAAGATCAGGGATAATAAAACCAAAGATTGCTCCTATTAAATAAAATATAGAACTATATTGTTGAAGTTGACCTCTTACTTTATCATCTTCACTCAATTCAGGTAATAGCGCAGAATATACTAAACCAATTATAGTATAACAGGTATCATACAAACTCATCAATATTAACATCCAGAGAAAGATGGAAAGTTGATCAAAATTTACAGGTACGAACCAAAATATAATAAATGTTAAAGCAAGAAAAGGTGCTGTGAATCTCATATATGGAATGCGACGTCCTAATTTACTTCTAGTTTTATCTGATAAATACCCAAAAATTGGGTCATTTAACGAATTCCAGACCAAATAGATCCCAGCAGCAAGTGCTATTAAAATTGGATCTAAATTCAAAAATACATGATAAAAAATTACTGTCGTAGTTGCAAAAACACCTTGAATGATTGAAGTTCCAAAATTAGCAAGTCCCCATATTAATTTATCTTTTGTAGTATATATTCGAACACTACTATTTTCTGACATGATATAACCTCTTTTTTTTAAATTTTTGGAAAAGTTAATTAATGTAAATAATATTTCTCTAATGGCTTTAAATAACTTTCTTATCGAATTAAAGTTTTCAAAAGAAAAGTAATTATCAAGCAAAAACTTTCAAAGGAACAGTTCCCATTTATAACATTTTAAGATCAAAAAGAAAACCATTAAATTCTTCTAAAAATTAGAATTAAGAGAGATAAATATTAATTTTTAAGTATTTTACTAGAACGATTATTATAAGTCAAGAAATTGATATATAATGTTTAAACTTGTATTTTTAAGACATGGGGAAAGTATTTGGAATAAAGAAAATCGGTTTACAGGTTGGACTGACGTAGATCTTTCGCAATGTGTTTTAAATAACTTTCCCATTGAATTTGATTTTTATATGTACTAATTTTTCTGCGGATCGATTCATATATATGTATTTTTTAAAATTATAAGGAAAGTAGTAAAAATATCTCATGTAGACCAATATCATCATCCGTTAGATTTTTTTTTAGTTATTTCTGTTTCAACTTAATTTGTAATTGCATTTGATGCTAATTCTACTGGTTTTAACTTTATTTTGAAACATGCTTTTTAAATAAAATTAAGGAGACCTTGTTTTGAATATTATATCTTATAGGCTACTTTAAAAGACTTTAGACTATGATGTAAAAAGTATTATATATGATGATATGAAAATTATATATTATACAATATACAATAGTGTTAAACAGAAATTTTGAAAACAATCTAAACTCATTTTAGTTTCAATTATAAAAATAAAGGGTAAAGAAAATGAATAAAAGTGTAATAAGGCGTTTTTTCCCAATTTTTCTAATTTTAATCGCAAATTTGTCAAATTCGATAAGTTTAATTGTAATAAATCCAAAATATAAAAATATTAATAGTCAGTATTCCCTTGACTCAATTCCTATTTCAAGTCAAAATACATCTATTAAACCATTTATCGTAGGATTTAGTTTCAATCCACACGCACTTGATCCTGTCACTAGTTGGGATATGCCTTCATTGAATGTGCAATACCAAGTTGTAGAAGGATTAGTTAAATACGATTTATCATCCCATCCTAACTATGAGATAATGCCTTTGCTTGCTGAATACTGGATTTGGGAAAATAGTACAAGAATTTCATTTAAGATTAGAGAAAACATAATGTTCCATGATGGAACACCATTAAATGCTACTGCTGTTAAATGGAATTTTGAAAGGCTTATGTATTTTTGTAATGTATCTGGTACTCTCCCTCAAAATTCGACTTGTTGGACTGCTTCTCCATCAGAGTTATATTACTTGGTAAATGGTACATATCTTTTCAAAGATTTTGAAAGTGATGGCGCTTACAACTTTACCATAAATTTAAACGTCCCATTTAGTTCATTATTAGATTTATTAACTTTTCCTGCTAGTTCGATCTTATCTCCTTCATCTACTCCTAAATATAATTATCTTAACCTAACAACTAACAAAATAATTGGTACAGGTCCTTTTATCTATGATAATTATAGAGAAGATCTTGATATTCGCTTTCATGCTTATGATAACTACTGGCGTGGAAAAGCAGAAATTGAAGAAATGATCTGGTACATCGTTGAGAAAGAGTCAACTAGAATGAATGCTGGATTAACAGGGATTTATGATTACGTTACAGATGTACCAAAATCATATATTGACAGCTTTAGAGCTACAGAAATTATGCACGTAGAGGATGTTGGTGAAAGTATGGCTTATAATTATATTGAGATATATTGTGGTCCAAAATATGCGAATGGTACAATGATAATACCATATGATTATCAACAGCAGCGAAATCCTTCATGGTTGAGAAGGGCTATGGCTATATCGTTAAACTCTACAAAAATGATTGAAGAGATTCTAGCTGGAGAAGCCACTTATGGAATCCCCGCTATACCACGCTCGATGGCTGGTCATAATGCTTCGGTTTATATGGGTCACAATTATACTATTGATAATGGTTATACAGCCTCCATTGAATGGGCAAGACAAATCATGAAAGATCATAATAGTCAGTTGCCAGGTGCAGATATTTCTGGATGGGATGTAACCTATGGGGGGCTTAACGAGGCCGATTGGACAGGAACAAATCTCCTTGGAAGAAATATAAGATTAAATCAATTTTTGAATTCAACTCTCAATTTGGATTTGAATAATTTATTCATGGCTAACTGGAAGTTAATAGGAATAAATTGTAGTGTAACAGAAAGAGATTGGAATCAGTATAGAGATACGGGACAACAAACACCATGGGAGATGGATGTTAGTACAATTGGTTGGGCTCCTGATTACCTTAATCCATATAGCATGATTGTTCCATTATTCAACTTAGCTTCCAAATCCTGTTTTTCTCGAAATAACGATACTAGTCCTGGCGGTTTAATAGAGCAAATAGATGATGCGGTATCTGAAACTGACTATAATGCTCAACTAATAAAATGGATGGACTTGCAATCCTATATTTATGATGTGCGTCTTGATACACCTGGATCCTGCACCCACATACCAACATATGTTTATTTTGCACAAGAAGTTCATAGAGCAGATGTGCAAGGAATTAGTTACAATGTTTTAGGAAGACTTGATTTTTATACGGTAAAGTGGTTGCAAACACTCGCAAGTCGTCTACCAGGTTCCTTTCAATTAACTTCCGATGCAGGCAACCCGGATACTGATGGCAACATTAGACTAGATTGGACCTCTTCTGACAATGCAGATAATTATTCATTATATACTTACCATAGGTATATTTCAGAAATAAATGCAAGTATAACTTCACTCGAATATCAGAATGCAATTTCCCCTTACACTATCTCTAGATTATCAACTGGGGATTATTATTATATTGTGATTGCTTATAATAGTTACGGACAAACTGAGTCGAATGTTCTACAAATTGTTATTAAGCTTCCCAAACACCCAATTAACCTGATATTAATTATCGGCATTATAGTAGGAGCCATTGCAGGATTGACGGTAGTAACTTTTTTCGTGGTTACTAAGAAAAGGAAACCTCCTAAACCTAAGCCAGTTAAAGAGAAACTAGTAGAAGAAAAACCTAAAGCAGTGATTAAAAAAGAAGAGAAGGTTTCAGCAGCAATGAAGAATTACGAAAAAATAGTAAGAATAGTCAAAACTTTAACAGAAGATGCAACAACGGCTATAGTAGCTGGTAACCTTGGCAAAGCAAAAAAATATTATGAGAAAGCAATTAGTTCATTAGGAAATGCTAAAAAAGAAGCTGATATTTTCAATTCTAATCTTATACCTATGATAAACGATCAAATCGATTCTTTTAGAAGTAAGATTCATACTATCAAAGTTGATAAATTTTATGATAAAGCTATATCTCTCGTTGAGACAGCTAATGGACTTGCTAAAGAAAAAAGATATAATGATGCGATAGAAACTGTATCCCAAGCAATAACAAGCTTTAATGAATCGAAAGAAATTGCCATGAAATATGACTTAAATGAATATAGGGAAAAAATCGAATTAGATATTGCTAAAGCTGAAGACGCAATCGCGGTCTATAAAAAAGAAGTATATGGATTATTAGTAACAGCAGAAGAAAAGAGGGAAAAGGATAGATTAGAAAAAGAAAGAGAAGAAATTGAGCAACAGAAGAAATTAATTCAGGAAGAACTTCAAAAAAGACTCTCTATCGTTGAATCTTTAATTAAAGAGAATAAATTGGATATGGCATTAAAAAACTTAGTTGAGATTCAAAAGGAAGCTCAAAATCAACATTTAATGGATATAGAAAATAAAGCTGAAGAAATGATAGTTACCTGTAAAAGATCAGAAATAGAGACTATTAATCGAATTAAACAGACGATTTTTACTCTAGGAGCAAGGTTTACTCGTTTACAGCTCATCGACATTAGCGAAAAAAGTGGTGTTTTAGATGAAGCTCTAATTGAGAGTGTCATTCAAGATATGATTAGAAACAAAGAGATTCAAGGAGAATATTTCTCGAGTTCTAAAGCTCTTGCTATAGAGGCAGCTGCTGTAGCTGCTATACCGACAGAGGAAAAAGCAGTGAAACTGAATGTTTTTATTAGTTATTCCACATTAGATACTGATCACTTTCAAGTCTCAAAAATTGTTAGACGTTTGCAACTTTATCCCGAAATTAATGAAGTGTTATTCTGGGAAGTTGATAGCAAACAAAATATTGTAGAATTTATGGAAGAGACTCTTAGAAAAACCAACGCATTTATTTTATTTTGTTCAGAGAATTCGATAAAATCTGAAGCTGTCAAAGGAGAATGGCAGTCCGCTTATCAAATGGTTAAAAAGGGATTAATGAAAATTATCCCTGTCTATGAAGATGAAGAGAATATCCCTCGATTATTATGGCAGATGTTAAACGTGAAATATACAAAAGATGATTTCGAAGGATTTATCCAAAAGCTTTATGAGGAAATCACAAGATAATAGATTTTAAAAAATCAATTCATTTCTTTCATTTTTTTTTTAACAACTTTTCCATTTATCCAATTTACTAATTGTTCAACTCCATTCGTAATTGCTTTTGATGCAGATTCTCCTAAAGTAATTTTGGTAATTTTTTGGACGAATTTTAACCATAGTGGAGGTTTAAATACCTTATAATAATTAAGAGTTTCCATTACAATTTTTGCCCATTTATTTTTTTCTTCATCAGACCATTCGGGATTTTTTATAACTTTATAAATCACTCTTTTTAAGTCTTTTGGGTTTTGAATAATTATACCTATTGTTTCTCTAATTTTTGATTCATCAATATAATAAATAATATCTTCAATTTTTTGAGTATCACTTTTAATATCCTCTAATTTAATACTAATATCTCTCATAAGATCAGTAGTCTTTGCGTATTCATCGCTTAAAGTCTTGATTTTTAGCTCTGATCCCGCCTCTAATCGCCTCATAGCAACTGATATAGCAACATCTTGTTTATCATACAGACCTTGCGCTAATCCTTCTATTCTCATAAATCCTTCCTTTTGGGCATCTCTAATTTCCTGAAGTAAAGCAAAATTGCATTCTTCTATGTTCTTTTTGACAATGGTTTTTAGTTCATCTGGATTTAGGCTACTATCAATTATCATTGTTCTCCCTCGCATGAATTGTATCTTTCTATCAAATTCCTCTCTAGAAATCCTCTTTGGTATAAGTAAATTACACACATAATGAATTTCAAATGGCTCAATCTTAACTGTATATGTTTTTCCAAAATGATCACTATAATTAACAATGCCCTTTATTTCACTTCCAACACAGTTATCAGTAGCATACAACTTGTATGTAGGTGAAACAACATTATATGGGCTTAATTTTGAAAATTCAATTAATTTCTCTGTTCTTAATTCTAATCCCTGTGGTACATCACCAAAAATTATTTGGATATCTGAAATAATGTACTGAGATAAATTTTTTATTTTTACTTTATAATGAAATACGCTCTGGTTTCCTTCAATTTTCCAATCTCCACCTCTTGATATTTCAATGTTTCTACTTCTATATTCACTGATGGTTAAAGGGATTTGTGTTACTTTTTCAGATCTAGAAAATGGTTTTTCTTCCTTTCTTTTGAAAATTAATTTAGTACCACTAATTTGGGCATTAATTTCTTTGTTAAAAATCATTGTCTCAATTAGGTGCTCTAATTCCTCCAAATTAATCCCTGTTTTTGACATAATTTTTTCAAATGTAATTTCACTATATATCTTCGGTAATTTTTTAATGTAATGAATAGCATTAGCCCGTTTTCTTTCCTTCTCTTCTCTTTTCGCTTCCAATCTCTTTTGACAATATTCAACAAATGTTTGTGGATTATTTGCGATACCTTTTTGATTCAATCCACCTAAATTTTTAATTAATTTTGCAGGTATTTGGTTATCTTTAAGATTTAAAAATTTTAAACCAACTAAGGATTCTAATCCTTTAATATCTATAATTTGGTTGTTACTAAGATTTAGTACTCTTAATTTCGTGAGGCTTTCTAAATTATTAATATGAGTGATTTGATTTCCAGCAAGACTCAACTCCCTTAAGTTTATTAGGTTTTCCAAACCAATAATTTTAGAAATTTGATTCTTATTAAGTGATAATCGTTCTAAATTAGTAAGAAGATCTAATCCCTTAATTGTGGTAATTTGATTATTTATAATGTCCAACTCTTGTAAATTGGTTGAATATTCTAATCCTTTAATTTCCGTAATTTTATTATCATTAAGTATTAATTCTTGTAAGTTAGTAAGTGTTTCTAATCCATTAATCTCAGTAATTTCATTATGTTGTAGATTTAATATTTTTAAATTTCTAAGATAATTCAATTCTTTAATCTCGGTTATTTTATTATTTCTAAGAACTAACCACTGTAACTTACTAAGAAATTTTAGACCTTTAATCTCATTAATTAAATTATCGCTTAAGTCTAAGATTCGTAAATTCTTGAGTGTTTCTAGACCTTTAATCTCCCTAATTTCATTTTTATTAAAATACAAAACTTGTATATCTGAAAAATTCTTTAAACCCTTAATTTCAGTTATATCCTTAATGTTTCTCGAACTTAGATCCAATTTACCCTTTTTTACTTCTAAATTTTCATCATCTAAACTCACATAAGCCATTAGATTTACCTTCTTATCTTTGAAACATATTCTTAACTAATTAGATTACATTATCAAATTAATATATAAAGTTATGATTGTCAATTACTTATACCTTTGTCAATTTAAAGTCAATTTAATGAAAAATTATTAATTTTTCTTTCCTTCTTCTATTCTTTACTTTTTAAGTCTAAAAAAAGAATCATTGAACAATCTATATATTTAAAAAATAAGAGATATTTATTAAAATTTAAACATTCTAATATTACAATTATTATAAGTCAAGAAGCTGATATATGATGTATAAAATTGTATTTTTAAGACATGGGGAAAGTATTTGGAATAAAGAAAATCGGTTTACAGGTTGGACTGACGTAGATCTTTCGGAAAAAGGGATTCAAGAAGCGAAAGAAGCAGCTAGATTATTAAAAGATGGTGGATATTCATTTGATATTGCATTTACATCAGTACTTAAAAGAGGTATAAGAACTCTGTGGATTGTGTTAGAAGAGATGGATTTAATGTGGATTCCAGTTCATCGGTCATGGAGATTGAATGAACGACATTATGGAGCCTTACAAGGATTTTACAAAGCAAAAATGGCCGCTGAAATGGGTGAAGAACAAGTGTTGATTTGGAGAAGAAGTTATGATGTCCCACCTCCTCCTCTTAAAACAACAGATCCTCGATATCCTGGTAATGAAAGAAAATATGCAGAGTTAACTGCTGATCAAATTCCTTTGACTGAATGTTTAAAAGATACGGTCAACAGAGTATTACCTTATTGGCATGATACAATAGCACCTACAATCAAATTTGATAAAAAAGTCTTGATTTCTGCTCATGGTAACAGTTTACGAGCTCTTGTTAAATATCTGGATAATATTTCTGATGAGGAGATTCTAAAATTAAATATTCCGACGGGAATTCCTTTAATATATGAATTAGATGATGACTTAAAACCAATAAAACATTATTATCTTGGAAATCCTGAAGAAATTCAAAAAGCTATAAACGCAGTGGCAGAACAAGGAAAGGCACTTTAAAAAAAGAAGTTAGTTTATAATTTTATAATATTTAGCTGTTTTATTACCATTCCATTCCCATCAATTTATAGGAATCAGAAACTCCAATTAATCCTTCCATCTGAATACGAAATCCTTCAATTTGACTAAATGGTAGAAAATATTTATTTAGTTCTAAAATAGCTTCTTCTAATTTTCCTCTTTCTGTATAAATAATATGGTATTGCTTATTACCATTCATCCCACCAGTTGTATTGAAAGCTCTCCATTTTGTCACGTAAGGAATTTCTCTTGGCTGTTTTAAAAATAAATTCGCCATTTCAGCTGATTTCTCAGGAGGATACCATACAGTTACCATAATAACTCCCATATTTTGGATTCACCTTATTTATATTTCTAAAAATGGATTTAAAAAGTAAGTAAATATTTTTTCAATTTTATTTAAAACTTTACATTTATTTCAAATAAAAATACTAAAATTAAAATTATTAACGTAAATATTTTTAAGTTTGAGTGAGAGGTTTAATATTATGGTGAAAAAGTTATTAATAGATAATCCCGCAGTTTCCAATATTGTTTTTTATCCCCGAAAAATTCCAATACCAGATGAAACAGATTCAAACATTAAAGTGTTAAAATTTCAAATTACAAAAAATATCCTTATTGGGGGATTTTTTTATTTGAATAATCCAAATTATCCAACGATATTATTATTCCATGGTAATGGAGAAATTGCAGCAGATTATCAATATTTTTTAAAATTCTTTTTTAAATGTGATGCAAATTTGGCAGTTATGGATTTTCGAGGATATGGATTTAGCTCAGGAGATCCATTCTATACAAGTTTAATAATAGATGCTTTGCCCATCTATAATGCATTTCATGACTGGATGATCGAAAATAATTTAATAGATTCCATATTTGTCCAAGGACGTTCATTAGGAAGTATTTGTGCTTCTGAGATCGGATCACATAACCCTGAGAGTTTATGTGGCATTATTTTTGAGAGTGGTTTTGCTAGTATATATGATATGATGACAAGATTATTTAGAGTGAATGGTTCTGAGATTACACCAGATTTCTTAAATCAATATTCTAATGATACAAGGATCAGTAAATTTAAGAAACCAGTCTTGATTATTCATGGTACTGCTGACTGGATTATTCCGTATTATCAAGCTAAATTGATTTATGAGGCCATACCTGAGGGAGTTGAGAAAAGATTAATTTCTATAGAAGGTGCCGGGCATAATAATATTTTTTCATTTGAAAATGAATATATACCCCCCCTGAAAGAATTTTTAAACAAGTTTAAGTAACTTTTTTTCATTGATTTTAATTATATTAAAGATTTTTATTAGAAATTGTTAAAAATCGGACTAGATATCATTTTTCTACTATTTTAATTTTCTAATTATTAAGATCTAAGTCAAATTTGAAATAATAAAAAGTGAAAAAGTAAGTGCCTGGAGCGGTTTTAAACTATTGTCCTTATTGTGGTATAAAATTATCAAAAATTAACAGCTCTAAAGCTAACTTTTGTTGCCATTGCGGAAATAAATTAAGACATGAATATAAAAAGACTTATCAAAAAGTACAATGTACGATTTGTCATAAATATATTAGTCATGAATATCAAAATATTATAAAGTGTTCTTATTGTGGAAGTCAATATCATGAAAGTTGTGTATCTTCTTGGCTTTTAAAATATAATGCGTGTCCTATGTGTCAAAATGTTTTTATCTTTCCTAATAAAGAATTAGTTGAATTAAAACACTAAAGATGGAAAAATAAAAAAAGGTATTAGTTTTTACTTTTTCAAAACATAAATTCCATTTTCAAGAAACCAGAATTAGCACAAAGAAACAGCCATTCAGTAAAATTTTTTTTAAATTTCTAATAAGTAATTCTCAACTATTTAGAAACTCGTGGATCAAGATTTTCTTAAACTCTAAATCTTTTTCTTTGAATGTGATCATTTCTTTTCCATTATATATATCTGGAGGAGTGACATTTTTAAAGACATCAGAGAAAGGAATGAAAAGATTTGAGATATCTAGATAATCTTCTTTACTTTCAGGATTTTCCTCAATACCACTTATTTTTAATTTCTTATCAATTACTTTTGTACTCAAATATAATCCCTCACTTAGTTCCTTTTAATTTCCGTATATTAATACAATAATTTAAGAAAAAACTCTCAACAAATTTAGTGAAATATCATTTTGTGGTAGGATCAAATTTATTTATCTCAGGGTTTCTTACCAAACAAGTTGTTTTTCTAAAAGAAATTCATTTTTAATAACAGTTTTAATTCTATAATTAGGTTTCTTTAAGGTATTTCTTTTATCATTAGAATATAAATCAACTATGAATTTTGCATTATAAATATTTAAAATAAGAATTATTAAATTTGAGATATTATGAAAGCAAATTGAAGAATTTTCGCAATTAAATAAGTTTGATACAAGTTTTGAAAGTAAAAGAAATCTTTTTTTCAGTATTTTCCCCCAAAATAAATGGAAAAAAAAAAAAGGAGAAAAAATTATTAATTATTTTCAGATTGATTTCCTTTTACAAATGAAATAATCAATATTCCTATTCCCAATATAATACCGACAGATATCATAGCCCAACCATATGCAACTTTACCGATTATATCATAAGTTAACATAACAGAGCCCCAAACAAATGGACCAAGTGCAGAAGAAAATTTTCCACTTAATTTAGAAAAACCAAAAAATTCTCCAAATTTTTCTTTGGGAGCGAGTTCAAAGACCATAATTCGTTGTGCTGTCCAAGTTCCTCCGAGAGCAGGTCCTGCCACAATACCCATTAAAAGACTTAATATAAAAGGAAGATTTCCACCAATCTCTATAGATTGCGTTGTGAATACTAATATTATCCCTATACTTAAAGCAATTCCCCATAAAGCGCCTACAAGGTAAAACGTTTTTTTTGCACCATATTTTTCACCAAATTTACCTACAAAATAGGTAAAAGCTACTGCTGAAATAGTAGAGATTATTATAAAAAGGATGGCAAATAAGGTTGATCCCCCTGCTATAATTAAACCATCAGTTACTATTGGTGTCATATAGAGAACTATAACATTAGCAATGTCTGCAACAAAAAAGTAACCAATAATAAAGATAACCATTGATCTATGCTTTCTAATATCCTTAAATGTACCTCCTATCTGTTTAAAAGTATTTTTAATTAACTTCCCTATAGATGGTCGCTTACCTATTTTTTGCTTTTCGTGAACATAAAGAAATGGAATAGCACAAATCAAAAAAAGAACCATAGGTATAACAAATGTAAACCAGTATCCTGCAAATCCGTACTCTGGTGTAGGTGGAGTCGATACTGTATCACCTAGTAATAATATTAATGGATACATAATAGCTAGAGAGAGAATAGTTCCCAAGTATCCCCATGCAACCCCGAATCCAGCAACTTTTCCAATATCTTCCTTTTTGGCTATGAATGGAAGCATCGCGTCATAAAAAACAAGACTAAATTGATAAGCAACATTTGCAATTACATATAACAGTAATACCGTTGTAAGATCATGGAAAAAGCCAAGCAGGCTTGCAAAAAGAAGAATAACACCAGTTAAACTAATTACAAACGGTTTACGCTTTCCAACAGTATCACTTAATGCTCCTAAAATAGGAACACAAATTGCGATTCCAACTTGCATAATGAAACTAACCAAACCAAAAAGAAAGCTGACTTCACCATATTCCAATCCATTCTCTACCTGACCAATCACTAGTATATAACGATTAATAATTAAACTGACTATAATCATTGAATAAATAGTGTTTGCTAAATCATACATAGCCCAGAAAAATACATCTCGTCTAGAAGTTGACGTTGCAAATTCTACTTCATCACTCCTCATAATTTCAGAAGTCATGTGAATCACTCAAATTAGAGTTAATTTATAAATAATGGGATATCATCCATGTTCTTATAAATTTTATGTAACGCATTTTAACCCAAATCTACAATTAAGTGATATTTTTTCCCCCAATAAGTTGCAAATTATAATAGTGTGAATCTCTAAAAAATTAAATAGATTCTTAAACTCATTATTCCTATATTTTGGATGAAATTGGAGAATTAAATTTTCTTCTTTGATATAACTAGCAAATTCCTGTCTTAAAATCGTTTTATATTCTGGATCTCTTTCCTTGAAGGGTTATCAAAAATTGTAACTAAATATTTATTTGGATGATTAATTATCTGGTGGAATTAATAACGGAATAATTGATTGGATATTTGGTAAGGATTCAAGGTTCCATATTGTTTCAATTAATTTATTTGCTTTTGAGTGACCTAATATAGGTGTAATTAAGCTTTTAGCTTTATTTTCAACATCTTGGTGATTCATAGGTCGTTCAGGGAATCCAAGGACGTGTTCAATGAAAATCTCATGATGTTCGCCATTTTTTAGTATCACTTTTACTAGTGCTGATTCTATACGGGGCTCTTTTTCTTGATTGGGATCATGGATTAAGGTAACATAATCCATTTTTTCTCTAATAGTTTCAGTGGACATACGTTCATGAGATTGTGCCATATTAAAGGATAGGTCACCATCTTCTAAAATAACAGCTGCCAAATATCGTAAATTTAATGCTGGCATTACCGCTTCAGAAAAAACTCTTGTATTTCCAGGCATCTTTATTTCAATTTTAACAATTGATGTTCGGTCTATCTTTTTTATTAATTCTATTAATCCCTCAATGCTGGCTTGGAGTGGACCCCCTACAGGATATCGTTTGTAACCTACTAAAGGCATCTCGTAATCTACTCCTAAATTATGGATTAACTTATTTAAATCAAGATCCGAATCAATTCCAATAAATATGGAGCTTAGCAACCAGTTTGGTGTTCCCTTAAAAGGATCTTTTACACCTGTAAATCCGTTATGAACCATCAAAGCTGCAAATGCTCCATTTCTCGCAGGCATTCCAGCAAAAAGGAAAGCTTTTTCGATATGTTCTTCATCGCGAAGCCAATTAAAGGAACCTGATGCTTGTTGAACACAATAGGCTAAAACATATCCAATTGACCTTTTTGGTAATTTTAAAAGTGAAGCAGCTGCAGCTGCAGCACCAAATGTAGGTCCGACACCATGGGATGATAATCCCGCTGTACGTAGGTTCATCGTACCCAAAGCTTTTGGTAGCCTACAAGCAATTTCATAACCAATAACAACTGCTTTGAGTATTTCTTGCCCAGATGCTTCTATAGTCTCTCCAATAGATAATACAGTAGATATAATTGGAGGACCAGGTTGCACGAAAGCGGAAGGGCAAAAATCATTTATTTCTGAAGCATGAGCTGTTACTGCATTTGCAAAAATAGCATCCAATAAGGTGGTGGTTTGACTTGTAGTAAGTAAATGTGCTGTATCAGCTTTTCCACTATTAAATATGGCAAATTGGCGAGCAAGACGAGAAGGTTTTAACTGTGTACTAACCACCATTGAGACCAAAGTATCTAAAATATGACGTTTAGCAAGTTCGAGTATATCATCTGGGATTGTAGTAAATTGGCTTTCTGAAATGTATTTAGCTAATGGTTCAGTAATAGACGGAAAATCCAACTGAGATGAAGCTAAATGAGGATCTTTCCTCACAGTTTTAATTAACTCAGCTATTCGGTTTTCTTTTGTCTTCTTTTCCTCCATAATCTCAAGTATGTTTGCTGTAAAAAACAGATTTTAATTCAAAGTATATTTTCCCATGCAGAGCGTTCCTCGTCCATTGGTGCATTGACAATTTCTGGATTTGGTTTGAGTATCATTGTAGCACGGTTATTCAGTTCGTATTTTGGCCATTTGGGAAGCCTTGGGTGATTTGGGTCTCCATTTTTGGCAAAAGAAATCCATGCATCCATGACTAAATTTGAAAATGTTTCAAGTTCCTCTATATTATCACGTCCAACCATTACTTCTGTATTCGGGTTTGAATGGTCATAAGTTCCGAAAATAAACGGTAAATCAATTGTATGGCATGCTCCGAGTAAATCCTTATGTAGAGGTGATTCAAATCCAAATAGGTAACAATAAGTATTTTGTTGATTTTGGTATTGTGCTTCAGCAATTCGGATGATTGGTATTCGATATGCCTCATCAGTGTTGATAGTATACCCAATCTCATAGGGTTCTATTGGCAATTTACCCTTTCTAGCTTTTTTGTAAGTCTCAATTAATGTTTTTGCATCGTCTTCTGTTTTACCGTAGAATTTCATATATTTATTAGTAAATCTTAAAAGACTAGCCTCATCTATTTTTTCGTGTCTTTTATGTATTACTTCAATTTGGTTTGCTCGGATTAATCCTCTATTATAGACTTTCCTCTCATCCAAAGTGTTTCCAATAAGTAAAGGAATATCTTTTGCGAAACCATTCCGAATGGCATCCAAAGGTAAAACTGGAATAGTCTCCTCATCAATTATTGGTCTAAAAGGAAACAAAATTCGATGTTCTTTTGGATTTAATTTACCGAAAATTTCATGTTGAGCCTTATTCAATTCAGTCCAATCTACCTCTCGTAATGAATCTAAATCCCCAATCTTAATTCCTAATACATCAAACAAGTCTTCTGAAGCTTTCTTACTTGGTGCATCATCATATGCATAAGGATGTGCTGTACCACTTTGGGGGATTGCTTTGTGGAATAATCCCTTAGCAGAAGGCATTGCCATTAATGACGTAACTGCCCTTCCACCAGAAGATTGGCCAAAAATCGTTACATTATTATGATCTCCACCGAAATATCGGATATTATCTCTAACCCATTCAAGAGCACAAATTTGATCCAACAAACCGTTATTTTTTGTTAAACCAGGCCAATTAAAAAAACCAAATACCCCTAATCGATAATTGATTGTAACCAGAACAATATTACCTCTTGGTACTATTTTTTTTCCATAACCCTTACCATAACCCATACCACCTGATCCAAATACAAATCCCCCGCCATGAATCCATACCATTACCGGCCTTTTAGCATCATTAGCCTTAGGAGTAAAAACATTCAAGTATAAACAATCTTCAGAAGTATCTTTAATAGTTCCTTGACCCCCATCATATTGAGGCGCACTCTGACGAAAATGACTAGCATCATAGATACCGTCCCAAGCTTCAACTGGGAGAGGTGCAGAAAAACGTAATTCATTCACAGGTGGTTTAGTGTAACGGATCCCCAAAAATGATTGATGATTTGATTCTTGAAATCCTTCAATTTTTCCTAAAGGAGTATTTACTATAATTCCCATAATTACAAAATTCTCGTTTTTATATATATAGATTTACCTAAGGCTATTAAGTTTATATTATTTAGCAATTCCTTTTTACATAATGGTCGCAACCGTTCTAGTAATCATGCCTGAGTCTTTTCATTATTATCTTAGATCAGAAGATTGATGGCTCTACGTCACTACTGTTATTTACATGATTCATCACTCCTCATAATTTCAGAAAATATGTGAATCACGTTAATTAGATTTAATTTATAATTAAAGGGAATTCATCTATTTTCTTATAATTCTTATATGAAGTTTTTCCCAAAATTAATATTGAAAATTCACTTCTTAGATAAGATTATCAAATTCTTGCCTTAATTTCGTTTTATATTCTGGATTTCTTTCCTTGAACGGGATTTTTTCCACCATCAAAATAAATATCAATTGATTTATAAGACTTAAACATTTTGGAAAAAGGAATGACAATCTGAGATATATATATCTATATTTCTTTCTAAAACAATTTTATATGAGACACTCTAGATCTCCGTATAAAAAACTTATAATTCCTATTTTCTTTTAATATAATCTTCTCTTTTGAGAACTACTTTTCGGTACCTTATGCTAAATATTATGCCACAAGCAACCAAAGCGATAAATCCGATTATTAGGGTAATTATAAAATTCTCTTGTGTTATTAAGTATACAATAATCATTAAGAATCCACTAAGCGATACAAAAAATACATCACTGAATATGTTCAAAATACTATCCCTTCGATCTTCAAATTTAATTTTAAATTCTATGAAAGCTGTGTTTTCAATAATATCCCATGTTATAGCGATCAGTACGATTGCTTGCATAACTCCCCACCATAAAATAATTCCATCTACGAATGCAAGAAATGAAATAAAGAATAACTCAACTAAAAATGAAAAGATACCAAATGCTAGGTGTCCCCACGTAAAGCAATCAAGAGGAGTGATTCCGACTTCAGATCTTTCTGAGGCTACCAAGGGAGGATTTTTCTTTATACCTTTACTAACTATAATTAAACAAATCGAACCAACTGTTAAAATCAATCCGGTACTTATTGTAAAAAAAAAATTTGGATTATTTAATGTGAACAGAAGAAAAGTAAATAATGCACAATACCCTCCTACAATAATACCTATAACTGGAACTGTAATTAGTATTTCTTTTAAATTCATATCAAAACCTAGGTTTTTTTACTATTATCTTATAAGAATTTCTTCCTTATAATTTAATTATTAACTTCTTTTAAAAATATTACACATAATAAGTAAATAAAATAAATTCTATTTTTGTCAATTTGACTTTTCTATTTTCTTATACTGTAATATTTAAATTATAGAATTATTATTTTGAAATTCATTCAGATTGGGCTCGAGGTAATGAAGAAATGTTAATGTTATTTAATTTTTTCAGTTAAGATTTAGATAAACTCTTGTTTTAAAACATCTAAAATTGATATATGAAGCAAAAAACCGTAAAAGATCGTAATGTAAAAAAGCAATAGAAAATGATTAATAATACTTCTTTAGAATCTACAAATACATGATCTTAAGAGTATAATGGTTCTTGCGTTTAAAGAATTTACAGCATACAAAGAAGGCTTGATTTATTCACTTTTAAAGAGAAGTTATGAGGAATTAACCGCAGAAATGCCAGATTTAGCAAGTAAATGGCAACAAGAATGGAAAATTTATGATAAGAAAATTTTTCAGTTTCCCAAAACAATAGGTGCTTCTGGTTTTATAACAATGTATAATGAAAAGATTATTGGTTTTGGGTCTTATGATCTTCGTCAAGGACCTGAATTGGGAATTGTTGGTCATAATTGCATTTTACCTGAATATAGGGGAAATGGTTTTGGGAAGGCTCAAATCCTAAAAATAATTAGTATATTTAAAGAATTAGGTGTGAAAAAAGTAAAGGTTACCACTGGGGAACATCCATTCTTTTCTCTCGCACAAAAAATGTATGATTCATGTGGATTTAAAGAAACTTGCAGATATAATAGTCAAGATTTGGAGTTTCGTCAAATAGATTATATTCTTGAGATTTAACTAGAGCCTTTTAAAACTTTATATTAAAGTGTAGGAAATTTTATGACTGATTTATATACCTTAAATTCATCTTTTAAGGTATTAGTAAACTCTTGCTTTAAGATCATTTTATATTTTGGATCTCTTTCCTTGAAGGGGATTTTTTCACTACCAGAATAAATATCAATTGGTTTATAAGACTTAGACATTTTAGAAAAAGGAATAGCAATCTGGGATATATTTATACTTCTTTCTAATACAATTTTGTGATGATTTACCCTAACTTCTTGAGAATCCTTATCTAATTTTCCAGAACTCATTCTAATGTCACTCCTTTATTCCTTTATAATTAGTTTTCCTCTAATTCGGAGTTTAACTCCCAGTTTTTCTAATTTGTTTTTATAATCAAAAATTATTTCTCTTAGAATCTTTCGACTAATTTCTAGTTGTTCTGCTAAAATATCGAATTCAATCTCATTGAATAAGTCTGCATATCTCACTAATTTTTGAATTGAATCTTGAATAACCTGATTATAATCTGTTATTTCAATTTCTCTCGTAATATCAGTTAAATCAATATCATAATTACTCCTTAATAATTCCGGATTTCCCTCGATCCAATTATGTATTATATTACGTACTGTTTCTGAACGAGATTGTTTTCTTTTTTCAGCCATCAAATTTATTACTTTCTCATCAAAAGCATCTAGACTAAAGGTAATTCTGGATAGATCTGATGATTTTTTTGTTTCTGATGGCATTTTTTTGAAATATCCGACAAAATATTCTTACTTATAATTATCATTTTTTTTCCATTATTTAAATATTTGCACAAATGATGAATTAATGCATCATTGAAGATGCATAGATTTATAAATAAAATGGATCATATAATATACAAATAACATTTGAATATCATTACAATATTATACGATTATGTGTGTAAAATGTTAGAACTTTATACCCCTGATTATGAAGTAATAAGCACCAAAGAACGAATAACCATTGATTTAATAAGAGATGGTTTAGAATTTTTGGAGCAGTTTGATATTAATCAAGAATTTTTACTCGATACTGTATCATTAGTATATAGATATTTAAGGATCACTGCGAAAATCCCTCATAATTTATATAAATTCTTTATAGCTGCATATTATATAATCACAAGGCATCCATACAATTTTCCTGTCCATGAATCTAAAAGTGAATTTTGTCAGAAATTTGGCTTACAGGTAAGTTCTTTAGAGTACTGTGTAGAAAAGATGAGTAACTCATTAAATTATTTTAAATTATTAGATGATTCAAATTTTCCTTATTTTGTTGATTCTAAGCGAGACATTCGGTTAAATCTAATGAAAACTATTACTAAGAAAAAGGTAGAAAAAGCGATGATGAATTTCTTATTATATAGCCAACCTATAAATTCGCAAATACTTACCGAAGAATTAGTAAATGAAATAATTTTTGAACAAAAAGCATTTCCAGAAGAACTTTTTAGGCAATTATATGAAATAATTATAGAATTTGTTGAAAAACAGTTTATTGAGTATAATGAGTATGTAAAAATGCAACAAAAATACTTTATTTAGATATTTTAATTGATAACTTTTTTCTATTAATATCAATAAATATTCTATTTCTTTTTTATTATATATCCGCATTGGGGACAAAATTTTAACTCTTCGGACAATTCCATCCCACAGAATTTGCATCTTATAAAAGATGTTTTTGATTCCGCTTCCTTGGGTTCGGAAAACGATGAGATTGGGTCTGGTTGGATAATCGAAGTATATCGCGGTTTTATGCTTCTTTGCTCCGTTAATAATGGAACTGATTGTAATTTTCGTTCTGCATTTTGATTATTCCTAATAATAGGTTTTGGAGCTTTGTCAATAATTTTATCTTCTATAAGATCTAGGTTGATTGGAGCAGTTTTTGATTTTTTAAATTTTGGTATAACATCTGTAGATATAGGTTTTAAAGGAGGTACTAGTTCTTTTACTGGAATTGTTTGTCTTTTACTAATATACTTTTCAAAATCATGTCTAGTAGCCTTTCTTATAGTATATCGGGTACCACATATCTCGCAAAATTCTCTTAATGTATCTGTAAAATTCTTACAGTTATCGCAAACAAAAGGTTGAGCTTCTAGAAAAGCCTTTCTATCTTGTATTAAAGGTGGTAAAAATCCAGCTTTCTCTCTCTCACGATCTCTTTTTCCTCTTTTTTCTTTTTTTGTTTTAAAAGAAGACATTTCAGTCGCAGATTTGGAAGAAGGAATGTAATAATGAATTTCACCATTATAAAATGCTGAAAATAGTTTTCCACTAGATTTCAATTCATTTAAGATTTTAAAAAGATGTTTTTTGCCATACCTTATCTCATTAGGTGTTAATATAAAATTATCTAATCTTTTCTTTAAAGCATTAACCGAAAGTGCCTTCCCTTGATATTCCTTTAAGTAATTAAGCAGAATATTTGCTAACTTGATTGATTTCTTAATTAAATACCAACTTTATTAATTGTTTTGGATAATATCTATTGTTGTTAATAGAACTGTTATTATTTAAATATTTTTCTTAGTAAGAGTAAATTTCCCATTTAATATAAAATAGAGTAAGGATAATCTAAATTAATTTTAAAATAAAAAAGTCAGAGGTATTTAGAAATTCTTACTTAGAAAGCTATTATTGTCCAGAGAGTTTTTTTCCTAGTTCTTGAGCCCATGCTTTAACTTTATCTGGATCAGTGTAATCCACATCAGCATATCTTCCACCAAAAGCTTCAGTTGCTATTGGATTAATGTGGGGATTTTTGGCTAATTTTTGATTTATATATTTTGTAATAGCATCTTCATAGCTCTCAGGATCTCCCGCCTTTCCAGAAGATAGGAAAATAGCTACTTTCTTATTTTTGAAGTCATTTTTAAGAAATTTATTAGCTTTTCCATACCATCGTGCTATTCTAATTCCACTGCCAATAATAATATTTTCATAGTGAGAAAAACTAGGTTTTGGGTTTTTCTTAAGATTTATTAAATCCACTTCAAAATTGTATTGATCCTTCAAAATTTCTCGGATAATATGAGCATTTTCTTCTGTTACACCAGATTTTGTAGCATATGCTATAAGAGTTTTATTTTCATTCATGTTAAATCACCATTTTAAAAGAATCAAGAATTGAATTTATATTAAAAGGAGTCCAATTTTAGAGGATATATTTTAATCGTTTTTATAGAGATTCAAATTTTTTAATATATCATTTACTTTTGAAAATAAACCGGTTGTTAGAGTCAATTCTCTTTTTGACATAAAAGCCCGTTCAAATATATTTCTAAAGGCATAATATACGTTTTCTTTTTTATAGTCTCTTATTTTTAATTTTTCACTTATCTCTTTTATAATTTTCAAGAGAAATTGACGGTCTTCTCGATCTGCTAATAATACCGGTTTATCGCCACGCCCTATATCTAGTATATTGATTTTTTTAAAAATTTCATATAAAATTATACCACAAGCATGTGATAAATTTAGAGAGGGATATCGAATGCCAGTTGGAATCCTTAAAATTATATCAGCAAGGGTAATCTCGCTATTTGTTAATCCTCGAGATTCTTTTCCAAAAAGAATAGCAATTTTTAATAATTTTTCAGAACGGGGGATGTGCAAATCTTCTGGAAATATTGAAAGTCTCCTTATATTAGTGTATCTCTTCCCTTTTGCGGTAGTCGCAATTACTAAATCATATTGTTTTAGAAATTCTTTAAATTTGGAAATATAATCTTCATTATCTTGAATATTAATAATTTCTGAATTCATTAGAACGTCTTTTCCATGCATTGCAAATCCTTGAGTTTTATAACTTAAGATTTTTTTCGCTGTCTCAATAGGATTGAAAATGACTAATTTAGTGAAATCAAAATTCTTCATAATTCGAGCAATAGCACCAATATTCCCAGCATGCTCCGGTTGAACTAAAACTACTGAAATTGCAACATTTCGATAATCTTCTGCATGATGAATCTCTTGGAAAGACATTAATTCTCTTTTAACTTTTTTTTTATCCAATTTAGCAATACCCCCTTTATCTTTAAAGTAACCATAATAAGCAAATTAATCTGATGATTAAAATTTTTTTATTATCTAAAATCTTAGAAAACAAGATATAAATGTTAAGAAATTTAAGATTTTCAAAAAATCATTATAAGATAACTATATTAGCTGTGAGTATGAGAGAAAAAATATTTGTGCTAAACACTCCATTGGCGCTATTTCTCGAAGCATCCTAAACCAATCTTTTATATCCTCAATTTTAGGTTGATATTCTCGTAGATATATAACTCCTTTCCATATATCAATCACTTAGTTCGGTTTTCCAGCTAAAGGTCGCCAAATGACAACAATTGGGAATGTTTTTGAACTTATCTACACGCATTCAATGAAATCCGGCATTTTATTAGGAGTTACTTCGAGAATTGCTATTGACCACCATTATAAAAGAATCAAGAGTTTTTAGTGTAGCTGGTGTGAGATTAAATGTTTCTTGCAGATAAATCATACCTTAATTTCACTTTTATTTTCTTGTTATTATAAATTACAATTTTGTGATAAAAAAAAAATTTTAATATATGACTTATCTTGACACATTATATTGTTAAGTTTAAGTTAATTGTCTAAAAAATCCATAATATATTGATTTACCTCAGGTGCTCTTGATAATGTCATAAAATGACCTGCATTTTGTATAATTTTCAAGGTACTATTTGGAATTGTTTTATGAATAACATCCATAGATGATTTTGGAATAAGTCTATCATGAGATGCTGCCAATAGAAGTGTGTGGCTTTTAATTAGATGCAATTTATCTACAGTATTATGATGTTTCATAGCGTTTGCTTGATTTATGATATCTTGTGGCCTGGAAGGATGAATCTGGTTATCTTTTATCAAGGTTTCTAAAGAAAATGAGTTATAATAAACTTTTTTCGGATTTGACTTTAGCATACTTCTAAATTTTTGGTGAAATGTGAAATATGCTTTATTCCAAAATACCTGTTCTGGATCAGTTTTTAATAACTCACCCTCTTGTATTCGACTACTTATAACTGGATCAATGCTTTGGTTAAACTTTGAGCTAGTTGCTATTAAAACAAGTTTTTCTACGCATTGGGGATATTTTAACACAAAGTTTTGAGCTATCATACCCCCAAGTGATCTACCAATAAGATGAGTTAATTTAATATGAAGAAAATCCATTAGCCCCTTAATATCATCTGCGAACATTTCCATTGTATAGGGAAAATTAGGTCGATCGGATATTCCTGCTCCCCGCAGGTCATAAGTGATTGTTTTAAATTTTTTACTCAATTCTAATACTTGAGGTTTCCAAATCTCTTTTTTTGAGCCAAACCCATGAATAAATATCACTGGGAAGCCTTTACCCTTCATTTCATAAGAAATCTTAATTCCATTTGCATGTGCAAAACTCATAGTTTAATCAAAATATGTGTAAGAGATATAATTGAAAAGATTATACATTTTTTAAACATAATCGATTAGTAATCCTAATACTAAAAATAAAAGTAAAGCGATTTCATTGTCTTAAGAATTACTTCTGCAAAAGAAGGAGTTTATTGGTTAGCTTTTGGTTGTGAAATGCCACGTGATCTTTCAATACAGAAACTTAAAGCAATTTTACGTGTAACTAAGACTGTAGGAAAATATTCTTTTCATAAATGATCTCAAATGACAAAACCTATCTTTTTATTTGCTATTTTTAATGAAAGATATAAATATGAGAAGTGTCATTAATTGGATAAAATATAATTCTGCTATAATAGAATAAATTTGTGCTGATAGTAATCAACTTATCGATACAATTTGATTATTAGTTGGATTGAATTAAATGCCGATATATGCAAATATAGGGGAGTTTCTGGAATTCATTAATATCAGTAACGATAAATTCACTCTTTTTGAATGGAAACCTCTTCAATCGTTCAGGAGGTTTGATTTAGATCTTAATATAGTTAGAAAAAATAAAGTTAATGATATTTATTTTCACAAGGATAAAGGTAATATGAAAATCGTCTATATAAGGAAAAATGATCTTATTTACACGGTGGGTTCGAGTCTTGAAGTCCAATTTCAATTATTAGAAGCATTAATAGAGCATATTGATTTAAAATTTAATGAGACTTATGATGTTGGAGTTATTCTATCTTATGGAAATTTTTCTCCTAATATTTTCATTGGCTTTAAAGCAGTAATCGATGGTATATTAAGAAAATTTGCAAAACTGGATTTAGTCGAGAGAATTCAGGTAGAATGCAGAGTCTGTAATAAAATACTTCCCTTATTTGTTAAGAAAAGTTATATTAAAAATGCAGAATCATATCCAGTACCCATTGTATATGTTCATGCAGGACATGCTATACTTTGTTTTATAGATAAAAATTTCCATCATCGTGGTGTAGAACTTGTTAATATTACAGGATGAATAGACTATTTGTAAAAATATCGAAATTGTATACTCTTTTCTTATAAGAAATCATTTTAATATATTAATAATTCAACAGAAAAAATTATTATAAGATTTTTATTATTTTTATAAATATGGTAGAAAATCAGAATTCCAACGAAGAAAAAAATTTTTTTGAAGATATTGTAAAAAAGACTAAAACTGGTATAACATTTCCAAAAGATTTAAGAGATCTATTATTTGAAGAAGATTCAGATGTATTTTTCAGGCTTTTTGTGCCAAAGACTAAAGATAAAATAATTCTAGAAATTTTAAATGAAGAAGAATTTAATGAACTTTCAGAAAAAATTAAACATAAAAAATCAAAGACACCTAAGAGTAGAGATATAAAAGGAATCCCTAGACCAAAAAAAACTACAGGAATAACTCCTGCATGGGGTGAATACTTCGTATATGATTTTGACGTAAAAGATAAAATTCAACCTATTTTAGAATCTGCTTTTTATAAATTTAGTGAAACTCCTATTAATTTAGAAGATGCGATGGGACGAGTTAAATATGCTTTAGTTTCATTTCTCACATCTACCAAAACAGAAAATGCAAAATTATATTTTGCTGTTGAAAAGTTTTTATTAGATGTTATTGAAAAATTCAAGCAACCTAATTTACTTGATTGGATTTTTGATAAGATTATACCAAATATTGAATCTAAATTCCTTTATGAATTAGCACTTTTGGAACTTGTAGAAGCTAGTTTGAAATATAAACGTTGGGAAAAAGCAGAACTCTATATATTTCATGTATTGAAAAATATTGATGATTACCCTAAAACAGAAATGTATAATATCATGAATAGTTTTAAACAATTGGTCAAAAAAGTAAAATTTGTTGAAAGATCAGACAAAATCGATATTCTTCTTAAAGAAAAATTGATGGAATATGGGCAGGGCGTAGAAGACGCTGATTATAAAATACAAATTGTAGAATTTTTGGAAGATTTGAAATACATAGAACTTGCTTATGAAATGGCTAAAAATGTTCAAAAAAGTTTACCTCCTGAGAGTGTTAAAGTAGAGGATATTCGAAAAATAGTGAGAAGATTACATATTACTCCTATTGAGAGTAAACCTGAATCTTCAGTTGATTTAGATGATGAGGAAGATGAAGAGAAGCTATAATATTCATTTAAGGTTATAAAGTAAATATTTTAAGGTGGATTTTCTTCTCCTTTTTTTTCTTTTATTTCTTTTAGTTTTTCTTCAACCCGTTTTGCTTCTTCTTCTAAGATTTTTTGTTCTTTCTCCTTAATGATTTTTTCTTTTAATTCAAGCTCTACTTTAGACAATTCTTTTTCTTTTTCAATTAAGGCCTCTTTCAATTTTAATGTTTTCTCTTTTTCTAAGATCTCTTTCTCTTCTAATTCTTTTTCTTTCTCTTCTATTTCAAGTTTCTTTTTCTTTATTTCTAAGTCTTTTTTCTTTAATTCTAATTCTTTATCAATGATTTCCGATTCTTCTTTCTTTAACTTCTTTGGTATTTTCTTTATCGCTACTTTTTCAAGATCTATTCCGTCTTCTGATAATTTACCCTCTTCTTCTACCAATTCCTCTTTTAATTTTAATACTTTCTGTTTCTCTTTAATAACTTTTTCTTCAATTGCTTTTTCCTTTTCTTCTAACTCTAACTTTTTCTTTTTAATCTCTAATTCTTTCTTTTTTAATTCAATCTCTTTATCGACAACTTCTAATTCTTCTTTTTCTAATTCCATATCCTTTTTATCTTCAGTAGATTCAACTATTTCTTCAATTTTTTCAACAGTCATGAATCCTTTTATAATATTATCAATACGCTTCTTTAACTCTTCATTTTCGGGAGTATCAACTATTTCTTTTGCATAATCTGTCAATACTTTTGTTACTATTGTAGGGGATTTTCCTCCTATTGCTTTTAATGCCTGAATTGCCTTCTCAATAACAAAATCTTTCTCGTCTGTAAGCTTTAAAGCTATGGTTTTAATTAATGATTCATCCTCAAAAATCTTCTCTCCTCCTGCCATATATATTAGCAATTGCAAATCTGCTTCTCTTACATTTGGATCCTCAGAATTTAATAAATTTTCACTATAAGGTAAAAAAAGATCGCACTCATTTTCGCAAATTGTCTTCAACAATAATAAAAATGTATATCTTAAGACTGAGTCTTTTGTTGAAAGGTTTTCTAATAAAGAAGGAATGTCGATGACGATGTTCTCAATTAGAAATCGTAATACTGTGCGTCCTCCATGTAAGGTTAATAAATTCTCGATAACAATTTCAAGTCTATCTAAATAATCCTGATCTCCAGCATCGCCAAGAAAGAGGGCAATTACTTGCACAACATCATCAAATCTCCCATCATGTATAAAATCTTTAATTTGATTGATTTCTGTTAAATACTTTTCATTATTATTCATCTACAATCACTTTCCTTTCATATATTACTTTTATACCCAAATTATATAATAATCCGTATAAATACGAGTTACAAAATTTAATATTAATCTTAAATCCCTAAATCTCAAGGCTATTCTTTTCTCCTCCTCTGAATAATTATTTGTTAATAAAGAAATTGATAGTGTGATTTCTAAATTTTGATTTCTATCCATTTGTAAATGAATTTCATCACAATATTGTGTTAATGCATTAAGATCTTCCCGAAATGTATTCCAAAAGTATAAATCTACTTTAGAGCCATTATCTTTGTTGGGATCTTTATTTATTTGTTTAAGAACATCATAGGGAATTTTAACAGTTATTTCAACATATTTAGAAGGGATTAAATTTAAGTTTATTTCCGGAAAGTATATACCGGCATAAAGTTTACAAAGATTATATAATAATTCAATGCTTTCAATATTTTCGCGGTTTGCATTACAGAGAACATAATTTTCTTTTATAAATAACACATGAATCCTGTCACCAAATTTAAAAATTAAATAATTGTCCGTTAAAATGTAATTGAAATTTTCATTCCTATTATGTATTCTGTCATCAAAAATTTTTAGAGCATCATCCCATTTCTTAAAGTTTATTAATTTGTTTAATTTACGATAATCCCCATGAAAAAACACATCTAAGAAATCTATTACATATAAATAGCTGTCATAAGGTCGGTATACGATAGTTTTATTTCTAAAATACCTCTCAATAACACCTTTATGTACACTATAGCAAAATTTAGGTAAATCCTCTATAGTTAATCCATTTTTAATCCTCAATTTCAGTAAAAACCTTCTTGAGCACATAGGGGTTAAGGTACAAACTATTCTATCACGCTCACACTCTTCAAAACATAACTTTTTTATTCTTAAATTGAGCAAGTCAAGTAATTCTGACTTATATTTTGAATCTGATTCATTTTCTAAAAAGTTTGCGATGTGATTAGGTTGTAAAGGCATCTTGCTCTATAAGAAAATAAAGACTGAAATCTAATATTTTTTATTATTTTCTAAAGTTTAATTAGAGAAGATAAGAATTTATAATTATTGAATAATAAATAAAGAATTATTAATTATAATTTCTTTTTTACTTATAAACCTAATAATCTCTATTGAAACCTTAAGGATAAATAAAGATGTTAAGACAAATTCATATTTTTTATTCAACACAACATATTTTTGTTAAAGATTATGCTATTGCTTATGGAAATGAAGAACTGAAAAATGTAAAAGAAACAATTCTAAAATATATGGAGATGCCTATACCTGGAAAGATTTTTAATCGTAAAATTTCTAACTTTCAAATATTTCACAAAGGGATAGATAATTTGTATTTTCTTTTTATTACAGATTTAATTGATCCTCTTCCATATATTAAACCACTTATAGAAAATACAATAGAAAAATTTAAAGAGTTGTTTCCAAATCCTGAGACTATAGATGAAGATAGTGCGATAAAAACTGAATTTAATAATTTCTTAGATCAAATTCAAAAAGACCTAAGATCAAAAATTACAATTATAGGTCCTATAAATGCAGGTAAAACAACTTTTTATAATATGTTAAGAAGTAACGGAGAAAAGATCATAATGGAAGTAGTTAAATCATGCAATTTGTTAATTGATGGTTTAACCTTTGAATTATGGGATTTTCAGTTAAAAGACAATTTCTCTCCTTTATGGGCAAAATTTGTAAGTGGTTCTGATTTGGTGATCTTACTGTTTGATTTATCGAATTATAATTTAAAAACTATTAATCAATTCTTAGACCTTCAAAAACTTGAAAGCAATTACTCAAAACTATTAATTATTGGGAATAAAAGAGATTTAATTAAGGATAAGGAAATTAAAAGGATTAAGAATGAACTTAATATATATGATTTTAAGGAAATTTCATTAAATTCCTCAGATGCAAAATCAATTACATTACAATATATTAAAGATGCATTAGGTTTAAAAAGAGAAATTCCTGAAAATTTTGAAGAATTAATGAAAAAAGCAAATAATTTAGCTGAAAGTGGACAATACGTGCAAGCATTGCCTAGATTTAAAGAATTGAATAGCTTGTATGATTCATATCAAGATTTTGAACATGTTAAAATTATTCAAGAAAGAATTAAAGTATTAAATGCTAAAATAAAAGAAAAGTTAGAAAAAAGAAAGGAAACTGAACTGAAAAAAGAATTTAAGATTCCTCCCGCCCTTAAATTTAAAAGAAAAATTTCTGTTAAGCCATTACCAACTGTTAAACCATTGGATGAGGCATTTAAAACAGAAAAACCTGAAAAAATAGAAGTGCCTTCTTCATCAGAAGCACCACATAAAATGGTATCTTTTCAGAAATTAGAAAAAAAACCAATGGACTTAAAAATTCTTAAAACTGCTGAAGCACCTCCAAAACCTGTGATATTTTCTGGAGATAAAGAAGAGAAAATCGAAATAGATGAAACTAAAATGCCAGTTAAATTGTTCCCTCCTCATGAGGAGTTAACAGAAGAATTAGATAAACCAAAAGCGACTGATTTCATAAATGTTTTACAAGATATGATCATGGATAAAGGGAGTACTTTAAGCTTTGAATTATGTGAACAGTTGGTTGTAGATTTAGAGCAATCTCTCGGTAGGTCTTTATCAATTGAAGATATAAAATTAGCAGCTGAATATTTTGTGAAGCAAGACCAAATGACATGATTCTAATAACGTATAATACTTAGTTCAAGAATAGTTCATAATATACTTCTTTTAAAACTATATAATATTTGAGATTATGATATAGTAAAACTTTTTTGTAAAAGCTTAACTAAATCACTTAAATTTTAGTTAATATCGCAATAATTTAAAAAAGTCTTAAAAATGAGTGCTATAAAGGAACTTCGGGAATATTTTGGCGAAATCATGACTTTACATTACGCACAAGCCACTTTGAATTGGGATCAAGAAGTAAACATGCGAAGTTATCGAACCTTAGAAGGAAGATCAAAACAAGTATCGCTCTTAGAAAAACTTATTCATAAAAGAGTAACCTCAGATAAAGTAGGTAAATTAATTAAGGAAGCTCAACAACTTAATAATCTCAGTGCAATTGAAAGTGCTATGTTGAGAGAAATTATAAGAGAATATGAATTAGAAACCAAGTTACCTGAGAAATTAGTTGTTGAAATTGCTGAAACCAGTGTATTAGCTGCAAAAGAATGGAGAGAAGCATATAGTAAGAGTGATTTTTCGATTTTTCAAGGACTATTAGAAAAAACAGTTGAATTGCAGAAGGAAAAAGCTATTAAACTAGCAACACATCCTGATATTTATTCTACTTTAATAGATTTATACGAACCAGGTGCTACTTATGAGTGGATTGCAAACATTTTCAATCCCATTAAACCAAAAATAATTGATTTTATAAAAAAGTTAAATTCATCTACCGATAAACCTGATGATTCTATACTACATAAAAACTATGACATTGACAAGCAATTTGACTTGAGCTTTGAAATTATAAAAAAATTAAATTACGATCTGGAAATTGGACGTCAAGACAGATCAACTCATCCATTCACAACATCTTTAGCTTCAATGGATACTCGTATTACTACACGAACACGGGAAGATTTTCTTAATGAATGTATTTTTGGTACTATCCACGAATGCGGTCATGCTTTGTATGAGATGGGCATTAGGAAGGAGCTTCACGATACTATTCTATGTACCGGTACTTCGATGGGAATCCATGAGTCCCAATCACGTTGCTGGGAAAACATCGTTGGAAGAAGTAAAGAATTTTGGACTTATTGGTACCCAACATTTCAAAAATACTTCCCCGAGAATTTAAAAGATTATCCGATGGAAGAATTTTACCGAGCAGTTAACTGTGTCCAACCCTCATTTATCAGAGTCAATGCTGATGAGGTTACATATGGCCTACACATAATTCTAAGATTTGAAATAGAAAAAGATCTAGTTGAAGGTAAGATCAGGGTATCCGAATTACCAGAAATATGGAATTCTAAAATGGAAGAATATTTGGGAATTGTGCCTGCGAATGATAAAGAAGGAGTTCTTCAAGATATTCATTGGTCGATGGGATCTATAGGATACTTCCCTACCTATTTTCTGGGAAGTTTATATGCATCACAGATTTATTCGGATGCTATTAAGAAGATACCACACCTCCCTGAAGATTATAAGAAAGGTGAATTTTCTAATCTACTTGCTTATTTAAGAGAAAACATACATCAACACGGAAGTGTTTACAGAGCCAATGATTTAATAAAACGAGTAACTGGCGAAGATCTAAATCCAGATTATTTTTTCAAATACGTCGAAGAGAAATTTTATCCAATCTATAGATTATAATCTATTTTTTTTATTTTTTTAAAAATTCTTAAAAAACACATTTTTTTATTTTATATTTCATAAAGATAGGAAAATGCTATTACAAGTAAAAAAATTTTCAGAAAAAATTTTACTCCCTCTAGGTCGAAAATTAAAACGAGTACCTGCAAACTATTTTACATTTTTTGGATTAATAACTGCAATTATAACTTTTTTAAGTTTTTTATTTCAATTTTTATTATTAATTATAATTTTCTTATTTATTACAGAATTTTTTGACCAATTAGATGGGGTAGTCGCCCGTCTACAAGGTCCCACAAAATTGGGTGCATTTTTGGACTCAGTTTTAGATAGAATAGGAGATTTTTTTATATTTATAGGTGTCATTCTTAGTGGATATACTACATTTGAAATTGGGATTATCGTTCTCATTGGAGCGTTTTTAACATCATATTCCAGGGCAAAAATAGAAGCTTTAGGTATTGAAAATCTTTATGGTGTAGGTTTATTGGAAAGAACAGATCGAATACCAATTTTATTTATTGGATCACTTTTACAAATTTGGTTTCCTGTAGCTATTTGGTGGACAATGATTTTTTTAGCAGTTGGAACTAATATAACCGTAATTCAAAGAATTATTTTTGCTTATCGTAACTTTTCAAAAAATCAAGTAGAACAAAAAAATTAAGTTTAGTTAAGAAACGTTAAATAAGAGAATTTTTAATATTTTTTTATGGGAATCAAAGATTTAATTGAACTTAAAAAGAGAGAAAACCGTCTTCTTCTTATTCTTGTTATTTGGCTCATAGTGGGATTTACAGCTGTTCAATTTAGAACGACACGAATTCTCGGTATTGTTATATTTGTACCACTTCTAGGATTACTTATTATATTATTACTTGTTTTAGTTGTTTTTAAAAAAAATTTAAAAGAGTTGACTTTTAAATCTATATTGAAATACTGCTTAATAGCAATTCCACTAATTTTGATTTTTGCAGCACTTGTGCTTTTCGCAGTTCTTTTTTTAATCATTATTTCTATACTTTCTTATATCTTTATAACATCGATATTTACTTTGCATAGTTGTTATAAATGGGGCATAAATCAAGATGAAAAATTATACAAAATGCCAAAACTTTTGAATTTCCTTGTAAGGAGTACATCATTTGTGGGGGGATTAATTCTTTCGATCATCATAATGTTACTAATTGCGAATATAGGATTTAAATTGAATATCATCCCTGAAAATGTAATAAATGAACTAGGACATATACCTTGGGTCATGATTTCGTTATTTTTTGTATTATTTTTAGTTAGTTTATTATTTCTTTTTGTAGGTAAACTTAACGCATGGCTTGGTATTTTTCTTATTTATGTTTCGGTTTATGCTTCCTATTTGATCCTTAAAGCTTCCTTTAGTTTAATTAAAAGTGAAGAATCAATTTTAGCACTCCCAATACAAATTTCTCTTTACTTTTTTGATTTACTTCTATTACTTGTGACAATGGGAAGTTTAATTGGGAAAAAAGCTGAAATAATAAGTAAAAAAATGAAATTCTTAAAACCTGAAATAATAATATTATGGTTAATTTTTTCTAAAACAGCTTATGAGTTTACTTATGCTTTTCCAGATCAAGATTTCAGTAAAATGCCCATTACATTTTCATTCATAATTTTCATCCCACTCTTCTTATTTATTGGTTTTTATGGAATATTTAATTATTTTAAACTTAAAAAGCAAAGAAAGGAAAAAAAGAAAGCTAAGAAACTAAAGAGAAATGATATAAAAGATATCAGTATTAACGAAGAGGAAAAATTTGAAGAAAAAATTCAAGAAAAGCCTTCTGAAAAAGATATTAGAGAAGAGCGTATAACTTGTCCTTCTTGTTTAGCGATTAATAGGAAGAGTGCAAAATATTGTAGTAAATGTGGTTCTAAAATTAAATAAAAAAACAAAATTCTTTTTCTAAACACAAAAAAATAATTAATGGTTAAAACTGCATATGGTTGAATAGAAGTATGTTTATAACCATTATTACAGATGTAATTGATACGCCCAAGATTATCGAAAGCAATTCGGGATCTAAACCCTGTATAAAGAATGTAGGTAAAATAATAATAGAAGTTAATTGACCACCTAAATATACTGCTAAAATTGCTGCTACTGCAACTGAAGATACTATTACACCAATAAATATACCTATAGAACATGTAATAGCCATTGAGGATATACTTATTATAAGAGAATCAGTTATTGAATTTAGGTAATTTTCAGGAAATCCTATTGTCATGATATCAATAAGTAATCCACCAATAAGGGAGATAAAAATAGCTATAATTAAACATAATATAACAGCAAAAAACTTTGATAACAGTAAATTATAGCGTTTGACAGGTCTAATCAGAAATAACTCATAGACATGACGATTCTTTTCATTCACTATTGAAGTACTAAGCATAATTGCAGAAAGAGTTCCACCAATACTGGAGACAAGGATAGCTACTAAAAAAGAGATTGGAAGAGCGTCATCTTCAGGTTGAATAAAATGAATTAAAAATGACATCAATGGTAGTCCAAACCATAAAACAATCATAACTTTCGATTTTGCATATCCTTTTAATTCATCAAAAAAAAGTAATATAAAGCTCAAAAAGGTCCACCTCCAACATATTTTAAGTAAACATCTTCTAAACTAGGTTTTACAAGATTAAAATTTCTTATTCTGCATTTCTGTTCTGTTAATTTCTTCAAAATCAGAATTATTATAGAATCAATATCAATATTAGATTTCAAATGGATTAATTGTACATTTGATCTTATCTTCTCAATATATTCAACGTCTTCTAATTCATCAAGTCCATCACATAAAGGACTATTTTCTGCTACTTCAATTTGCAGTATATTTCCTATATTAAAGCTATTTTGAAGATCTTCAGGAGTTCCAATTTTCATAATCTGACCTAGATTTAAAATACCGATTTTATCTGCAATATCTTGTACATCACTTAAAATATGGGATGAAAATAAAACTGTTATTCCACTCTTAGAGAGTTGTTTAATAATATTTTTGAATTGAAATCGACTTGTTGGATCTAGTCCTGTCAATGGTTCATCTAAAACCAAAATTTCTGGTTCATGTAAAAGAGCTTGACATAATCTTAATTTTTGGAACATACCTCCTGACAAATATTTAATCTTTTTATATCTTACATCTATTAGATTTAGCAAACTTAAAACTTCTTGAATTCGGTTTTCAAGACGATCTGAACTAAGCCCTGATAAACGCCCAAACGTTTTAAGGCTATGATCAATAGTACGCCATTCTTGAAAACCAGCTTCTTGTGGATGATATCCGATTAGATTATTTACCTCTTTCAGATTATCATAAATATTCTTTCTATTTATATAAACGTCTCCCTTGTAATCCTTGATTAACCCAACCAAAATTTTAATTGTTGTTGTCTTACCTGCTCCATTCGGTCCAATATAGCCAAATATCTCTCCTTTTTGAATTGAAAAAGAGATATCATCTAAGGCTAATAGTCTTTTATATTTTTTAGATACATTTCGGAATTCTATTAATTGATCTCTATTAAATGAATCATTAATATCTCTCATAGATCTAATTTCTTTTTTCTCATTTAAAGTCATAAAAATCATAGAATTTTCTAATACTTCATTTTAAAATTATCTCTTATCTTCCTTAAACTTTTCCCACCCAAAGAAAATATATAGAATAGGACCAATTAAACTTAAAAGTAAAACAACTAAAGTCTACCCTATTTTAATTCTCCTAATCTTGGTGTTGCATTTAAATATATTATATATACAATATCGCACTAATGAAAATTGAATTTGTTCTTGTACTTCTAGATATGATTATTTGGTTAATAATTAATGTTAATATTATTTAGCGACCTAATTAGATAATATACATAATCAAATGGTATTTTATATAATAAGTTGAGTAATTATGACAAACTACAATATTTTAGTTATTGGACATGGAGCAAGAGAACATGTTATTGGTGAAACTTTAGTATATGGAGGAGCGACATTATTCTCTTTTATGAGTTTTAAAAATGCTGGTTTAGAAGATTTAAGCAAAAGGATCAAAATACATTCAGAAACAGATTTTAAAGAAATCATTGATTTTTGTAGACAAAATAAAATAGATTTTGCAGTTATAGGTCCTGAAGCTCCATTAGTGGTTGGAATAGTGGACGCTTTAGAAAAAGGTGGAATACCCTGCGTAGGACCAAAAATAGAAGCAGCTCAATTAGAGGGATCGAAAATTTTTACACGAAATCTACTTGAAAAGTTTAAGATCCAATCAAACATTAAAAGCAAAATGTTTGATTCTATGGACGGTGTCGAAAATTATATAAAAGATATGGGTAAAGAACATATTGTTATTAAACCAGAAGGATTGACAGGGGGTAAAGGTGTAAAAGTGTATGGGGATCATCTTTTTTCAGAGCAAGATATTATAAGCTACTGTAAAGAGTTGGTAGATAAAAAAAATAGGTTCCTTTTAGAAGAAAAGTGTGATGGAGAGGAATTTACCCTTCAGACTTTTGTAGATGGTAAAAATGTATTTGGATCTCCTTTAGTTCAAGATCATAAGCGAGCATATGAAAATGATAAGGGGCCTAATACTGGAGGTATGGGATCATATAGTATGCAAGATCATCTAATGCCATTTATTACTCAAGATGATGTAGATTTAGCTTTAGAAGATATGAAAAAAACAATATCAGCAGTAAAAGCTGAGACAGGTGTTGAATATAAAGGATTTTTATACGGACAATTCATGAAGACAATAAATGGGATAAAATTGATTGAATACAATTCTCGTTGGGGCGATCCCGAAGCCATGAACGTATTACCTCTCCTGAATGGAAATTTTGTCGATATCTGTTGGGCTATAATTAATGGTAATTTATCTAAAAATTTTAATTTTGAAAAAAAAGCGACTGTGTGTAAATATTTAGCTCCAGAGGGTTACCCCTTAAATCCAAAAAGAGATAAACCTCTAAAAATAGATAAGGTTGGTCTACAGAGGAGTGGTGCAAAATATTATTATGCATCAGTTTATCGTGAAGGAGAAAATATATTTACAACAACTTCTAGAGCTATGGGTCTATTAGGTGTTGCTGATTCTCTTGAAGAAGCTGAAAAAATTGCTGAGTTAGGTGTGGGATGTATTGAGGGTGAATTATTTCATAGAAAAGATGTTGGAACTCGAAAATTATTACAGAAGAGAATTAATCATATGAATTCACTCCTTAAAAAATAAAAAAATATTTTTATT
>JBHLOC010000054.1:0-32110 GCA_048940925.1 Promethearchaeota archaeon | reverse complement strand
TAAATGTTGATTTTGTTGATATTTACTATATTTTCGACAAACCTGATATCAACTTTGAATATCAATTTAATTGTTCTGAATATGGTTTTGAAAATATAATCGAATTTGATGTGAATCTTGACATTATGGAAACAGTTGGTGATTTAAACATTAATTTCTGGAATTTTGAAACATCTCAGTGGGACAATATCAATCAGATTCCTAGTTCAGGGTTTTATAGTTATAATATAGACAGTAGTGCTGACGATTATTTCGATAATGATGAGCTTTTTATCCTGGGATTTGAGCAAAATGATTACTGGGATGGCAGACCTTATACCAATTACAAAATTAAAATAGATTTCATACAAATAAAAATTCCACCACCAGATCCACCCCCGAATCTTATAGCATATCAAACACCCTTTCAAATTTGTTTGAGGTGGGACGATTCTTATACATATGGTGCTCCAGTTCTTTATTATAATATATATAAGAATGAAAGTGAAGGAGGAGAAATGAAATTGATAGCGACTTCGAGTAACACAGAATTTAATGATAGCGAAGTAGAGGTTGGTATTATATATTATGGAATTAGCGCTTACAGTCATATGGGTGAAAGCAATACTTCAAATATCGAGTTTATGTTCCAAGATATTGCAGATCCAGTATGGAATCCTGAACCTGAAGATCAGACAATTGAATTAGGAGATCCATTCATCTATGAGGTTAATGCTGATGATCTTTCTGAAGTTTATTATTCTATAAATGATACTATACATTTTGCAATTAATAGTGGGACGGGGTTAATAACAAACGCCATTGTTCTTTCGGTTGGCAAGTATTGGTTAGAAATCACTGCCGAAGATCCATATGGGCACGCTATTTCTACGGTAATAAAGATTACTGTGGAAGATACTATTAATCCAGAATGGAATCCGGACCCTGAAGATCAGACAATTGAATTAGGAGATCCATTCAACTACGAGGTTAATGCCGATGATCTTTCTGGAGTTATTTATTCTATAAATGATACTACACATTTTGCTATTAATAGTGGGACGGGGTTAATAACAAACGCTATTACTCTTTCGGTTGGCGAGTATTGGTTGGAAATCACCGCTGAAGATCCATATGGGCATGCTATTACTACAGTCATAAAGATTACTGTGGAAGATACTACTGATCCAGTATGGAATCCGGACCCTGAAGATCAGACAATTGAATTAGGAGATCCATTCAACTACGAGGTTAATGCCGATGATCTTTCTGGAGTTATTTATTCTATAAATGATACTACACATTTTGCTATTAATAGTGGAACAGGGTTAATAACAAACGCCATTGCTCTTTCAGTTGGCGAGTATTGGTTGGAAATCACCGCCGAAGATCCATATGGTAACGTTATATCTGCTACCATCAAAATAACCGTTGAAAAATCAACTTCTCAACCACCTGCAATTTCAGGATTTGAAATACTAATTATCTCAATATGTATTATAATAACTTGGATTAGTATATTAGTATATGATAAGAAGAAGTTAAAAATTTAAATTTATCTTTTTTTTTTAATATTTTGAACATACAGTGAAGATTTTAATGATATTAATAAAATATTTATTTTTTAATATTATAAATTACATATCATTTAATTTCAGTGTTTATTGCATAAGAAGGGCCCGTGGTCTAGCCTGGTATGACGTCCGCTTGACGTGCGGAAGGTCGTGCGTTCAAATCGCGCCGGGCCCACTATAAAATTCAAACGAATAATAAAGATGCCGATTAGAATTCGTTGGAAATCTAAGGAATATATTGGAATTGGATTATTATTATTAGGAATGTGTGGTTTATTTCAACTTTTCTTTATATTTATTGGCCAATATGTATTAGCAATAGGCAACTATTTTGTAGTTATTTTAGTGCCTATAGGAATAACTGTTGCGTTATTTTTTGCAACAATGATAATTTTTGAAAGTTATGCTCAAGTTGAGAGGAGAGAGAAATTAAGGAGTCAATTCCGTAAATCAAAAATAGCATCTACGAAGTTAGAGAAATTTTTAAGTTTTCCTATAACTAAGCCATTACTAATTGTATTTCTTATATTTATTGCTTTATTTTTTAGCACACATTTTATTTGTGTTACATTTCTTGACAATACTTTGTCATTTTTAATTGCGGAAAACTTTAGTGCGATTATATGCCTTCTTATTGCAAACCTTATAGAAAAGAATTACGGTAGAGTTCGAAAATACTAATAAAACAGTTTAATTCCATTTTGTACGATTATAACAAATTTATATATTGATATCAATTCATTTATTATATATATACGAAGTATTGGGAATTGGGGAAACTTAACCCATATTTTTAGATAATCGAATAACATTCAACTTAATATATTTATGGCAAAAATAGATGTTCGTTGTCCTATATGCTCAAAATGGGATAAAATCGAAATAGCAGATAATGTCACAAAAAATGTTACTAAAGGACTTCTAGCATTAAATATTACTGCTGGAATGATATGCGAACATTCTTTTATTGTTTATGTAGACAAAAATTTGATAGTAAGAGATACTTTCATAGCAGATTTTAAAATTGAAACAACTGAAACTTCAATTGCTCAAGAAGCTGAAGAATCACCTAATTATGAAACAGAAACTATCAAATTTGAGCTTGTAAAGTTAAATATTCCAGAGATCTTGATGGCGTATGTTTTTAAATCTGCATTTTTAGGTGATAAAATACTTATAATTTCTGAAGATGAATATCTTGATACTCATGTTGTTAAATTCTTTAAATACATAATGCATGGGTTTTTTGAAATTGATATCACCACTATATCAAATGAAAATTACAGAGATAATAGAAAGAGATATAAGGACTATATTGTGTTTAAGAATCGGGAAATAGTTCAAGATAAAAACAAATTAATTAATCCAAAAAAACTAAATATTGAAAAAAGTATTGCTAAAAAATTCACATCTGAACTTGAATTAGTTCCATCTTTAATTATTTTGAGAAATGAGATTCAAAAAGTGTTTGAATTTTCAAAGACCATAGCTGAATTTATAAAACATCGAGAAAATAAACCTATTAGCTCAAAATTATTAATTGATTATATAGAAGAGAAATATGGAGAAACTATACAAATGCCCTTGTTGAGACTCTTAATTGAGATTGTTAAAAGTTATTTTAAAGTTGAAATACCGAAAATTGATGGAGTTACTGATTTTCTTGGATTTTTATGAAAGTTATTTAATTATTAAATAATTGTAACAAAATTGATTGAAATAAAGAGTATAAAGAAAATTAATAATGTTAGTCCTTCTGTTTTTCCTAAATTCTTTTTAACAGAAAGATAATTAAAATAGATAATTAAAAATAGCAAAATAAACCAATTCCATAATATAATCCACATAAAAGAAGTATTCATAGCAATAACTCCACTGACTCCGAAAGTTAGTGTCAAATTCCAAATTAATTTCCCTATCATACCTCCTAAACCGATCTCAAAACTCTTTTTTTTAATTGATTTTAAGAGTAATGTTATTTCTTCTACATTCGTAACAATCGCTATAATTACAAATCCAAAAAAAGTTTCAGGGATTTTTGTTAATAAAATGATATTTCCTGCTGAGAAAATAAGTAATTCTCCTCCTAAAAATATTAAAATTAATCCAATAAAAACCAAAATGAATTTTTTGAATTTTGAATTTTTTTCTTCTTTTTGTACTTCTAATTTAATTTGTTTTAAATCTTCACTAATTAGAATTCTATCAAGATCTTCTCTTGAAATAGATCTCAAATTTCTAATTAGATAAAAAAAATATATTAAAATACAAAAAATCCCAGCAAACAATAATCCAAAATGAAAATAAACCCCTGCTAAAATAAGAATCAAAGAAAAATAGATAAGATTAAAGTAATACTGCGATACCGAATTAAATTCTACCTTATAATAAAAAAGGGGAATGGCAAAAGGTATAGTCAATGCTATAATTGAATTTCCTATAACATTTCCAAGTGCAATATAAGTAAGTCCATTAATAGCTGCAAATATTGATGCAATCGATTCCTCAGGATCTATACCCAGTATAATCAATCCGATAATAAATGGTGATATATTGTAAAGTATACATAATTCCTTTAAATTATCTAAAAAAACGTCAGCAGCGAAAAATATAATGATGTAACCAATAATGAATAAAGAGATCCATAATAAAATAGCTAACATCTTATAATCTCGAAACTATTTCAATACATTGTTAAATTTATTATAATTTTCTATTCTATCTGCTTTTTATAAAGTTTTAATAATTTTAGAAGATGATCGTGAAAGTTCCATTTCACGAATTTTCCGATATATGCAAAAGGGAGAAAGATTATGGCTTAGACTTAATTTTTTTGAGTTTTTACAAAATAGTAATTATTAAGTAGCCAATGAACATAACTAAACATAATCATTAATAAATTTTTGAGGTGAGAGAATGGCTATTTTCATAGTTCTTGGTAGATTTACTCAAGAAGGGGTCACTAAAATTAAGGAATCTCCACAGCGCTTTGAGGCTGCGAAAAAAGTGACTGAATCACTTGGTGGAGAAATTAAGGAGTTTTACTATACTATGGGACGTTATGATTTTGTTTCGATAATTGAGGCTCCCAGTTATGAGGTGATGATGACAGGTCTTATAACGATAGGTAGTACAGGTGCTATAAGGACAGAAACTTTACAGGCTATCCCATTAGAAAAAGGAGTAGATCTTATTAAAAACCTTCCATAAAGCATCCTAAGAATACTTTAAATCCCTTATTTGTTTTTTCAAATTTATTTATATGTGATAATTTTATACATATAGTTTTAACTAAATTGATCAAAAACAAAAAATAATTTTAGATTTTCTTTAGGTTGCGATAATTAATTTTTTTTATTCATAGATCTAGATTTTAATGTTGCTGCTTCTACAGCTCTTATAAGTGTTGCTCTTAATTTAGCTGATTCAATTTCATGTATAGCGGTAATAGTTGTACCTCCAGGAGTTGCAACCATATCTTTCAATTCACCAGGATGTTTACCAGTTTCTAATACTAATTTTGCTGAACCTAGTACCATTTGTGCCGCAAGCTTTAAAGCTATTTCTCTTGGGAGTCCCATTTTTACACCTCCATCTGCCAACGATTCCATAATAATAAAAAGATATGCTGGACCGCTCCCTGATAAGCCAGTGACTGCGTCTAGATGTTTTTCTTCTAATTCTACAACAAGACCTAAAGAATTAAATAAATTTTTAACAAAATCTAAATCAGATTGTTTAATATTTTCATTTGATGATATAGCAGAGGCTGCTGCTCTTACTAACGCAGGAGTGTTGGTCATTATTCTTAAGATACCTACTTTTTTATCTACATATTTGCTGATATGTGTTATAGAAATTCCTGCTGCAATTGAAATTATTATCTGCTCTTCAGTTATCAATGGGCCAATCTCATTTAGGACGTTATCTATTACTTGAGGTAACACAGCTATTAAAATATATTTAGTATCTTTAACTAATTGTTTATTATCTTTAGCTGATTTAATTTTAAATTCTTCAATTCTCTGATGAAGTATATTTTGATCAATATCATAAACAATTATTTTTTCCCTTTCTATTGTTTTTGATTCAATAAATACTTTTAATAAGGTAGATCCTATTTTTCCGAGACCGATTATTCCTAACTCTTTTTGAAACATATTCAATTATTCGCTTCTTTCTATTAAAAATCAAAGGATTTTAACTAAAATTGGTTAAATTTAAATTTTGAAATCTATAATACCCCTCTATTGAAATAGAGTATTCGATTAGTTTCAACTTCTTATGAAATATCCTTCAAGATAGAGATCAAATATCTTGTATCAATAAAAATTTTATTAATACAACTCATACTTGAAGCTCTCAATAGGGGTTAATTGTAGAGTTCTTAATCAAAATTTTAAAAAATTGAATCCTTTGAGTACGCAAATTCAGTAAATTATAAGGGTTGTATAGTTTATGTGGTAAAAAAGAGATTTTATATAAGGTGTCAGAAAAACATAAAGAATTGAAATCTTTTTTTGATGAACTAATTGGAGATAATCCTAAAAAAATAGCAAAAGAAAAATTAATGTCTTTACGACAATATCCTAAATATTTTAAGATCACAAGAGGATTTTTCAGAAAATGGTTTGATAATTATATGGATTCAAGATATGGAGAAAAAGAAGCAAAAAGAATTCGCAAAATTTTATGGCCAACTTCTGATGAATTAATTCAAAATAAAAAATTCAAATTTTTAGAAATGTTTGAATCTCAACTTATATACTATCCTAAAAGAATTAACAATTTTGACAGTATAAATGGTTATGAGAAAAAAATAGGAGTGTCAAAACGAACAATTACTAGATGGATAATAAAATCTCTTAGTCATATTTATGGGAAAAGAAGAGCTCTCGAAATATATAAAGAAATTTGGAGTTTAAAACAAGCAACATATAAATCAATTACAATTGATCGTCTTAAAACCTTCATTGAGAACAGAGGTGCGAAGCTTTTAACTAAAGAAAACCACTTTAATATTAAGGAAGGAAATCAAAAGTTCAAATATGTTGAGATTGAGTGCAAAAATAGTCATCCTTGGAGAATTAGGGTTGATAATTTGTTATATCAAGGTAGATGGTGTCCTATTTGTCTAGAATCCAAAACTGAAAGTATTATGCGTATGTTTATGGAAAAAATTTTTGAATGTAGATTTCCAGAAACTCCATTAATTAAAGCTTATAATATCTTAGCGAATGAGGGAGGGAGATTAAAATTTGATGGATTTAATGGTCATGTTGTAATTAATGGAAAAATTTTTAAAATTGCATTTGAATATGATGGTGAACAACATGATAAATATCCAAATGCGTTTCATAAAAATTATGAGGAATTTTTAATACAACGAAACCGAGATGAAATAAAAAAAAAAATCGCTGAAAATCATGATACTGTTATTATTCGGCTCAAAAAAGTTAATGGATTTGATTATCATAATACCAAATCTTTCCAGAAAGAAATAATTAAACAATTCTATGAAGCTAAAAATATAAAGTTAAAAAATATAAAGAAATATATTTATGATTCAGAATCTCACTCTCTAATTACTAAGATCCCTCCAATTAACATATTTTTATGATTTTTTTCAAAGTTTTTTAAATTAATCGATAGGAAGAATATGCGCCCTCCGGGAATTGAACCCGGGTCGCCAGGTTTTTGCAAAGCAATAAAGAAGTCTTAGTTTATGGCAACCTGGCATATTAATCATTTAGCGGTAAATCCAACAGAATCTGACCACTATACTAAGAGCGCATGTTTATGATATTTTAATATTTTGTAAAGAATTAAAATATTTTGTTTAAGAGCTAGGTTTTTAAAGTATATAAGAAAATAATAGAAAAAAAATTAGTAATACCGTAAATTTTTTTAAATGATTACTCATATTTAGGTTAATATTTGTCCCATTTCCATGCATACCTTATAATATCTTGCTTACAAGTGGCAATACATCTACCACATAAGATACAATCCGCATTGTACATATCCCCTGATTGAACAAGTTGATTAACATCAAGTCCCATTTCACAAGCTTTTGAACATTGTTTACAATTTGTACATTTCTCAGATTCAGCTTCTAAATGTAAAGAAGGATACTTAAGTGCATTTTTTATTTTAGTTCCGATAATTCCTAAAACTCCCATAGGACAAGCATAATTACAAAAGGATCTCTTACCTCCAACTAATGTAAATAAAATTACAACTGACGCAATGATTCCAAAGTAGAAAATAAATTGCCCTATAACAACTTCACTTAAAGAAATTAAACCTGATGGATCATCAACCGGACTTGGATAATATGGATTAAAACCATTAACATAACCCATAGCTAATATTGGTCCTAATACAATAAAGATTATCCAAATTACAAATACTATATATTTGATTTTTCTACGGTTTGCCTTCTTTTCAGGATCTAATGGTTTTGGAACAACATCACCCATTACTTCTTGAGCAGCCCCCCATTGACACGCATAGGAACAAAATGCCCTGCCAAAAAATAGGGAAGATACAAACCAAATTCCAAATATTATAAAACTCAAATTAATATATCCTTCAAAACCAGCCATAATAATAAGAACTGGTGACATCCAATTAAAAGTAATGGGCAAAGCAATTACCCATAAAAACATTATTACTTTTCTTAATCTGAATAATTTAAGATTTTGTACCATTTTATATCTCTCTTAGTTTTATTTTTAGTTATTTTTAACATTTTCAATAATTAATTTTGCCCAAGCTATCGCGTTTTCTGCTGCTTCTTCCGATCCTTTTTGTAAAGGTTCCTGAAAGCTGATATCACCAATAATATTAGTACTTTTTAAAGCATCTTTAAATCTACCCATTGCTTTTTCGCCATCTCCTCCAGAACACATCCAAAGAGCTAAATTTTTCCCTGAAAGATCATATTTTTTCATGAATGAATGAATTGGAGGAGTGTATCTCCATGCCCATACAGGAGATCCTATGAATATTATGTCGTATTCAAGGGGATTAATATCGAATGGTTTCAATTTAGGATTCTTTTTCATTATTGCTTGAAATCCCCCCCAAAAATATTTCATTGATCCTTCATCTTTAAGTTCTTTAACTGGTTTTATTTCGAGAATATCAGCATTAGCAGTCTTTTGTATTGCTTCTGCAATTAATTTAGTATTTCCTGTCAATGAGTAAAATACTACTAAAACTTTTAACATTTTTTTATACCTCCTAAATTTTACTTTTACCTTGGTTTTAATCCATCTCCAAGTATCTCAAATATGAAATCAATTATTTCATCTGAGTTTAATCCTAATCTCTTAACTACATTTTCACTCTGGCTTAAATCCTCAACTATTCCTCTTGTTACAGTGGAAAGTACATAACCAATCATATTTGGATTCTTATCAGCTCGAATTGCTTTATCCTTCATAGCATCGGATAAAATTTTTATAAAAATATCCCTATATGAATTACTTAATGAAAGATATTCTTTCTCAATCAAAGAAAGTTTACTTTTAGGTTTTACTGTTATATCAGGGAATTTAACAGCAATATCATGGAATATCGAAGCATAATCAGGGTATTTCTTAGTAAATTCGTAGTATGCATATCCTATCGCCATAATCTGCTTTATACCAGCCTTCTCTTTTTCTGTAAATTCTTTAGTATACTCAATTATCAACCTATAAGCTTTACTACCAATTGCGATATATAATTCGTCTTTTGACTTATAATAGTTGTATAAGGTCCCTTTACTATATTCAGCTTCATCAGCAATATCTTGCATTGTGGCTTCGTCAAATCCTTGTGAAAGAAATAATTTTTCTGCGGCACTTAATATATCATGTCTCCGTTTCTCCTTCATTTCTTCACGTTCACGTTCTAATCTACTCATTGCCAGTGTTTTTTCTTGATTAGTGTCATTCATATTTAACATCAACTCGGGGTCATTAGGTGACCAAGGGTTTAATATATAAAAATATGCCCTCATATTTAAATGTTTGCACTTTAAGTCATCAACTGACCATAGGTCATTATTAAGTGTCATAAAAATAATTAAAGATGATTTGAACAATTATTTAAAATCTCAATTAGAATTAGTTGTTCAAGTATTAAAAAAAGAGAAAAAAAGTTTCGCGTTATTAAGGATACATTATACTATTTCTGAAATAACTTGCTTTATTGTATTATTAGACACGAAATCCTCTAACTGTGAAAAACTTGTTGGTAAACCCTCACGAACTCCAATTTCTTTACATTCTAAGAAGGACATCGCAGTAGCCATTTTTGAAGTCATTTCAAGAGATAAATTATTCAATCGAGAGATTAAGATACCAGTTAAGAAAGCATCACCAGCACCTGTAGTATCCTCAACATCTCCTGCGCTATAAACTCCACTATTTATAATTTTTTTACCATCTGAAATAATTGAACCGTGAGGACCATCAGTGATAGAAATCAGTTTTATACCCATATCTAAGAAGTTATTAATCATAAGAGTTTTTTTCTTTTCCCCTGTAAACTCTTGAGCTTCTTCTAAATTCATTGATACTACATCAGAATTGGAAATTAGAGTTTTTGCCCAATTCGGGGCATTTTTTATTATTGACATGCTAGGAGCAGCGAATACCATTCCTCCCTTATCTTTTGTGAGTGTTATTGCTTTCTCTATAGTTTTACATGCATTATCATTCGTTAAAGATGTCCATGCGAAAGCTTTAATTTCATTAAATAATTCATCTTTCAGATCTGAAGGTTTTAATAGATTATTAGCTCCTTTATATGCTAAAATACTCCTATCTTTTCCCCAAGGAGTCCGCAAAATGATTGACAGTGCCGTAGTGTCATCATTAGTCTGAATTACTTGAGATAAATCCACTCCTCTCTTTTTTAAGTCAGTTAAACAAATATCTGCAGAGAAATCTTTCCCCATAACTCCCACATATGCACAATTTAACCCCAACATAGAACTATTAGCAGCTATATTAGCTCCTGACCCTCCTGGAACAAACCTAACATTCTTAACATTTAATTTGCGAGAGTATTCAATAGCAGTATACTTTTTTATGATGTCTTTATCGAATAATTCAAACCGTAAGATATCATCAATTTCTATTATAATATCTAAAGTATTACTTCCAATTGTAATTAATTCTGGAAAATCCAAAATATTCACTTATCAATGCAATAATTTTGATTAATTGAATAATTTAAAAATAGACTTGAGTCTTATAATAATTTTACTAAGAACGAAATCTTATCTTAGATATAGGGTTTAATTAAATCTGTGATCTTTGAAGCAAAAGATATGTAAAGAATATTAGTTATTCAAAATGAATTAAACTTATGTAATTTCTTATTTATTTCTAAATAAAAACAATAAAACTCAGCATATTAATTTAAAAATAAGAATTTATTCATCTGATTTAAGACGGTTCAATTCTTTTTCCAATTCTGCTATTTTTTCATCAGAACCTGCACTGGGGAGTGCTACTCCCATTTCAACTTGGATTTCGGCATCTATTTCTCCCAACACCTCATCCACATCAGAATCTGTGACAGCTGTATCTAATTGAATACTATCCATCCCTTCTGTTGCGATATCAGCAGTTAAAGCGAATTCTTCCATATCAATATCGATCTGACTCATTATTTCTGTAATTTGTGGAACTGAAAGCTGAGATTTAAGAGTTGATAGAGACTGAGCAATTCCTGTCATGATCTGGCCCACATCTTTAACTGCTGTTGCTTGTTCTAACTTAAATAATAGCCCCTCTAAGTTTGTCCGAAACATTTCCACGGCTCTCGCTTGCTTTTTAACTTGTAGATAATTCCTTGCGTGGAATTTAGAGCCATCCATATCACCCTGTTTTCGAAGGGTAATTGCCTTATCCCTTGCCAATTTGGCACTCATCTCTAACTTTTTAGTCTGACGCATTAATCTTTTATTAAAGACTTTCAATTTTACAGCTGCAGATCGAGTTGTATCCTTACCTCGCTTCCCGCCAGAGAGCCATTTTGAAATATCTTTTAGAAAACTCATATTTATCATAAACTTTGCTAATTATATAATATATAAATAGCTATGATTTATATATAATTTTTTGGAGACCAATATTTATTTTTGTAGCGTAAAGGGTAAATTTGATATATAATCTTAAGATTATTATTTACACAGATAGCTAAATTTGATTAGTTATAAATATTAAAATTATTTTCATATAGATAATATGTCATCAGTAGACTCAAAACTTTATCAATATGCTGTTAGAGAAGCAAAGGAAGCAGTTACTTTAGATGGTCAAGGAAAATATCGCCAAGCAATGAATAAGTATTTCCGTGCAGCAGATATATTAATGCAATTTATGAAATACAATAAAAATCCTCAAATGAGAGCATTATGTAAGAAGAATATCGAAGAATATTTAGAGAGAGCTAAAGTATTAAAATCCCATCTTAGTGGAACAAAGCCTAGGGCAAGACCCGCTGAAAGACGAAGTGTTTCGAAAGATGAGGTTAGTACAGAGTCGGGTATTGAAGCTGTATCTTCAGAAGAACAAGAATTATTAGATATGATATCGGGTACGATAGTTACAGAATCTCCCAATGTTAAATGGGATGATATTGCAGGATTACAAGCAGTAAAACAGGCATTAAGAGAAGCTATAGTATTACCAATAGTAAAACCAGAACTTTTTACTGGAGCAAGAAAACCTTGGTCAGGAATTTTGCTTTTTGGACCACCTGGATGCGGTAAAACATTATTAGCTAAAGCTGCTGCGACTGAATGCAATGCTACATTTTTCAGTGCTTCTTCTGCTGATTTATTAAGTAAATGGCTTGGTGAAAGTGAAAAGCTAATCAGTGGATTATTTAAAATCGCACGATTAAAAGCACCTAGTTTAATATTTATGGATGAAATAGATTCTATTGCTACAAAACGAGGAGAAGGTGCGGAGAGTGGTGGTGAGAGAAGAGTTAAGACTCAACTTTTAAGTGAAATACAAGGATTAAAATCCACTCATGACAAACCATTATTAGTCTTAGGAGCAACAAATCGTCCATGGGATATTGATATGGCTATGTTAAGTAGATTTGAAAAAAGAGTACATGTGCCTCTCCCAGACCTAAAAGCAAGAGCAGGTATTTTTAAAATCCATACTGAAGGAGTAGATTCAGCATTATCGGAAGAAGATTTTGTTGAATTAGCAGTAAGGACTGAGGGATACTCTGGTAGAGATATCGCCAATGTATGTCGCGAAGTGATTATGCTACCTGTTCGAGAGTTAGATATGAGTGGACTTTTAGATAATTCAAGTAAGGAAGTCAAAGTAAGAGATATCAATTTAAAGGACTTTAAAAATTCTCTCAAAAAAGTTAAACCAATGATTAATGAAACTTTATTAAACGAATATAATAATTGGGCAAAAGAATTCGGAGAATAAGAAAAAATTAAATGGTAAATATGGAGAGACAAAGAGAAAAATCAAGAGAAGTTCCAAAAGAGATTAAAGAAAAGACTGAACTAGAGTTAGGAGAATTACGGAAAGAATTAGCTCGATTAAGACAATTAAAAAAAGAAAAAGAAGAATTAGAAAAAGAAGCTGCACAAAAGGAAATTATTAAACTAGAAGATGTAAAAATTGCAGATTTAAGCCACATTGAAGAAGAATTCGACAAGCTTGAAAGTATATTGAGTGCTGAACTTGATAAAGTAGACCAAAAAGTATACAAACAACATGCTGACCAAATAGAAGCAGAATTACTGGAACTTGAGGAAGAAATCGTAGGAGAAAAGGGACTTATAGAAAAGAAAATAACAGCTTATGAAAAGTTGATTGATGCTTATCCCTGGTTAGAAGAAGAGAGAAAAAAATTTATGTATTCCATGCCAGATAAGAAAAGAGAGAAAACTGATTATGTTTCATGGAAAATACTGTGGGCAAAAGTTCTTTTTGATTACGCACGATTTGCAGTACTTCATATTATTTATATTAGAGAATTAAATTATCAAAAACCTTTTTCTAAATTTACCAACCGTGAGCAATATATAATAGAAATTGCTGAGGAATTAATCGACCAAAACCAAGCTGAATGGCTTTCAAAAAATAAAGAAAGATTACGAATATATTGGAAGACACTTGAAGGATGGTCCGAGGATATATATAATTGGGCATATGAAAATGGAAAAATTGAACCTGTTATGATATATGAACTTCGAGAGGCAAAACAGGAAGATTTTAGCTCGCTTCCTCTTGAAGATTTAGAAGAAATATTTAAAATAATGGCAAAAAACCATAAAGCTGAAGTGTTCAAATTAGAAAATGGGCAATTAGCTTTTAAAATTAAGTTAGAATAATTTAAGTATAACTTATAAAGATGGGAAAAACCATTGCTTTCCTGTGAGAACTGATTCTCTGAATTTTGCAACTCCACTCTTTTCCAGCGAGTCCAAGGCTCTAAAAGCCCGATCTTGAGACCATTCTAATTTAGTACATACATCCTCTAAAGAAACAACTCCTTTTTCTTTCGCGATTTCAACAACTTTTACCTCATCATCTGTATATTGAATAGGAAAAAAGCGAACTATCATTGCACCAGAATCTAATTGGGAAACATCCTCAATTACCTTAGTCTTTTTTAAGAGTTTCATTGATTTTTCTACATCTTTAACCGAAACATTTCCTTTTAAAATTCCAGTATTTACTAATTCAAAAACCTCAGATAAGGGAATAATTCCACCAGTTTCTTCTTTACTCATTAAAACTCTTTGGTAAGCAAGCATTCCTAATTTTTCATGGTCGATTTTAAAGAACTTTTTTAATACATCATGCTCAGTTATTTGTTCTGTAATTATTTTTGAGGATGGAATACTATATTTTTTTTGTAATTCTTTAACTTCTTCTCTTAATTCGGGAGTTAACGCTAAAAGAACTCCATGTTTTTTTGCTAGAGCTCTGAGTTGGTCTTTTGTAAATCTTTCCACCGCAGCCTTAGCTTCCATATCTTTCATTTTCAATTCAGCAGCTTTTTTTTTCATTGCTTCCCTTAAATCAATCTCGTCTTCTATTTTTCGAATACCCATTTTTAGATATCACTATTTTTTAATGCGTTTATAGATTAATATTAATAACACTTCTTATTTCTTTTTTTTTGTTGATGATGATTGATTCTAAAAATTTTCGCAGAATAAATCAAATGGAAATAAGTATTATTGCTACATGGTTTGCTAATATTTCCTCAAGTTTTTCAGTGGAAAGGTATAGGAATTATTTGTATATCTCTTTAGAAGATTCAATTATGGAAAATAAATATCCTAAACTTTATCTAATTTCTGATGATATATCAAAAATCATTGATACTGTAAAGGAACAAGAAAATGTTATTTTTGCTGGTCTTTATTTTGGTTTTATCAAGAAAGGGAAATTCTACATAAGCTTAGAAGGCGCAGAATTTTTATATAAACATAAAATTATTTCTAATTTCAAAAAATTACATATAAATAATAAAGGAGAAAAGTCAATTCTCTATGGAAATGATATTTCGAAGAATATGATTGTTGAAAGCCCCACTGTTTTAAAGAAAGATGATTTCTTAGTCATTTTCAATATGTTAAATGAGATAATAGCATTAGGGCGATCAGCAATAGATAAAGAGGATATCCAAATTCTAGAACCTAATAAGATTATTGCTATTAATCTAGTTGATAAAGGTTCATATTTAAGGAAAAGACAATAATATGAAAAATGAATATTTTACACTAAGAGGAAAAAGTAATAATATTAAAAGCACCAATATAGTTTTATTTTCCTCTTAATTCTATAAACATTAGATTTCACTCTTTTCTCCCTTAAAGACTTATAGAAGTGAAACCATGATCAGTTACATTAGTTGAATATATAAAACTATAAGGACCAATTTTCTACAAAAGTGATTTTACAAAAATGTTAACTGAAAAAATCTTTGTTAATAAGAAAAAGTAGTATATTGATAAATATTGATTTAACTCTCTAGTCATTAGTTAATTCTTTACCCAGACGTTTTGGTTCTTCTTCAGAAATTTGATCCTCTTTTTTCAATTCATCATATAATGATAAAAACTGTTTAGAAAAATAGTAGGGAGATCTTTGTAGTTCTGTTTTTATAAATTCATATTCCTGTTCATCTGTAAATATACTTTTTAACTTATTTTCTATTTCTAAAGGAATTCGTGCAAATTTTCCTGTTAGAATTAAGGGTTGTTTTTTGCTTTTAATGATCTTATAGGGGAAGTTAGAGAAGTATTTTTCTATGAGTTCAAAAGCATCCTCATATTGGGACATATCTTTAATTGACTTTTTTAATTCTTTCTCAAATTTTTTCTCAAAATCATTTGCGAATTTTACTACAGATTCACTTAATAATTTAGAAGATTTAGAAGCAACTAAACCAACTGTTATTAATTTAGATTCTCTTACTACTAAAATCCCTTCTTCTAAGTTTATATCTAACAATCCCCCAATATTCATAACTTCTTCGCTCATAAGCTGTACCGCATTTAAAAATCCTGTAAAGATTATATCATTTATATTGGATTTAGACCAATCATGATCGAACAACGGAAAACCTTCTCTATCTTTTACACTAATTCTATAAACAGTAAAAGGTAATATATAGAGGAGTTTTGGTTCACGTAGTATAGCTAAAAGAAAAATCACAATACCGATTATAATAGCAAAATCAGAGACTAAAATAAAAACTGGTTCTAACAGATAAAATAAATAGAAAATCATAGCTAATGGTGAAGCTACTATGATACCTAGAAAGAAAATAGATGCTTCTTTTTTTATCAGAACTGGAGCGTTTAGCCATGTTTTTAACCCCCAATAAAATAAATAAAGTGCCATTATTGCTGTAAACATAATTCCAAGAATATTAAAAGCTCCAACCCAACTCATCCTAACATAACCTGTTTCTAAATTGGATTTGGCAACTCTAGGTTGAAATGCTAAGTATATAAATAACATACCTAATCCAAAACAAATAATGAGACCTTTAGAATAAAATATTTCCCTAATTGTATAATTAATTCCTATTATCATGAAAATTGTGGTTGGGAAAAGGACAATCCCTGTAATTCTAGCAAGCAATTCACTAACAAAAAGAAATGATAACCCATCCATGGCCATAAAAACAGCCATGCCAAAAATTGACAATCTAATATAGAGTAATGATGTAATTTTCTGAGACTTTGGCATAAAATAGGTTACTATTGTGTTGATTAAGACACCAAAAGCTATAATAAAATCAACAATCACTTCGATATTCCAATTCAATACCACTTTTGCTCCTTTCCCTCTTTTTAATTTTTAAAATTAAGTTTTTAACTTTTTCATTTTACTTTCTTTTAATATCTTGAGAAGAATCTCCTTAAGATTTGAATTTATAGATAGTTCCTTGTTAGTTTCTTCATCTAACGAAATAATATCTTGATCTATTAAATTCTTGATACGATAATATACATCTTCTCTTTTTTCATTGATATCTTTATAAACTTCCGATTTTATAGTTAAATCTTGTTCTGTTAATAAGTGTAAGATTTTATTGTTAATCTCATCTCTTAGCAAGAAAATTAGTTTTCCTTCTTCCTCACCCATATCAGAAGGGAGGAAAACTGTGTAATGGCCAACCTTTGTCTTCTTTATGAAATCAAATCTCAATAACATTTCTAAATGCCAAATTAATTGGCCGGAACTTCCAGTTTCTTCTGAACTATCAGAAAGTGCTCTTTTTTTTAGGAGTGAGAAATGAATTCCTGGATAGGTATTAATATAATTAAAAATTTTTTTTCGATAATTATTAGTGAGTACATTTTTTTTTGAGAATTTTGAACCCTCAATTAATACTTTTTTATTTATTAAAAATTGAATAATATTTAGAAGCCCATTCCGAGGTAGTTTTAAGCGTCTTTTAGCTAAGTTATATAAATTTTCTATGTTTAATACTTTATTTTGATTCAAAAGTTCTTGAGCAATTTCTAATACTCTCTGAACACTAGGATGTTGTAATCCAATTGAACGTTTGATTATCTCAATTTTCATATTTAAAAAGTTTACAGGACTTACTAATCGTGCTTTTAATATTTCAGGTTTGAGTTTATTTCTTAAAACTATATTGGCTAAGATAATATTAAGAGAGTTATTAATATAAAATCTTATAAAAAGTAATATTTTGACATTCTTTAATAAATCATGCTGATTAGAGATTAATGGGTAATTTTTATTACTTATTTTAGTGCGATTAAGCAAAATATTGGATATCTCTTTTTAAAGAAGAATTATTTTAGAGCGAATCTAAATGTATGATTTTTAGTCATACTACAAATATAAATGTATAAGGACCAATTTTTTACAAAAATAAATTGAAGTAAAGAGGATCTCTATTATTTAGTCTTAATATAATAGGATGATTTTTAATCAGTTCTTTCAATAAGACATAAGAAAAAACCAATAGTATCATGTAGGTGGGGATATAGCCGTTGAGATAACTCTAAACTCTCCATTAATGGATTATCAAACAAATTGGTAAGTCCATTAATACCATATTGATTTTCAATCTTTATTATCGAAAAATCTGACTCATCTTGAAGTACATCATTTAGTACTAATTCATTTTCTTCGGGAGCGATTGAACAAGTACTATATAAGATTTTACCTCCCGGTTTTAAAACTTTCAAACCAGCCCTAAGTAATAACTTTTGAATTTTAGACATCTTTTGGATATCTTTTAGTTTTTTACTTTTTTTTCTGGTTGGATCTTGTCTTATCAATCCTTCTCCTGTGCAGGGAGCATCTAATAAAATTTTATCTGCTTTAATATTTAATTTAGATATATCGTTAGCATCCATGTTTAGAACTATAGAATTAATGATTCCCATTCTGCGCAAATTAACTTTTAAAGCAGGGATTCTCTTTCTATTTCTGTCAATTAGTATTAGAACTCCTTGATTTTTCATTAATTGTGCTATATGTGTTGCTTTGCTTCCAGGTGCTGCACACATATCGATAACTATATCAGCAGGATTCGGATCGAGAATTATAGCAGGAAGCATCGATGCTATATTTTGTAAATAATAATAACCTTGGAGAAATTCATGAGTTGAGCCTAAATTGTACGTTTCTTTGATTACCTTATACGCATAAGGAACCCACTCAACTGGTTCTAATTCAAAACCTTTTTGTTCTAATTTTTGTTTTAATTCTTCACTACTAGTTTTAAGAGTGTTAATCCGTATAGCTGGTGTTAAAGGTTTTTCATTTGCTTTTAAAAGATTAATAGTGTCATCAAATCCTAAAAATTCAATGTATCTTTTAATCATATAAGGAAGATATCCAAATTCTTTGGCAAGCTTTAATATGTCTTCTTGAAAATGAGAAATTGATAAGTCAACTCAAATAAATCTTTTAAATACATATAAAAAAGAATAAATTATAATTGTTATCAGATTAGAAAGTACTTATATGATAGAAATAGAAATTAAAGCCAAAATCTCAAATCCAGAATTGTTGAGAAAACAAATTAAAAAATATAATGGAATATATAAAATATCATTATTTCATGAAGATACTTATTTTAACATGCCAAAAGGATTAAGAGATTTTAAAAAAACAGATGAGGCTTTAAGACTTAGAAAATCTATTGAATTTAATAAGAATAATAATGAAATAAATCAAGAAGTCGTTTATTTTCTGACATATAAAGGGAGAAAAATTGATGATGCAACCAAAACTCGTAAAGAATTAGAGGTTAAGATTGAAAATTTAGATAAGATGAGAGAATTGTTAAATAATCTCGGATTTAAAGAAATTTTTACCATTAAAAAAGAACGTGAGTTATATAAGTTTGTATTCAAGAATTTTCACATTGATGCTTTAATTGATTATATACCAATCCTGAACCAACATTTTTTGGAGGTTGAGGTTTTATCAGATACACTGAATAATATAGAGTTTATAAAAAACATACTTTTTGAATTTTTAGAACATTTTGGAATATCGAAACAAGAATCGATTAGAGAATCATATTTGGAATTGATCGCAAAAAAGTTAAATTTAAGTTAATCTTAGTTTGTTATATTTAGAGAAAAATAGTATTTTGTGATTTTGATATGGAAAGAATGATTGGTTATTGTGGTTATAATTGCTATTTATGTGCTGCTCGTTCCAATGACCAAAGTGTTCGACAAAAAATGGTTGATGCTTGGAAAAAATATCTTGGACATGAGAACTACACTGCTGAGAATGTAGCGTGTGAAGGATGCAAGAGCAAAGGAAATAAGATTGCAGATAAGCAGTGTAAGGCTCGCCCGTGTGCTCGTAATAAAGGATTAGATAGTTGTGCACAATGTGATGATTTCCCTTGTGATAAAGTAAATCATCTCTTCGCAACTCCTGTAGGAATGTTAGTTTATAGAGCGTCTAAATTTAAAGATATCACAGAAGAAGAATTTAACTACTGTGTTCAGCAATGGAATAGTATGCCTAATTTGGTGAAAATTCTAGTTCAAGAAGGGAAATTACCATCGTTTATTCTTGAAAGAATTTAGTATGCTAATTAATATGACAATTTCAACGAAAATAAGTAAAAATTGAGTACTCAATTGAGTACTCAATTAGGAAATGAAAAAGAAATAATCATAAAAAAAAAAAAAGAAATTATTTATCTAAACCTAAAATTTCCTTCAATGACACTTCTTATAATTATTAATTCCTTTTTTTCCAATTTTTTTTCCTTATACATTTTTATCACGAGGAATATTATTTTATTATTAATCTATCCAGATTTTCAATCTGCTTAATTAATCTATTTTTAACTTGTTGAATATCATAGTTTTCATATATTTTATTTATAAGATTTCTCTGGATGGCTTTTGATTTTTTGGAAACTTCTTGAACTACCCCTAAAAATTCATAATAGTTCATATTCATCTTTACTTTAGCTTCCATCTCTAATCACATATCATTATGATTTATTTTTCTTATTACTAAATAATTAATTCTCAAATAGGAATAAAAATAAATTGGAGTCCAATTTTTAGAATTAAGGTTAATTCATAGAAAGCTATTAATTAAGATTTTAATAAAGAGAGATTTTTTCGAAAATTTATTTATTTCTTCTAGTTTTACGTGGTGGCGATGGTGGTCGTGGTGATGATGGTGATCGTGGTGATGGTGGTGATGGCGGCAGTGATGTTTTCCCAATTTCTTCAATTACTTTTTTTAAGGGCATTCCAAAAGTAAAAAAGTAATAAGGCTTCTCAATTTGAATACTGTTAGATTCAATTTCTATTCTATTAAGGTTATCAGCAAATTCCTTAAAGAGCAGCATCACTTTTTTAAATTGCTCTTTGCTAAAAAAGAACATACTGCTAAAGCCTTCTTCTTCCTGCATAATTTCTCTTAATTGTTCATATCCTTTCTTTTTTTGTTCAAGTATTTCAAAGAATTTCTTGTACATTTCGAGAGTTCTAATAGCAAAGTTCAAATACGTCCCATAAAATGCAAACGTACTCTTATTAACTTCTTGTAAACTAGAATCAGTATTTTCTAACTTTTTTTGATATCCAGGTTTTAACGAGTAATATTTCTTCAAAATGTTACCTCGTACTTTTTCCTCTCGGGAGACCTCAATTAAATCCGCTTCTTTTAGTTTTTCCAAATGATGATGAATAGTCGATTTACTCTTACTCAGTATATCCTTCAGCTCAGCTAAACTCAATTCAGGATAAAGATTGAATAATGAAAAAATACGGAATCGGATATCACTTTTTAACACATCAATAATTGAAGAATGATTATTATTGAGTTTTTTATCATTAGTAGTCATCTTACTTAATATATATGTTTTATATTATTTATATTTTTCGAACGTTAGAAAAATTTTGTAAAAACGAAACATTTAAATATATTATGTTCTATATTATTATTAAAATTCGAACGTTTGAAAAAGAAGGAAAAGCTCGAATAAAAAAATGGTGAAAAAAGAAATGAATAGAAAAAGATTAGAAGGAAAAGAATTAATAATTATTAGAAATTTGTATTTTGTTAAAATTCATTAAATTTTTTTTATTTTTTTTTTAAATCATTATATTTTCCATCCATAATTCTTGCCATATATCGTCTCCCTTTTATAATCCACATGATCTTATGTCCTTCTCTTGCTTTCTTGCCCCATTCTGATTTTTTATTACGATTTTGTTCTATAAAGCGATATCCAAATAAGTCAACATATTTAATACCACTTGAAAATTTGTTAATAGGATATTCAATATCATCAATTTTCACATCTTTTTTTCCTTGAAAAATAGCATTATATATTGTTAAACCTTTTTCCTGTAAATTTTCCATCTTTCAACATCACATTATATTATAATTGTATCATGAGCTATAATATCTTCTTTCTTTTTACATTTTTGTTTAGAAGTTTTTATATTCTGAATATTAATTATTGTTTTTAGGAATCATTCACTATTATTCAATTTTCCAAATGTCATCTTATTTTCATTTGAAAAAATTAAAATCAAACATTTTTTAATAGCTCCCATTCTTTAACAATTTCATGATGGCACACGGTAATTGAATTATTAGATGGTGCAATTAGTTTAAGATTCTCCATTACCTCTACATATGAAGCTAAAATTACCAAATTATGTCCATTCCCTTTTAATACTACATTGTCATGGATTAGGCAGTTATCAGATATGATAGCGTTTTCTATTTTTACATTTTTGTTAATATATGCTTCATTGTAAATTAGACTTTCTTTAATTTCACTATTAGTGTCGATATATACATTATTTCCAATTATAGTATTTGGCCCAACTTTACAATTTTTTCTAATTACTACATTCTCTCCAATAGCAACAGGAGGATATATTATCACTTTATCTTCTATATCAAGATTATCATCAATTAAATTTTTTTTTTCACTATTTTTTAAAATATCATTCAATAATGAAATATTTCCTTCTAATAATTCTTCGGGCTTTCCTATATCTTTCCAAACTCCTGGTATTGCATAGTGGTAAAGTTTCCCTTCTCCTGCAAGTCTTGGAAAAATTTCCCTTTCAATCGAAACCTTCTTCAAAGGTTCTATATATGAAAGAATTTCAGGCTCAAAAAGATATATACCTGCGTTTATAGGCATTGGAATATATTTACCATCTAATGGAGCATATTCTGATTTTTCAAGGAATTTTAAGATTTTACTTGAATTTTCCTCTACAATCAAAACACCATATCTGGAAGGATCATCTACTAACTTACTTGCAATTACTCCAATTCCTCCATATTGATTATGAATTTTTATCATTTGAGTAAAATCAAAATTTAAAATCACATCTCCATTTAACATGAAAAATTTATCATCTTTTAGTAAATCTTCAGCTAATTTTACTGCTCCAGCAGTTCCCATTGGTCTTTTTTCATCTGTATATTGTAAATTAATCCCCCATTTTTCACCATTTTTGAAATAATTTTGCAATATATCACCCATTACACTAATAGCAAGTATGATATCTTTTACACCAGCTGCTTTTAATAATAAAATTTGACGTTCAATAACGGGTTTGTTTACTATGGGGATTAATGTTTTAGGTAGTGTGCAGGTTAATGGGCGTAATCGCGTACCCCAACCTCCAGACAGAATTATTCCTTTAGTCATAAGAAAACAATTATATGAAACTTGTATGTAATAAAGTAATTAATATAAAAATTAAAAGTTATTATTGTTTTAAGTTTGATTCTGATTATAGAATTTTGAACTAAAATTCCCTTGGATCTTTATTATCTTTATTCTCAATTGACACATTTTCATTTTTAATGTGCCTTATATCTGAAAATAACCATGTGAGTATTAGAATAATTGTTTGTAATATAAGACTGCTTATGAAAAGTATGTATATACCAAATAATTCTGCTAAAGGTCCAGAAAGAATCATTCCAATAGGCATCACAGAAAATGCAATTGATACTACGATTGAGAAAACTCTTCCCTGAGTTTCTGTTGGTACCCTAGTTTGTATAATTGTAAGAAACATTGTATTTGCGATAGGCATCATAGAAGCATGAATTAAACCTCCAATACCTATCAGTAGAAAATTACCATGTGGAGCAATTGTCGTAATTAAATACCCAATAATGCCAATGATAATTGACTGTAAAATAATCATTTCTTTATGTTTCCATTCTTTCTTAAGCGAGCTTATAAGAGCTCCAATAACAACTCCTACTTGAATAAGTGCTGATACTATTGCAAACTCAAATGCTCCACCAGAATGATTAATCTTGATAAATAAAGGCATTAACGTATTGAATGGATTATTTAGTAGATTTATTATAGAAATCAATATTAATAAAGTAAGTAGCCCTGGCACTGCCTTAAGAATCTTAATTCCAAATTTCATTTCTTTGAGAAAAGGTTCCTTATTAGCTTGAACGGAATTTTTCTGTATCGGAGGAATCGTAATCAAAAGTAATGGGATAATTGCTATAATAAAAGTTACTATATCAATCCAAAGAATTTGCTCAATCACCAAAAATAGTAATAATGTTGCTGCTATTACTGGTCCTATAGTGCGTATCATTCCAGTAAAGAAGTAATTTATCCCATTCATTCTACTCAAATGTTTCTTCGGTATCATTATTGGGATAATTGCATTTACAGTTGGGTAATGAATTGCTTGAAAAATAGCACGCACCATATTCAACACTATAAGAAGCCATATATTTTCAATATTTAATAAAAACATAATAATTATCCAAAAAGTTGTAAACGCCTGGAGAAAATCAGTTAATCCTATTGTGATTTTCCGATTCCATCTGTCTATAAAGACACCCATAAACGGAGTTAATATTACCATTGGAAGAGAAGAAGAAAACGCCGCAATTGATAGATATATTGCACTTCCAGTTGTATCCGCAATCCACCACGTAATAGCAAATCCTATTATTGATGATCCTAATAATGAAAATAATTGACCAAGCCAAAAGAATAAGTAGCTCTTAAATGTTTTGTCACTTGGTTTTGAATGCATCGGTTAAGTGTAAAATATAATTAAATTGCTTTATTTTCTAAAAATTAGAATGTATTATTTATTTTATTAATCGAATTTAGGATGTAATAGATTTGAATAAGAAGATTCGATAAAAAAATTAAAAAATTAAATATTTAAATAAAAAAGAAAGAGCTTATTTTTTACTTATTAAATAATGGATCTGCTTCTTGTAAAACACGCCTTTCAACCTTTCCCATAGCACTTTTAGGGACTTCATCAACGAATTCTATCATTGCTGGACATTTCCATTTTGTCATGTTTTTTTCAGTCCATGCAATCAATTCTTTTTCAGTAATTTTACCTTTATATTGTGGTTTTAATGCAACCCATGCCTTGGTTATTTCTCCAACTTTTCCAGCTGGATCCGGTAATCCTGCTACTGCGGCTTCAGAAACAGCCTCATTACTCATAAGCATAGTTTCAACTTCAGCAGGAAATACTGAATGCCCTGCTACTTTAATTAACTGTTTCTTTCTGTCTCTAAGAGTAACAGTTCCATCTTCATTCATAAAACCAATATCCCCAGTTAAAAGCCATGTTCGTCCATCCCATTTTTTAAGCGTTTCTGCTGTTTCTTCTGGTTGATTTAGATATTCCTGCATGACTTGCGGACCGCAAACACATAATTCCCCAGTATGTTCTTCTCCATAATTAGAACTGGGTAGCCCATCTGCTATTGGTCCTTTCTCAAAGTTATCCGCATCAAAAATTGCCCAATCAGTACCTGGAAATGGCATACCAATTACTCCAACAGGACTTTCGCCAAATAAATTGCCCCCACTTACAACTGGACTTGCTTCTGAAAGACCATATCCCTCTACTATTCGTCCACCTGTATTCTTTTGAAATGATTGCTGTACTGGCGCATGTAAAGGCCCAGCACCTGAAATACAAAGTCTTAATCTTCCCATTAAATTCGGAAATTTATTTAGATTTGGAAAATCAGCTATTCTTTTAAATAAAATTTCAGCACCAGCATAAAAAAGACCCTTTGGGGCAGGAATATGAGAAATTTCTTTTAAGAAATCTTCTATTGGAGGAGGTCTTGGAAATAGCATCATCCATCCTCCCAAAGCTATTCCGACATTCATAACAGCGGTCATTGCGAATGAATGAAATAACGGAATTGCTCCAATATCACCAACTCCGGGATCTTCTCCACCCACCCATAAAACACATTGAATTGCATTTGTTACTAAATTGAAATGGGTTAAAACAGTAGCTTTAGGGACTCCTGTGGTTCCACCGGTCATCAAATATGTTGCTGTATGTTTAATGGGATCAAAATCTACTTTTGGTAAATCAGATTCAGTATCGAGAAGGTCTAAGAATTTTATTGCTCCTGGAAAATCAATTTTCCCTTTTGGAATTTTTCCAACCATTTTTCCTAGACTTTTTTTCCAGCTTGGCAATCCGGATGCTAAATCAGCAATATTAGTATAAATAACCATTTCAACATTTGTTTTATTGATAATAGGTCGAGCTAGTTCGCCGTATAAAGCATCTAAAGTAATTAACACTTTGGCATTAGTCAATTTTAAGTGATGTAATACTTCTAAAGGTTTATAAGTTGGATTTATACCAGTCGCTATTGCACCTAGTTTTACAGAGGCATAGAAACTAATTACATACTGAAAACAATTTGGCATTAAAAATGCTACTACATCACCTTTTTTAATCCCTAATTTGTGAAAAGCTGTCGCTAATGAATCTATAGCACTACCAGCTTCATCATAAGTCATCCATGACTCTAAAAACCACATCATAGGCTCATTAGGATATTTCTTTCGTTGTCTCTCAAATATTTCTCCCAAAGAAATTTTTTCGAAATCATAATTTTTAGGAGTTTTTTCAGGCCACCATTTTTTAAACCAAGCCTTTTCTTCATTTACTTGCCATTCAGCCATTATTTTTTCACTTTTTCGGTTTTAAAGTTGTTTTTTAAAGAGATTTCAAATTTTTATTAATAATTTTGAATATTAAAATTAATTGATTTAGATTTAAAAATTTTACAAAATTTTAGTTTCTAAGTTGTTTACTCGAGATTTGGGTCTGTAATTTATCTAAAATTGTTTAAAAATTAATTATTTTATATAAATCCCTTAAATTCGAAATGATTTTCCACGGTTTGTTATCATAATTCTGTATATTTTCATTTTTAATCATTCTTTTTGAAGCATAATCATTAGCAGACAATAACCTTTTAGAGCTTTGGCGCTGAATTAAAATCGGTTTAATATTAGCATAGTTAGCTCCTTCGATATCTTCTTTACTATCCCCTATAAATATTACTTCATCAGGCTTCAATCCAGTCTCTTTAAGGGTAATGTGAAAAATATATGGATCAGGTTTTTTAATACCAATCTCTCCTGAAATGGCTATAAATTCAAAATAATTGGAAAGCTTATATTTAGTTAAAACTGAATAAATATACGGCGGATGATCAAAATTAGTTATAAGGGCTAAAGATTTCTTATTATTCAAAGATTCTAATAATGGCACTGTTTCTGGATCAATTTTTATATATTTATGCCACGCATTGACACATTCATTCGCAATTTTTTTAATCTTAAATTTTTCGAGTTTTAAGTTTAAATCTCTAGCAAAATCTCTTATCTGATTTTCATAAATCGTTAATCCCTCAATGTTTTCCTGAGGTTCTGCTCTCGAGAAAAAGCCATTACATTCATTTGAAAAATCTGCTTTTGATGATTTTAATCCATAGCTTCTCATAATTTTATAAAAGGTATAAAACCAGTTGTTCCATGCTTTTTTACTATTTTTAGGTATTAATAATGTTCCATAGAGATCAAAAAAAACACCTTTTAACATCATATTCATATTTAATTAAATCTATATTTAATTCTTTAGAGAAGCCAGTTTTTTTAAAATATTTAAAAAATTATAATAAAAAAAATTAAATGAGACAAATAATTCGGTATACTTAGAATTTAAAAAATCTTTTATTATAGAAAAAATGACGTGTATTCATGGTTTAGATGAAATAAATTGCCCCACCTGCCGAATATTAAAATCTACTGCCCCAAAAGATTCATTTAATATTAATAAAACTCATTTTTCCCATATTGAAAATCCTTCCTTCAAAAAAAATACAAAATTAAATGATCAAATCTCAAAAGAACTCATTGCGATGAAGTTAATGAGTTTCACTCCTTCTTTTCAGAAACCTCCTTTAATAAACGAAATTCCTGATTTTCAGAATAAATTGTTTTTGGAACGAACAAAAGAAATAGATATTTCGAATGAGGACATATTTGGGATTTCTAAGAAAATTCAGCTCGAAAGCCCTGAATGGAAATTTGAAGAAGAAAAGTGATTTTACTTATTAAAGTCTGATTTTTTTTAATCAATTTATTTTAATTTTCAACAGTCATCATTAAAGTGTTTCAAAACTATTCTGAAAGTGATAAAGTTATATTAGGTCTTATATTAAATCATAATGATACAATAAAAATTGTTTAAAGAAATAATATTAGATGGTGAAATAAAAAAATGACTATGGAAATTACATGGTTAGGCCATGCCGCATTCAAGATAAAGACAGAGGGTGGGAATGTGATTTATTTAGATCCTTACCAAATTAAAAAAGGAGAAGAGAAAGCTGATGTTGTGGTTTCAACACACTCTCATGGTGATCATTTTGATGCAGGAAGTATCAAAAAAATATTTAAAGACGATACTGTGGTTATAGGTCCAGCAAGTATCTCAAGTGATTTAAGCAAATTTAACGGAAAACCCTTAAAATTTGGCGAAATTTTCGATTATAAGGATCTTTCAATTGAACTAATCCCCGCATATAATATAAAAAAACCAAATCACCCTAAAAGTAATGAATGGGCAGGGATTATTGTAAGATCTGGAGATAAAAGTGTATATCATGCTGGTGACACTGAAAGAATTCCAGAAATGAAAGATTTAGCAAGCAAACACATTACAGTCGCAATGATGCCGTGCGGAGGAACCTATACAATGGATTTTGACGAATCTACTGATTCTATTATTGATGTAAAACCTAAGATTGCAATTCCAATGCATAATTTATATACAGGTCATATATAAAGGCAAAATTGGGGTAAGGATCTCAGCAAATTCAAAGAGTTACTAGAGAAAAAAGATCCAAATATTAAAGTAGAAATTTTAGAACAAGGCGGTGAGCCTTTAAAAATTTAATCAACCTTTTTTTTTAATTTATTCATTATATCTTGAACTGTATCTGCCTTCAGATTTGATTTCTTACCTATGCTGAAAGCTGTCTCATTGGGACTTTTTATTATTTCTTTTACAACAATTATTAGACGTATAAAATAATTTTTTACTATTGGGGCATAATCAATATCATTCAAAAGATAATTTAATCTTCCAAAATAAGGAGATTTTTCAATTAATTCTTTTAAATGGTTTATAATCAAATTATTTTTAACTGAATAAGGATCAATATTTTTTTTTAGAAAATTAAAAATTTCAAGAGCTATTTTAATTCTTAATATTGAGTTAAATTGATTGATTTTTCTTTTATCTTTATCGATAATAATTCTAGAGTTGTTTATTTCCCATTTATCATAGAAAGAATCTCCTAAAATTTCTAACGGATTATATTTAGAACTACTGAATATGTTTATATATTTTTCTCTACTCAATAATTTTTTTATATGGTTTTTAACAGTCTGAAAAGATAACTTTTCTCCTTTATTCATAAAAAAATCGACAACCAATTTAACAGTTCCAAGCATTTCAAAAAGCTCCTTTAACTTTTCTCCTATTAAAATATTATAATTGTGTGTTCTAAGAGTCAAGGCTTCTTTTATAAGATTTTCTATAAGATCATTATTAATGTTCCAATTGTATTTTTTAAACATTTTCTGAAGGAAATCCATATATTCTTTAGTAAATTGATTTATTTTTTTTTTCTTCGGGAATGCCTTTTTTTTCTCCTCATCTATTATCTCTTTTCTTTCAGAATTTTTAAGGATAAATAATAACATTGCTATTAACTTTTTGCGATACAAGAATTTCTTAGGTTCGACAATTTCAATAAATTTTTTAATAGCTTCTTTAGAGCCTATTGAAACAACCCAAGCGTCATACACCTTATTGTATTTTTTACTTTTTATTTTAATTGGTCTAATATTCGAAGTTTTTATATCTAATATTTCACACATTAACTTGAAATTCTTTATAAGGATTTGAGAACCACTAACAAATCTTAAAATGAGTGCCCTCCATTTTTTATGTATATCAATATTTCCATCAGTATCAAATAAGCCTTTTAATATATATGGGATTAAAATTTTATTTTCTAAAATCCATTCAGGAGCCTTTGCAGCATTCTTAATTTTATCCCCTCTTTTAAGTCCAATTCTAGTCAATAAGTCTATTATTCCTTTACCATTAATTATAAGTCTAATGCCCTTCCCTTCATGTTCTTCATCTATACCTCTCCTGTCCCTTTTTTGAGGAAATTTACCTAAAACTTGATAAATCAAATTACTAACATAATTTACATAATCTATTTCATCTTCCTTATTCAAATCTATTCTAAAACTATATCTTCGGATATTTCCATCCCCAAGAATTATACCTATTAATTCTGATAATAAAAATAGAAATTTAATATCTTTATCATTTAAGTTTGATAAATCTTCATTATTAGATATTATTTCAACAATACTTCTTAACAAATCTAATTTATTCTTGATTATTTTCTCGGATTTATTAATTTCTAATAATTTTGATTTTTCCTTTATTAAAGAAAAATAATCTCGTAAGATCTCCATTTTTATATTTCTATAGAAGTCCCAACCCCATCTCACATAATTTTGTGTTTGTAAATAGAAGGTTTCTCCAAAAATGTCAACCAATACCTTCGTCTCAAGTTTGCTTAATATTAGCGATAAATTTTTGATATCTTTATCAGTTAAATCAGATTTTTTCAAGATATTGACAACTAAGATTTTTTCATAACTGTCAATTTCTTTTGATGAGCCTAAAGCCCTTTTCAATAGATCTTTCCAATTAGAAGAATTATCCCTTAGCTCATTACTTTCTTTAAGTTTTTCTAATTTTTCAGCAAGGAATTTTGTAAATTTCTCTCTCTCGGCTTGAATTCGATACTCAAACCATTTTATATTTTCTTCATAGAACTTTTTAAAAGCTCTTAAGTTATTAAAAATCTCTTCTCGAATCGGCTCCATATTCTTAATTTGCTGAATCAAAGTTTCAATTTCATCAGTCTCTTTTTCTGTTAGATTTTCTTTTCTTAACAAGTAGAAGAGCCTTCTACTTAAATCCTTTAGGCGCCTATATTTTCTAATTTTTTCTAAAAGCTTTTTCTTAATCTCTTTAGAAATTACTTTTTCATTCGCCTCATTTATCCATTTTTCTAATAATAGCTCCCAATCTTCTTTTAACTCTCTTTTTTCCTTATTTTCTTTTACTGTTTCTGATTTCTTTTGTATTTTTTGCCATTCATCAAAACCTTTAGTATTTTTACCTGCATATATAGCTCTCTTTCCTGTCTCACGTTTATATCTTTCTCTAAGTTCTTGCGGGACCTCCTCCTCATTTTCTTTTTGAGTCTCTTTTTCGTCTTTTTCATTTTTTATAGGCTTCGCTTTATTTTTATTCTCTGTTTTCTTCTCCTTTATTTCTGGTTTTAAAACAAGAATGGTTCTTTGACCTGATTTTTGCTTATTTATAGTATTTCTATCAGATCCTGATTTTTTTTTATTAGTTTGAGTTTTTCTTGTCTTTATTGGCAATTTTCTTTCTGGTTTTTGTTGATCTTTTCCCTCTTCTTTTGGTTTAAAATCTCTAAAAGAGTCAGTGTCATTATGACTGGAATAGAAACTATTTCCCATAATTAAAATGTCATTTTGTTTTTGAAGAACATCAGAAGAATGTTCATGCGGATATTTTTGAACAATATCATTATGATTTTCCTGCTCACATTTTTCTTCTGTTGAATTTAAATCTTCCTGTACTTCGTCATATATGGATTCTAACTCAGGTTGAAGAAATTCAAAAGTATCTTCTGGAACTAAAATTTCTGGGATATTATCTCCCGCTAACTCTTCTGGAGGAACCCAATCTGGTACATATTCAGAATCTAAATCAAGTTCTTGATCATCAATTGGTTCTGATTCTGGTTTTACAGGTTCAAACGTTTCTTCAGGCACTTGAATCTCAGGTATATAATCACCCGCTAATTTTTCAGAGGGTACCCATTCTGGAATATCTTCAAATTCTGGTTCTTGTTCTGATTCAGCAGGCTCAAAAATACCTTCTGGAACAGGAATTTCAGGATCATTGTCTCCCGCTAAATCTTCTGGGGGAACCCACTCTGGTACATCCTCAAATTCTGGTTCTTGTTCTTGATCATCTATGGGTTCCTGCTCAGGAAATTCAAATGTACCCTCTGGCACCG
>JBHLOC010000083.1:0-7609 GCA_048940925.1 Promethearchaeota archaeon | reverse complement strand
GAATTAAAAAATCGTATAATATAAAGTGTATATAACCAATACTAGTTAAGTCTTTAGACAGTATGCCTAAAATTCCAAACTTAAAAGTAAATATATTTCAATAGTAACGTTGTTATACCTATTACTAATTCTCTTCTAATAATCGAAATTAAAATAATAATTTTATTTCGCAACTTAATTAATAAGATATAGATAGGTATATAGGAAAAAATCAAAAACAATGTATAATTATTTAATGCGTTATAATTAGTAAAAATAGTTTTCATATATCAACTTTTAAGAGTCTATATATCGAAAATCTTGGAATACTGAAAGGTGAATTAAAATATCTGCTAAAAATCTTCCATTCACGAGAGAAAATATATCATTTGAACGACTTTTTAATCCACGTGCGATATTAATAATTGGTGTTTCAAAGTTAAACCCCTCTGGAGCAACTCAATATGTTTATGCATTGAAGTCTGCTCGATTTCCGAATCCAATTTATCTTGTAAACCCGAAGTATGCTGGTGAGGATTTATTGGGATGTAAGTTTTATGATTCTGTGTCTTCCATACCAGACGATATACCGGTTGATCTTGCTATAATAGCTGTACCTGCACAAATAACTCCTTCAATTATTGAAGAAATAGGGAAAAAAGGAATTCCATTTGCACACGTATTTAGTAGCGGATTTTCTGAATTAGATTCTGAATTTGATAAAAAAGGTAAAAAATTAGAGGAAGAACTAATCAAAGTCGCTTCAAAATATGGCATACGTATCCTCGGTCCCAATTGCATGGGAGTGATCGCTCCAAAATCAAAACTCACGTTTTTAATGCCAATGAGGACAATTCAAAGAGCCAATACTGAAAATAAAGAAACTGATTCTAATTTTTTTGAAGGCTTAGAAGATCTTGGAGAATTAGCAAATGCAGGACAAGTGGCTTTCATATCACAAAGTGGTGGGATTGCATTTACTCATGGAATGCTTTCACCGTCATTAGGTTATAATTTTTCAAAGGTAGTCTCTCTTGGGAATCAAATTGATTTGGATTTACTTGATTTTCTTCGGTATTTTAAAGATGATCCAGAAACAAAAGTAATAACAATGTATATTGAAAATATTAAAAGAGACGGAAACGAGTTTGTTCGATTGCTAAAAGAGACAACTGCAAAGAAACCTGTAATTATATGGAAAGGTGGGATGTTTCAAACTGGTCATCAAGCAGTTATGAGTCATACAGGGGGATTAGCAGGTAATTATAAATTATGGCAATCAATGGCAAGCCAAACTGGGGTAATTCTAGTAAATAATTTTGTGGAGTTAACAGATATGGTGCAAACATGTCTTACTTATCCTATTCCACGTACCTTGGGAACGGCTGTACTATCAATGAGTGGAGGTACAGCAGTGGAATGTACTGACGAAGTTGAACGTAATGGGTTAATTATGCCTCTTTTATCGCAGGAATTGATACAAAAAATCAACCAATTTATACCAGAAGTTAATTCTAATTTAAAAAATCCATTAGAATTTGGAGGAAAGAATAGTTTGGAACAAACTTTTAAAATAATTGAAATGCTGGCAGATGAACCTCAATTTTCTTCGATAATTATGGCAATTCCTACAGAATTTCTTATTTTTAGAAGAGGAAATAGTTTGGATGAGTATATTAAAGGAATCTCTAATGCTTTACCTCCTAATTCGGGTAAATTGTTAATGTGTGTTTCCGATAATATGAATATGTTTGAGCAAGGAATAAAAATGAACCTTGAATTTCGTTCTAGAGCTCTACCAAATGGATTTGTAGCATATCGATCTACAGCAGCAGCAGCAAAATCTTGTTATCGCTGGTGGAAATATGGAAACTATTTAGAAAAACGTGAACTTACTTCCTAGCTTTTCTTTCTAACTCATACTAAAATCAGATTGAAAAGGTTAATTCAGCGTTTAATTTTGATGAAAAATCCTTTTAAAAAAAAATTTATTAGTTATTTATTATTCTCAACTTCTTTTACTGCGATCACAAGAGTCAAATAAGTAGTATCTTTCGGATCAGGAGAAATCTTATCTGCTTTATCCATGAATGGTATTATTTCTTTTTTAGGAACATAAGTTATTTGTTCCTTTAATAAATCTAAGAAATGCTTAAATTGTTCATCATTACGATGTGTTTTTTAGGAATTAGATCTTTATATTTGGAAAATTCAGTTAATAAAAATTCAGGTGTAAAGAGTTGGAGTTTATCACTAAGCAAGAGTTCAGCAGTTAATCCTTCTTTTATTAGGGCAGCAAAGAGGATATTTGCATCCACATTTAATTTCATTTTTAATTGCTCTTATATCGTTTTAATTTAAAAAAATTAAGCAGATTCCTTATTCTCGGGAAATTTTTACACTTTTTCTTTACAATCAAGTTTCTTTTTAAATCATTTTTAATGCTAGAAAGGCCATAATGATGCCAATAACCACGCAATAATGTCTTTTACAGATCGTGGCGCATCTATTTTATGCACAGATTGATTACGCATAAAAGGTGAAATTTCAGATAAAGGAAGCGGCTTTCTTGCATTAATTTCTTGTCGGTGGTAAGATATTTGTGGAGTATACGGTCTTATCAAGATTTCCCTCTTTTTCCATCCTTGTTTTTTATTATTTGGCATTTTAAATTTCATATTAATAGTAGATACCTCAATATTTATTTTTATTGTTAATATTTCCACTTGTAAAGTTTATGAGAAAAAGAGAAAATATGTAGATGGTTATAATGAATTTAGAAATCTTTTATTCTTTTTAAAATACTGAGTTCCTTCAGCAATGAATCTAAACTAATAGGTTAATTAAATAATTAAATATGTAAAAATTTATAAATAAAAAGAAAAAATTTAGAAATTATATTTTCAAGATATCTGTTCACAATAAGATTAGGAATAAAATATATCAGCGGGAATACTATAAGGACTATTATAAAAGTTTCACACAATTAAAAATTTATAAAGAAGTTCATGAGAAGTTTAGGAAAATCTGCTTAAAATATGGTTTTAAACCACATGAACTTGCAAGTAAGATAATAAATATAGTTTTACCTACATTAGAAGAAGAATTTAAAAATAAAAGCGTTTAAAAAATGACAGAATATTTTGAAATATTCATTGCAATTAAATTTGATGGAAAAATAGCTAAATCATTTTGTTTTATTAATAGAATTAGGTTTTTTAGTATTTGGGATAATTACATTTAGTTATATACTCAAACTATCTTTAGAGGTATAATCCCTACATTTTTATAAGTAGATTAATAATAAGAGTATGGAAATGAAAGAGAAAACGGATAAAAAATTTTGTAGAAAATTTATTGGAAGAACGGATGGTTCATGTCTTTGGTATCAAAATGATTGCTGTGATTTATCTTTCCTTTCTGGAGGTGGAGATAATATAGAATTTTTTGATTCAGTATTATGTCCACATGAGAAAGAAATAGTGACAAGATTTAAGAAAGAACAAGAAAATCAGAAAAACTGGGAAAATCTCTGCAATAATAAAAAATCAAAAGAAGAAATAAAAGAAAGGAAAGAAATGAAGGAAGGATTAAGATGTCCTATCGATGGTGGAACTAATATAAGAAGAAGTGGAATACATGAAAATGAGTTTGTTTGTTGTGGTTGTGGTTATGAATTTACTCTTGATACAATTGCGAAGAAAAAAGAAGATGTATTTCCAATCTGGATAAAAACAAAACCAGAATCACAAGAACCTAAAATAATTAAATGCTCTAACTGTGATTGGAAAACTACAGAAAGTGTAAAAATATGTGAAAGATGTGGGATTAATCTTCCTGCTTAAAATTTTTCGTGATTTTTTTAATCTCAGGATTTCAATGCAGTACTTTAATCAGAGTCTAATATATTCTGTTCTAATTCTTCTCTTATAACTTTTACTTTTATTAAACTGTAGAAAATCATGATCTAAGGTAATAATAATAGCTTTTTCTTTTAAAGCTAGTTGTGCTACTTCACCATTCTGAATACCTAATATATTGTAATCATATAAGGTGAAGACATCAAAACCTAAATCATGAAATAAATTTTTAATAGAGAGAGGCACATTCTCAAGAAGGAATTTCAAAAATTAAACATCTTTATTTATAATCTCATCAATGTCAACATTGAATAAATTTTCATTTGCTTCCTTCCCAATCTTAAGGAGAGTGATAATAATATTACGATTCAGATGTGGATACTCTTTTAATATTTCGGTTATTGAATACTTTAATCCAATTAATTCATAGATCAAAGCAACAGGAATTCTGGTTCCTTTAATGACAGGTTTTCCACCAAGGATTTCCGAATTACTTTCGATAATAACTGTCATTTTTGTTAAGCTGAAGAAATATATTTCAGATTCAACTTTAAGATGAAGTCATAAAATTTTAAAAATCCATCTTAATTTACATTGACGGGAACAAAAAAATCGTTTTATTGGTTCCTGACATATGTTGATATGATGATATTCCTTATTCCAATTACTTCCTACGATGCTTTTACCACAGAATTCACAATTAGGTACTATTTTTTTCTCTTTTTGTTTAATCTCTTTCAATCCTTCTATCATTTGTGATATTTCGTCTAATTTATCCATGTTGCTCATAAAATAATGATCTTAAATTTATTGAGTTTATTAATGTTATAACCCTTTTATATATAAGTCACAAAATGGAAAAGAAATTCCCGCACATATCGAAAATGTGTAATGAAGTTTATCGATTCTGGGAGAAATATGAAAAGATGGAATTTTTTCATGTCGGAAGATATAATCCATATGCCCAAAAAGTTAGAAAATAAGTTTTTGGTTGTAACCAAAACTTAGAAAAAATAGAAACAATTATCTTCTATGCTTTCTATAACACTCTCGACAATAAACAGGCCTACCTTCCGTAGGCTTAAATGGAACTTCGCACTCCTTCCCGCAGTCGGAACAAGTGGCTTTGTACATCGTTCTATTGTCATACCTTCTTTTAGCCATACTTTCACCAAATTTAAATTTTATACTTGAAATTTTGAAATATCTCTGTTCAAGCATGTAAGATATATTTTTAAATTTAATAAACCTTAGTATTATGAAAAATTCACTTCAAAAATTCTGGTAGAAAATATTTTGGCTATTTTTAGAGTAATAGGGTTAAACTGAGGTATTTTAAGAAAAAAAGTGAAAAGGTTTAAAACTTTAGGGAGATAAGGCTTTTTTCCTATGTGTTATATTATGTTTATTATACATTCTTACTTTTTTTTGCGAATAATTCTAAATAAATTATTGAAATTAAAATCCAGAAAATATAAGAGATTTTATTAGTGATAATTTTAAACTAAAAAGTTTAAATGAACCGATTTACCATTTTTTTTAATTATTGCAAAATGTTTATTAATAATTTGAAATCTGTGTTAAGAAAAGCGAGTCCTAATTCAATTGAATAGTGAAGAGTTAATACCAAGATTAGCAAAATGCTAATAAATTTCACTTTTAAATAAAACAATTAAGAGAAGTATATCACTCTCTATTTTATTAAGAAAGGAAATTAGTATTTAATAAAGAAGAAATTCTCAAAAAACTTAATAGGTTAAGTCCAATAGACAGAAATTAATATTAAATAAAAGGAAAAAAAAATTATTCTGACATTAATTTTTTCAAAAGTTCATCCAAACGCTCATAACCCTCATTAATCCCTACTTCCATACCAGACTGAATCATACCATCTCGATCTACAACTGACAGAAATACAGCTTGTGATATTACTCTTGTTCTATCTTTGGGCAATTCTTCAAATATCGCCTTTTGAAGAATGACATGACCTGTTTCAGGAAGACCCTCATATTCAAAGGTGTCTATAATTCTTTCTGGTGGAAGAACTTCATGAGTTACTCCATGGAATGCAAATTCATTACCGTCACTATCTTGTTGAATATAGCGATACCTCCCACCACTTTTCGGTTCAAAGGTCTCAAGTCTCATGGTATAACCTCGTGGACCAAGCCACTGGACATATAGTTCGGGATCAGTGTAGGCTTTAAAAACAAGTTCTCGTGGTGCATCAAACTCTCTTTCAATGAAAAGTTCTTGCTTTCCAGGTTCTGCTGTAATTTTTGTCATATTTATTTTACTCTTCGAAATTTCTTTGTTTGCTTTTGCCAAAAATTTCACCTACTTAATTTATTGTTAAAATATAGGATAAAATTCAAAACTTTAAAGGTTGAGATAATAATATATGTGGCTTTATTTCATTTGGTTTACTATAATAAACGTAAATTACAACTTTCTTTTTCAATCTATAAAAAAAAAAATTACGTTAATAGTGAAGATATTTAATTGAGATCTACCAATTTTTTTCTAATTCTTCCTTCAAATTTTTTAATTGTCAAGAATTTAGATGAGTCTGAAAAAGCTCAGAACGTGTCAGTAAAAAAATTCGTATCTGTTAGAGTTTAGCTAATTTTGGAGCAGAGATAAATACTTTTCTTAATCCTGTTCTTTCTAAAGACCTTGCTTTCTCAGGGCAATGATGAGCACAAAGTCCGCACCCTATACATCTGTCTTTATTCACTATTGAATAATTATTGATCAGTTCGACAGCTTCTACAGGGCATTTTTCTAGGCAGATTCCGCAACCCTTACATTTCTCTTCATCTACATTTGCTATATAGGATGTAAATGTATAAAAAGGAAATATCCCTCGTTTATGGATTTGAAACGTCTGACAACAGCACGTACAACAACTACAAATAGTTGTTTCATCTAATTCAGGATTTTGTTTAATGTGAAATGCTTTGTGTACAAGCCCATAATCTTCCGCTTTTTTTACCATGTTAATTGCATCTTCTTTTGAGATTGGTATTCCAAACTCATAATCTATAAGAAATCGTGCTGCTTTTCCAAAATTCAAGCATTTTATATCGGAGACTCCTAGTTTACATGGATCATTAAGATTTTCTTTCCAAATCCTACAATAACAGTGATTTGCACTTATAATATCATTTTTTTCTATAATCTTTATTATATCTTCATAAGGTAATACCGTTTCTTGGCCAGGCTCAACCTCTTCTTCTACCGGAATAACCCTATCTATTGGCATTGAATTTTTGAACTGTGTCGCAATTATTTCATCATATGGTTGAGCCCATTCCGCCATGTCATCGAAAAATCTATCATACAGCTCAGCCAATTTCTTCTGTCGTTCACCAGTTTCGCCTTTCATAAATGGATATTCAAAAAGACCTGGTAGAGGAGGATTTAAATAATAGACCATTATACCAGTCGTACTACTCGGAAGTCCTAAGATAATTCCATTATACATAAGCTCATTGAGCATTTTATTTAATTCCTCCTCATCTAATTCGGTCTTAGCTCTGATCTGATCTATATTTAAGGAACGTTTCCTAAAAATCAGAAGTAGTTTTGCTTGTTCTTCAGTTATTAGCAGCTTAAGTATCTCTAGGAGTGTATCATTAACAGTAAATGGTATCACTCCGGCATTTATAAAATTTCTCGCGACCTTTTGCCATAATTTTTCTGAAATTAGTGAACACCCTCTTTTACAAATTTGGTTATAATAAAAAAAAGCAAAATTGCCTTTTAAC
>JBHLOC010000053.1:27724-32952 GCA_048940925.1 Promethearchaeota archaeon | reverse complement strand
TAATAGGTTACATGGAATAAAAGGATACAATCTGGTATAATTATATATTTAAGACATAAATATTGATGGTATAATGGAAAAAAATAATAGAAAAATCTATATTCTTGCTGTCCTATTCACTTCAATTTTATTTTTATGCTTGTTTCAAATTGTAAATCCATCTTACGCTCAATTGAATGAAAATTCTCTCTTAATAACTGATGAATTTGCAATAAAAGAATTTGCTGAGGATTCAGGTCAAATTTTTAATTCAAGTTCGATTGATATTCAGTTGCCTGAGGCAAATTGGTCAATATCTAATATTCAAGTTAATTTTTCACATATAAGTCTCGGTAGTGAAATTAAATCGATTGAAGACTCTGAGACAACGTATGAAATAGTATGGAATAAAAATATTAATTTTAGAACATTCGCATTAGGAACACAATTAAAAATTTCAGAAGTTACTGAAATATTTGGAGTTTATATAAAGGCATATATGAGTCCACAAGCAACTGAGATAATTAAATTCCAAATACAGGGATTTGATAACATTAATTATATCCCTAATAATACCATCTATAGATCTATTGATTTAAATATATCTACCGATTTAGATTGGTATTATCAAGATTTTTCGTCGAATCCAATTACACTTTCAATCGGGAATTATTCATTAGTTATGAATGGGACTGATTTATCAGAAAGTGTAGATGCGAAATATTTTTGGGCTGTAGATAATGAAGATCCTCAAATTCCATATCTACACACATCTTCTTCTAAAACACCTCCTTCTTGGCAACCTAGTATTGTAAATACGAGCTTCTTATATAAATTAAATCAGAGGGTTGACAGAACTTATTTTCCTAATGAAATCAATATGACAGCTGAATTTGAAGGAGCTACTTATGAAATAGTTGATGGACCAATTTCAGGAAGAGGCATCTTAGAGATTCCTAATTTATCATATATTAATGAGGATATCATCCTTAATATTCCCATCAAAATAAATAGATCTTTAACGTTAAATTTCAATTATAATTATTCCATAAATTTATCAAATGAGTTTTTAACTGATAGTCTTGTAAATATTAAAGAATCTCGGAATCATTGGTCTATTTCACCAATACTAAGTAGAATCTCAGAAAATTATTATATAAAATTTGATATTCCAAAGAGTTGGTACAATTTTTCTATATTTAGAAACTTATCCAATATATGGGAAAATGTAACCTCATTAGTAAATATTGATATAAATAATGGGTTCATAATTATTCCCAATAACACTATAGTAGATGGATCTGAATGGAATATCATAGCAGATTCTCCAAATATTGATTTTACATTGAATTTTCCCAATAAAGAATGGGAGACAGGTCAAAAATTACAATTTTCTGTTGTACCCCCAATCATTCAAGGCAAAATAACGTTTGTATTAACTAACACATTGGGTTTTTCTGAAATAATTGATGTAAAAGAAGTAACCTCTGATGGAATTGTTTTTGTTTTCGATATTCCGACAACATACCTTAACGGCACTTACATTGCTAAAATTTATTGGAATAATAATACTGATGCAGGTTTTCAATCTCAAGAAATCTTGATTACTACTCCTAAACCTCCTCCTCCAGAGCCCACACCTTCTGAGCCCATAAATCCCTTTTTAATCGTTTTAATTGTAGTTGCTTCAATAGGAGCAACAATAGCTAGTTTCGCTTCATATAGAGTAGTTAAATCTATAAGAACAAAACGTGCTGAGGAAGCACAAAAAATCTATGATAAATGCATGGATATCTTAAACCTAGATTACCTCATGGTTACTGATAAGAAATCTGGATTAAGTGTATATGACCGAAAATTTACAGGAAAAGAGATGAATGGCACACTAATATCGGGATTTCTACAGGCAATTCACCAATTTGGGATTGAGTTAATTAAAATCGAAGATCAGTCTCAAACTATCAAACTGGAATATGCAAATTCAATAGTAATTATGACAGAATTTGTAAATCTTAGATTAATTCTGATTATGAAAGAATCTCCCTCAATAAACTTTTTATATTCATTAGAAGACTTAGCCTATGATATCTATAAAGAATATGGAAATTTTATAGATAATTTTAACGGCGATATTAAACCATTTAAAGGAATGGAAGGATTATTAAGAAAACATCTTAATATTTCATTTATATATCCGCTTAAATTAGCTACAAAAACAAGCTCAGAAAATGTTAAAATCAAACAGGATGAAAGAGCTTATATCGATAAAGCAGTTTCATATATGAAGCAAACTAAGAAAAAATATTTTTATATTGCATCAATAATACCCGAAAACACATGTTCACCTAAGGATATTGAACACATTATGGATTTGATTGAAAAAAACATATTTCAACCTGTTTTGGAATAATTTTTCGAAATTGTTCTTTCTAAACTAAAACTATTATTTTATTCAAAAAAAAAAAAAAAGAAAAAAAATGCTTTTTATTTTTTTCTCCAAATTTTAAAATATACAATTAGTAGAATTATTGCTGCTGGAATCCCAAGAACTATTACCATCCACATCAAGGTTAAAAACCATGAATATATCCAATAAGTAAAAGGGCGACTACCAAAGGTTTTATTATAATATCCATCTATACCGATATAAATACAATAAGCAATAAACATAACGATACCAAATCCGCCACCGCCTCCACCCCTTTTGACACCTTTACGTTCTTTTTCTTTTTTCTCTCGAGTTTTGAATTCCTCCTTTTCTTCTTCAGGTAATCTGCGCCACCATAAATAACCACCTAGGCCAAAGAATAAACCCGATGGAACTCCTACAAATAACAATTCCCATAAAATGGTTAAGATAATGAAACCAACAACATAATTCAACGTCCAATCGTTAAATGTACCGGTTCGGGGATTAACAAAAGGATTTTCTTCTATAACCCAAAATAATGTTAAAAGAACTCCGGTAATAGCGCAAACAGCCGCAATAATTAATGCGATAAATGCATATCGATGCTCTCTAATTTTCTTTATCCAAAATGCTTCATCACTTAATTTTTCATTTTCACTCATTTTAAATACCTTTGTTTCAAATATACTTTTCAGTTAGAGTCTTAAATTTTTGATCTAATTTTTTAAATATAAAGGATTAGGAGACCATTGTTTATAAAGATTAATTTTAGATTCTAAAAGAAAAAATTAATCTAATATCATAAACTTCTAATTTTCGCCTAAAAAATTTCATAAAATTTAAATGGTGTGATTAAGATCGCTGTAACTTACATGAGAAAGTTAGAACAGGAACCAGAATCTTACGATGAAAAATTTACTGCCTTAACGAAAGGAGTTAATCTTCAAGTTAAAGATTGGATTGTAGAACAAATCGGGACCTCTGAAGCTATACTGGAAGTAGGCTGTGGCACGGGTAATCTTGCAGCTAAAATGGCACTAAAGGGTAATGATGTTATAGCAATAGATAAAAACTTTCAAATGATAAATACTGCTATGAAAAATTATCCTTCAGAAAAAGACGTGAAATTAATCTATCAAATAGGGACAATTACCGATTTACCCGCTGATGAGAAATCTAAAGATGTGGTTGTCAGTACATTCATGCTTTCTGAAATTGGACCATTTGAACAACAGAATTTTCTTAGAAATGCATGGAGAGTATTAAATCCAAAAGGAAGAGTAATCATCGCTGCTGAATTTATCCCTTTAGGATTTTGGAAATTAAGATTCAAAATAAAAAGATGGTGGTATAGGAAAAAACTAAGAAGACTTCAATTATCAAGTACTTCTTTAGTGAAGTGGTTCTTTAATTATATAAAACCAATTGGATTTAAACTCGTCACTGAACGGAAATGGAAACATGGCTCAATTAGAGCTTTAGAATTACAAAAAATTGAGGATTTGGAAGAAGATGAACCTGGCTACTATCATCCACCGCCAAAAAAATTTAAGGGTTTAAAATCTCAATTACAAATTTATAGATGTATTTTTACAGGGCAAGTTGATCATGTTCCAATGGAACCAGGAATTTATAAATCTGGAAATCCGGATGAAACATCTCCTATTATAGTAACTGCTAACTATATTTATACTTATATTAAGGTAATGCGAGCTCTTAAAGGAATGGATGCTTGGGTATTATGTGTAGACTCTAAGGGAATAAATGTCTGGTGTGCTGCCCGAGGAGGTAATTTTGGAAATAAACAACTCATTGAAGCTGTCGATGCAACTGACATAAAAAAAATTACTAAAAAAAAAACATTAATTCTTCCTCAACTTTCAGCTGGAGGTGTAGCAGCTCCTATAATTACAAGTGAATCACCTAACTTTCCATTTAGAATTTTATATGGTCCTGTTTGGGCTAAAGATCTACCACAATTTTTAAAAGAACGACCTAGTCGTAAACCTGATAAAATGAAATTAGCAAGATTTACAGCTTCTCATCGTCTTCGAGCTGGAATAACACATACGACATTTTTATATCGTAAGATATTTTTCTGGCCGAGTATTGCTCTAGTTTTACTTTTATTAGGACTAACTTTATTTAATACCAGATGGTTGGACAAATTGTGGATTGTAGGTGAAATTTGGCTCTGGATTGCTATTACCAACGCATTAATTGCTACATTATTGCCAATAACAAATTTCACACGACATTTTATTACTAAAGGTATCATTTTTGGTGTGTTCAATGTTTTAGTGTTAAGTAGCATTTCTTGGTTTTTACATGGCTCATTACCCTTTATTTTATGGTGTCTCTGTTTCTATTATTGGCTAGCATTCTTCTCAACAATGTCGTTTAGTGGATTTACGATGGCTACTAGCCCGCAAGAAATTCAAGATGAATACCCAACTTTCAGTAAAATAAATATAATTTTATTAATAATAGGCCTTTTAACCCTGGCAATAGGATTCATTTTTTATTAATATTTCAAAACCTAATAAAATAAATAAAATAAGTTATTTTATTAAATAAGAGAAAAATAAAAGGTGGTAAAAATAACGTTAAAAGCGACTTCACTCAATATACCTGTGATTAAACTAAAAATTTTTATAAATCCTGATTTATGTACGGGTTGTGGTATATGTGCAGAAGTATGTCCTTTTGGAATTCCCCAACCAAATGGTGCAGGAAAATTTGAAATGTATGAATCCAACCGTTGTACAGAATGTAGTGCTTGTAAAAGAAATTGTCCAACTATGGCAATTATCTTACAAGAGCGCAAAGGATGTGGGTG
>JBHLOC010000053.1:25383-27624 GCA_048940925.1 Promethearchaeota archaeon | reverse complement strand
GCGATCAACCAACAGAGCTCATCGTAATTGCATTCTGAATTAAAAACTTCTTCCGCTTTTTTTTTAATATCTTCGATTGAAGGCATTTCAAGGTTTGTTTTCTGGATCCGTTCTGCTAATAACCAACAAAGTTCATCATAAGTGTATCCTTTCTGAGAAAAGTAATATGCAGCTTCTTTAACCTGGGTTTGTAAGTCAACTTCCTTCAGTTTTTTGGGTTCCTTAAGCACTTTTAGTTTCTGAAATCTTTCTAATTCTTCTTTACTTTCTTCTTCAATTACTTTCTCTGGCTTAAAACTTCTATACTTTTTAAGTTGTTTTAACCACTTTTCTATTCGTGTCTTTGGTTCAATCTTTTTTTCTCTAACTGTTTCATTCACTTTAACGGATTCAATCGGAATAAAACCTTGCGCAACTTTTTTCTCTTTTTGAGGCTCCTTTCTAATAGAAGCGGGAATAGATTCTGAGGGTTTCCTCAAAAAAAGTTCTGGTCTCCGCTCAATTGTCTTACCTGGAATTCTACCTCTTCTAAGATCGTGCATCATAGCTAAAAATGAACCATATTCTCTTTTTTGCTTCATAATTAAAATTTTTGCTGATCCGCCACGTTCTTTATCTATTTTTCTTGCAATATCCGCTGTAATATCTTTTTTATCTTGAGCTACTGTAAGTCCTACCCAAATGTATATAGTATTTCTTTCTTCATCATCAACAAGATAAACATCATTTTCCTCAAAATCACATTTATCTATTTCAATTAATTCTCCTTTCTCACTAATATTATATAATAGCAATTTGATTCTCTCCCAAAAGTATATTCTACCAATATAAAAATAAATAAATTGAATACTTAAAAATCTTTTTTAGAATCGAGTTCTCAAATCCTTATACTTATTTTTAAATATTTTTTTATTTTGATTTCCTTAAGATTTTTAAATTTGAGCTTTATTATTTTGATAATAAATTCTTTTTATATTAAATTTAAAAAAATATAAAATTCAGAGATAGAATAATATGACGGAAATCAACGAAAAGTCTCGTGAAGAATATGAGAAGAAAATTGAAAGATTAAAGTATGAAAATCAAAACTTAAAATTAAGAATTGCAAAGCTAGAACAAGAAAATTCCTCATTGAAAGAAAAGATCTCTCATATAGAAAAAGCAGATATAGCTCTTAGAGAAAAACCTACAGAAATTGAAGCTAAAACAACAATTTCCGTTAGAGAGGTTGAAAAACCTGGTGAAATGTTTAAAAAAGTAAAGGAAGAAGTAGAACCAATAATATTAGAAACCCAATTTGAGGAAATAGAAAAAAAAGGAGAAGTTGAAACCCCTTTGAAGGATGTTAGAGAACTTCTTTATGAACAAGCACCACCCGATCTTGAAAAAAAACCAATTGTAGAGGGATATTCTAGAAGAGTATGTCCTATTTGTAGTAACACGAATAAAATGCAGATTCATGAAATTATTGACAGAAATCATATAATTAGTGATTATCCACGTATGTATGGAAAAAAATATCGGTGTGGTTCATGTGGACGAGAATGGAGATTAAGTTCAACATCTGAATAAATATTAAATAGAATACTTAATTTCTTTCGTCTATTGATTCTGATCCAAGGTGAAATGTAATCTGGATAATGTTCTGGTATGAATTACTGGTTTTACTTCTAATTTCAGTTTGGTATTGGTTAAAATATCCCAGCTCCTTATTTGAATAGTTAATCTAGTTATTTATAGCTAAGTGTTATACTTTTATTAATCCTTTTTTACTATTTATTCAAAAATTTTTGTGTATATTTTAACATGTTCTAGTTTAATCTTAAATAACATTTTTCTCTATTAATGATAATGAAATATTTCCTAATGATGTGATAAATTCATGAGTGAAATAAATGATTTACCTCAAGTTTTAACTTTAGAGAATATGTTAGACTATCAAAAAGGTTCTGTAGTTAGCAGAACTTTAATTGATAAGAATGTTGGAACCATTACCCTGTTTTCATTTGATGAGGGCGAAGGTTTAAGTGAACATACAGCTCCTTATGATGCATTAGTTTATGTATTTGACGGAAAAGTTGAAATCTCAATATCAAAAGAAAAATTCATACTAATCCAAGGGCAAATGATATTAATGCCAGCAAATGAACCCCATGCTCTAAAGGCATTAAAACCGTTTAAAATGATGCTGACAATGATAAAAGCTTAAATTTTTGACTATACAAGAATTCTTCCTGAATT
>JBHLOC010000053.1:23712-25283 GCA_048940925.1 Promethearchaeota archaeon | reverse complement strand
AACACTAAAATTGCTAAATAAACACCTGTAATTCCAAAATTATCTGAAAAAGGAGCTAAAACCGTTGGAACTAATGCGATTCCTATAAAATAGCTCGCGGTAACTGAACCAGCAAGAGCACCTCTTCTATCGGGTGAGAGAACTTGACTATAATATGTCACTAATGGAAATAGAATGCCTCCTGCTAATCCAGCTACTATCCAACTTATTGCAAAGATCAAAAATACGCCTGAACGAGTAATATCACCAAGAGTTAAAAAGATTATTAATGAGATTAGTAATAATACTGAACCTATTATAAATGGCATCTTTACACCCTTCTTCTTTATTAAAAATCCAGTTAATGCACCCATTATCGCTCCTCCAACTCCTGCTAAACCTAAAATCACACCTGTAAGACTCTCTTCTATAATACCCGCGATCTCTTTTGAAGTCCATATATTTATTGCAATATATGTATATGCAATTAAAAATGCAGATAACATCATTAAAATCACTACTAAACGCCGCCATTCTATTGATAATTGTTTTAACAAAACATGAATTCCTGATTCTTCAGGTACTTTTTGAGGAGGTCTTTTGGCTATTATAAAATAAATCAGACAGAAGAGGGTTATAACAACAAATAATATATATATTGATCGCCAACTAATTAAAATCAGTTGAGAAGCAATAAAAGGACCTAAACCAACACCCAGAGCTGCACTTGCACCAAGATATCCCATCTTTTTTGGAATATTTGGGGGTGCGGTTATATCTGTCATTAAGGCTATTAAGATTGGATTAATAAAACCAAATCCGATACCCCCCAACACATTTGCAATAGCATACATAATTAAATTAATTGATACTGCTGCTAAAATCATTGCTACTCCAAATAAAGCTAATCCAAAAATCAATACTGGAACTCGACCTTTAATATCAGAAATAGAACCAGAGAAAAGTTGAGTTATCGCAAATGGAAACATAAATGAGGGTATAGTGACCAGTAACGCACTTAGAGACACATCAAATTCTGCCGAAAGCACGTGAAACAAGACATTGATAACATTTCCAGTCAAAGGACCTAGTAGAAATAATATGTAAATTATTAATTCTAGAAATTTTGAAGAAATTTGAGAGTTATATGAAATATTCTGAGTTTTATCATGGTTATTGTTTTTAGTTGAAAAACCATTCATGTTTCCTCTTTGTCTTATTCTTATTTAAAATATTTCTTTTTAAATTAAATGTAATTAATTAAATAATATTATACCAGATAAAATAAATTGTAAAATTATTCTATTGTCAAGTATTATTTAAATGCTTAAAGTTAAAGAGGCAAGGTCTAAAGCTCTTATTGATCAAGCACGAGAACTTTTCATTGAATATAATGATTATTTAGGAATCGACCTTGAATTTCAGAACTTTAAAGAAGAACTTCAAAATCTACCTGGAGATTATATATTCCCAGAAGGGAGTATCTTTTTAGCTTATTTTAATAATAAGCTAGCAGGGTGCGTAGCATTGAGAAAATTTGAGGATTACATATGTGAAATGAAAAGACTTTTTGTTCGCGTTGAATTTAGAGG
>JBHLOC010000053.1:6822-23612 GCA_048940925.1 Promethearchaeota archaeon | reverse complement strand
GTTGGAGCCTATTTGTTTCCTATGCCGGTAGTTCTTATTGGAGCAAATGTGGATAGTAAACCCAATTTTGAGACTTTAGCATATGTTGGAATGGTAGAATCGAAGATTCCATTAATAGCAATTTCATCTTATGAAAATCATTATACTAATCGAGGTATTAGAGAGAATGGCACCTTTAGTGTTAATACTCCTTCAGAAGGCATGGTTGAGGTTACTGATTATTGTGGTATAACATCAGGGAAAGAAGTAGATAAATCAGAAGTGTTTGATGTTTTTTACGGTGATCTTAAAACAGCACCAATGATTACAAACGCACCCTTGAATCTTGAGTGCAAAGTCGTTAAATCGATTAAAATAAAAGAAGTTGTAGATATCAAGGAAGGACATGACTTTTTTATAGGAAAAATAGAGGGTGCTTATGCAGATGAATCTTATTTAACTGAAGAATTACCAGATATTACAAAACTAAAACCTTTTGTATATTCACGTAATAAGTATTGGAAAGTCGGAGAATTTATTGAAAATGCTTTTACTGTAGGAAAGAACTATAAGAAAGAATAAGGTTAAAATTAAGACTAATTAACTAATTCCTAATTCATTAATTTTTTTTGCTTATATTTTTTTGCATGTTGCTCTTTTTCACTTAAAGAGATTTCAAGGGATTTTAATCTTTTTTCTAGACTTAATTTAAGTGGACTTCGAAAACCTAAGTTTTTGAAGATCACATTTAGTATCTTATAGTTATTATATTCAATTTTTGTTCTTATTTTAGGAAATTCAGTATATTTGTTCGAAGTCAATTCTCCTAATAATTTTATTGACAACTCTAAATGTGGGATTAAACTTTCCTCTTTCTCTTGATATTCTTTCCCTTCCAAAATTCTTGATTCAATAACCTTAATCCGAGGATATTTTTCATAAGCATAACCCTTTACTCCTAATTTAAGACATGCAGCTAATGTTGAACAAGTTCCTCCAAATGGGTCTAAGACAGTCTTAACATCAGGAACTAATTTAATACATTTATAAGGAAGACCAATTGGAAATGGTGCTTCATGACCTTTTTTTATTGTGGCTCCCGTAGTTTTCTCGTAGCCAATCAACCACACGTTACCAGCATCTCTTAAATCTGAATCAGAATACCTACCAATATTCGATTTATCAGCATAAGGAATTCCAATTGCTTTAGGATCCATTTTATATTCTCTCATATTTTTGACGAAAAGATATACATGTTCCCAAATATTATTTAAACGACGAGAGCCTCCAGTGGGGGTATAATGCCCTTTACCTAAAAATGTTTTAATCCAGATAATATCTTGTAGACGTATCCATGAAGCTTTCTCAGCTGATAAAGCTACTTTTTCAGATTTTCCTTGATCAAGGGCAGAATCGCCAATATTAAGAAAAAGTATAGCTTGCTTCTTGGCAACTCTATAACATTCTTTCCATACTTTCATTAAAAGTGAGAAATATTCGCTTTCCTCCATATTATCATTATGAAATTCACCAAAATCAGAGGAATATGTCTTTCCTCGGTTATAAGGAGGTGAAGTTATAATAAGATCAATTGATTCATTATCTAATTCTGACATGTCTTCGGATGATTTGAAAAAAACCGTTTGATTTTCAATTATTAATTTCTTTCTTTGAACCTTTAGCATCTATTATATCTAAAGTAAAATTATTTTAAAATCAGTTTATTATTACATTAAGAACTTAGAGATTTTTAAGATTTCTGGAAGAGAGTAATCAATTGAACTTATGCCACAGCAGCAGTAACGACAACAGTTACAGTAGCTTGCCTCGCAGCTATTATTTCTTTTATAGCTTTTGTTATGCTTATTATCATTTCTTGATCTCTTGGATTCAAGTTTCCTGAATAAATTAACTCATTTATCCGAATTCTAAATTGTTTTCGAAATTCTTTTGCTATATATACCTTTATTAACCCACTCACTTCCAATAAGCTTAATAAACATAATAAATCTATACTAGGACTTAAATTATTAACTATTGCATTCTGTATCTGTTCCAGAATCACCAATTTTACTTCTGCTCTTTGCAAATAAAATCTTTTTGATTCAAAAATTTTAAATGTCTTTTTAACTTTTATTTTCAGAATTTCTTGCTTCTCTAATCGTTTAAAAAAGGCATAGTAATATGTTTTATACCTTCTTGAAATCCATCCAAGCCATCTATTTAATTTCCTAATTTTTTTTGATCTATCCAAGATTTCCAATACATCATCTAAAAGCTCATCTCCAGTTGGGGTTGGATCAATGACTCTTATTTTTTTTCTTTCAACCAAGATTTTACCACGTAGATATAAATCCATCAACATTGCTCCTATTAATCCAAGATCTTTTGCTGCCGAAGCTCGAGAGTAAAGCTTTCCTTTTTCCTCATCAAGGATCATTAATAAATAATTTCTTGAGACTAACATTTGTTATTTCCTTTCCTTTAATAGGATTCTCTAAGAAGAAATAAAAAATTTCAATATATAAAAATAAGCTATATATTTAATATAGAGGGTCTTAATGTTGGGAAAAACCTTCATTTACATATATTTTTATAAAGTGTTATCTTTTTTAGGAATCGAGAAATCTAACTAAAAACTTTTCAAAAAATAAGAAAGAAAAAAACTATTAAAAAGAGGGAGTCTTTAAATGGAATCTGTTTTTGTAAGGCCCGAAAACTGTATTGGGTGTAAACATTGTGAAATTGCTTGTACAATAGAACATTCTAAGACAAAAAATCTTTATACTGCAATATCTGAAGAACCCTTGCCTAATTCGAAAATTCATGTGATGCCTACTTTTGGAATAATGGCTTATCCTGGTAAATGTTCACATTGTGACCCAACACCATGTATACAAGCTTGCCCTTCTGGAGCTATAACTAGAGATAAAGATACAAACATCGTTCTTATTAATGATGAAAAATGTATCGAATGTGGTATGTGTGCAATTGTTTGTCCTTTTGATGCTATTACGTTTAATCCATCTTGGCGCGTTTCTATTGAACGTGATGTTGCTAATAAATGCGATAATTGCTTTGAGCGTATTAATACAGATTTAATCCCTGCCTGTGTTGAAGCTTGTAAAACGGGAGCTCTTCTATATGGAGATATCAATGAGATTATCAAGGAAGAAAGAAAACTTATGGCTAAAACCGCTACACAATTTGCAGCAGAAATGCAAATTGAAGCAAAAGTTCCTGAATTAGTAAAATTATGGCGTGATTTGGCTCTCTCTATGACCAAAGTAGGTAGGTGAAAATAAAAATGATAAAGGAAGAAATTTTTGAAAGAACAATCGATAGAACCGCTCAACCAATCTTAGAAAAAGCGGCTGAAGAACATATTAATACAGCATGGGACAGATTAGAATCTCAAGAACCACAATGTGGTTATGGATTACTAGGAATTTGTTGCCGAAATTGTGCAATGGGACCCTGTAGAATTGATCCTTTTGGAGATGAACCAACTCGAGGGGTGTGTGGTGCTGATTCAGATATAATTGTAGCTAGAAATCTAGCAAGAATGATTGCTGCTGGAGCTGCTGCCCACTCAGATCATGGGAGAGATATAGTTGAAGTTCTTCATTTAACTGCTGAAGGTAAAACATTTGGATATCAAATTACTGATGAAGAGAAATTAAAACGACTAGCGCAAGAATATAAAGTTGTTTTAGATGGTAGAACTAAAGAAGATATTGCAAAGGAGTTAGCTGAAAAGGCAATGGACGAATTTGGAATGGTGAAAAACACAATCCAATTTGCTGAACGAGTACCAGAGAAAAGGAAAGATTTATGGAAAAATGTTGGCATTTGGCCAAGAAGTATTGATAGAGAAATAGTCGAAATTATGCATCGTACCCATATTGGTGTTGGTGCAGATTATGCAAACATATTATTACATGGTCTTAGAGCATCACTTAGTGATGGTTGGGGCGGATCTATGATTGCTACAGAATTTAGTGACATTTTATTTGGAACTCCTGAGCCAAAAGAAAGTTCAGTAAACTTAGCTGTGTTAAAAGAAGATATGGTAAATATTATTGTCCATGGGCATAATCCAGTGCTATCTGAAATGGTTGTAGATGCATGTAGAGATTCTGAAATGATTGAGTTAGCAAAACAAAAAGGTGCTAATGGAATTAATATAGCTGGAATATGTTGTACTGCAAATGAACTCTTAATGAGAAAAGGAATTCCTATTGCAGGTAATTTTTTAGTACAAGAGCTGGCATTAATAACTGGTGCTATAGAAGCAATGGTAATTGATTATCAGTGTCTTATGCCTGCACTCTCTTCTACTGCTAGTTGTTATCATACTAAATTAATAACTACTTCCCCTAAAGCAAAGATGCAAGGAGCCATGCATATGGAATTTGAACCAGAGCGTGCATACGAGATTGGAAAAAATATAGTCAAAGAAGCTGTTGAAAATTTTGTAAATAGAAATCCTGATCGTGTGAATATCCCAAAAAATCCTGTTAAATTAATGGGTGGATTTTCTACTGAAGCAATTATTAAAGCTCTTGGTGGAACTGCAGAACCTCTCATCGATGCTATAAAAGATGGTAAGATAAGAGGAATTGCGGCTCTTGTGGGGTGCAATAATCCAAAGATAAAGCATGATTATAATCATGTAACACTTGCGAAGAGGTTAATTGAAAATAATATTCTAGTAGTTGAAACAGGATGTTCTGCTATTGCTTGTGGTAAAGCGGGTTTATTGGTTCCAGAAGCAGCAGACCAAGCAGGTGAAGGGTTAAAACAAATTGCAAAAGCTCTTGGTATTCCTCCTGTTTTACATATGGGATCTTGTGTAGATATAAGTAGAATAATGAATGTTGCAGCAGCTATTGCAAAAGCTCTAAATGTAGACATAAGCGACTTACCAGTTGCAGGTGCTGCACCTGAATGGATGTCAGAAAAAGCAGTTAGTATAGGAGCCTATGTCGTCTCTTCAGGTATATTTACTGTTCTTGGTGCTATACCTCCAGTGTTAGGAAGCAAAAATGTTACCACGCTTCTTACACAAGGACTTAATGATGTTGTTGGAGCTACTTTTGCTGTAGAGCCAGATCCTGAGAAAGAAGCAGAATTAATAATTAATCATATTGAAGAAAAACGAAAAGCACTTGGATTAACAGAACCACCAATTGCTGCACCTATGTAATATTTCATGTGAAGAAGGTGAGGAGAAAAATGAGACATGTGATAATTGGTACTGGGGGCGCAGGAGTAAGTTGTGTTGAAGCGATACGAGAATATGATCAAGAATCAGAAATCATAATGATTTCAAAAGAAGATGTTCCACCATATTCGGCTTGTCTTCTCTGCCATTACATCTTGGAAGAGGAAGAAAGAGATAATATCTTCTGGAAAGGGAAAGATTTCTTCAATCGTATGAATATTAGGTCAATTTTAGGTAAAGAAGTAAAAAGCATTCAACCTGAACATAAAAAAGTTTTAGTAAATTCAGAATCTGTTGACTACGATAAACTTCTCATAGCAGGAGGTGGACATGTTGATGTACCAGACATAAAGGGACTTGATATAGATGGAGTTTTTACCTTCAAAACCCTGAATGATACTGATAGTATTTATAATTGGCTTAATACACAAAAAGTTAAAAAAGCAGTTGTACTTGGCGGAGGCTTTATAGGTCTTGATGCTGCTGAGGGACTGAAGAAAAAAAATATAGATGTTACTATTGTAGAAGCCTTAGATAGAGTTCTACCTCGAATGCTTGACAGAGAAATGGGAGATATAGCAAAAGAGATTCTTGAAAAAAATGACATCAATCTATTATTAGAAAATAATATTTCTAAGATTATAGGTAAAAAAAGAGTAAAGAATGTTAAATTAGCCGATGGAACTGTCTTAGATACAGATATTGTTATAATTGCTACAGGTGTTAAGCCTAATTTAGAATTTTTACAAGGTAGTGGAATTAAAACAAATTCAGGAATAATTGTAAATGAATATCTTGAAACAAATGCCCCCGATGTATATGCTGCAGGAGATATTACTGAATCTATTAATATTTTAACAGGAAATCGAGAATCTATATTACTTTGGACTAACGCATTAACTCAAGGAGCAGTTGCAGGTTATAATATGATTGGAAGGAAATCAAAATATGATGGATCTGCTATACAAACCATTATTAAGGTATTTGGGACACCGATAATTTCAGATGGAGTATATGAAGGAGAGGAATTGAAATTTTTTAAAAATGATACTTATAAGAAAATATATCTTAGTAACTCACATATTAATGGTTATATGCTAATTAATACAATGCAAAATGCCGGCGTATTCCACTCACTTATGACAAGTAAACGTGATGTTTCTAAATATAAAAAGCTATTGCTAAAAGATAGATTTAATATAGGTATGATTGAGACAGACGCAGCTATGCTACAAACAATCTTTTAATTTCAACTAAATATTTTTTTTTTTAATTTAGTTTACATTTTTTTATTTTCTTACTAATTCTATGTTGAATATTGTTTTCTGATTCTATATTATCGAAAAGATTAATTATTATTGTATAATCTTAAATTAAAAGATTCGAAAGGAATAAATAAAATTAATGGAGTGTAAAATGCAAAATTATGAAACCATAAAGGTTGATGAAAGAGAAGATGGAATTTCAATTCTAACATTCAACAGACCAAAGAGATTAAATGCAATTAATCTTCAATTTACAGAGGAAATATTAGATTATCTTAAATCTTTAGAAAATAGTTTGGATATAAGAGTCCTAATTTTAATTGGAGAAGGTCGTGCATTCTCTTCAGGTCTTGATTTAAAAGATTTTCAAAATGTTAATAAAAGAAAAATACCGGAAGAATACCAGAAGTACACATATTTACTTACAGATGACAAAATAAAAAGATCTGTTATAGTACAGAAATTAATCTCTCAAATGATGGTCCAACTTAGAAAAATCCCGCAACCTGTCATTGCTGCTGTGAAGGGGTCTGCTTATGGAGGAGGCTTAACTCTAGCTCTCGCAGCGGATATAAGAGTTGCTGGAGAAAGTGCTAAATTTTGCAATGCCTTTGTAAAAATAGGGGTGTCTGGGGCAGATTGTGGAAGTTCTTATTGGTTACCTCGGTTAATTGGGTTTTCAAGAGCTGCAGAATTCATGTATACAGGAAAAGTTATCGATGCTAAAGAGGCAGATAAAATAGGACTTGTTTCAAAAGTAGTATCTGATAGCAACCTTCTTAGTGAAAGTCTGAACATAGCAAATCAGATATTAAACAAGAGTCCTTTAGGAATCATACTCACAAAAGATGCCTTAAATATAAATGTTGATGCATCCTCGCTTGAAGCTGCTATTAAATTAGAAAATAGAACACAAGTAGTTTGCTCGAACTCAGCGGATATTCTTGAAGGCGTTAGTGCGACTCTCGAAAAAAGAGAGGCAAAGTACAATAAATGGTGAAATATTTAGTAGATAAATTATAGCAATTGTAAGTATCAAATTTCTATAATTCCTAAATTTCCAATTATTTTTTTTTATACATTATCCCTAATTATTTGATAATTCTTCTAGGAAATGTCTAATGTATGAATGCAAAATAAAATTTTATGGGATGGGAAAATCCAGAACTGCCTTAATTACAGTAGTTTAATACAAATTCTTCTTCTCTATTGAAGAAATTATTTTAAGCTTCTATTTATTTAAAAATTTAAAAAAAAGGGAATCTGTAAGATATAAAATTATGTAAATTAGAAATTTAAGATTTCCCTCTCCCACACATTTTAATCTTTCAAAATTCCTTGATATTAATCTTTCTAATTCCTTTTTTTACTAATAAATCTAGTTATTAATAAAATGATTTACGGCTACGGAAGTTAGTTCGAGGACCCTCTTGAACTACTACAACATCACTTGCTTGTGGTCCTTTCTTTCCTTGTGTAATTTCGAATTCAACGATATCACCTTCATAAATGACCTTAAACGCCCCACTTTCGGCTTGAATTGCTGTATAATGCACAAAGATATCTCCTGATTCATCCTCAGGTGTAATAAACCCATAGCCTTTCTTGCTATTAAACCACTTAACAGTACCTTTTACCATTGAAAAAACCTAAATAAATTGAGTACATTAGAATAAACTGTACCAATTAAGATTTGTAAGTATTTCATTGATATAAGGTTTATGATATCAACCAATAAAAATTAAAGAAATTTAGTTTCTTTTAACTCATAATCAATTTCTCTAAATGGTCTCTTAACTTTCTTTCTAAAGTTGGGTCAACAGGATACCCAGTTGTTATATTTTTAGTAAATTCAGTGTTTAAAAATTGCTGAAGATTATTAAAGGTAGTTTGATTGTCTAAAAAATCATCAATCTTTTTATTTTCAGTTAAAACCTTCGATAATAACATATATATAATTATACTTTTTGCTTCCTCAAGATCACGTGCTCCGACAACAAGAACAGTATTATTCTCAAATAAGTTTCCAATGTAACTAAATATATTTGTATTTCCCCATTTTTTAATCTTATACTTCAAAAAATCTAACACCCCAATGATATCTAAAGGGGATTTACCTTCATCCAAAATAAAAAAAATTCCACATTCTGCTTTTTTCTCATAATAAATTAATAATTCATTTATTTGTTCAATAAGATTATCCCTTTGAGAAAACAAATTAGTATCTGGCATATTTTTAATAGAAAAAGTATTGATAATTTAATCTATTTTTGGTTAATATTTATAGATTACATACCAGAATGAATATAAATATCTTAAATACTGAGCTCTAAATTTAAAAAACTATTTGAAGATAGTATTATTTCACTGCAAAATATGTGAAGGTATAAAACTGTGGCTTTATCATATAAACAATTCTCAGCTCAAAGTTATCATACTTGGCCAATATATATGCTTGCGTTTGTACGACTGTTTTATGTTTCTATTTTTGAAAGATCTCTTCAAAATTATCTATATTTTGTAGTAGATATCCGTGAGAGTATTTTAGGTTTTATCTCTTCTGTCGGATCTATAGCGTATATTTTTGCCCCCGTACTTGGTCAAAAAATCACTAAAAAGCTTGGAATTCGAAACTCACTTATCTTATCCTCTGTCCTTACACCACTTTTGACAGGAGCTCAAATACTTATTCCTGAGCCATGGTTTTTGATAATATGCCGTATATTATTGGGATTATCTTTAGGGATTTTCTGGCCAAATTGCATGAATTTATTAAGTAAATGGCAACAGGTAAGTAGTATTGAACGATCAAAAAGAAATTTTAAAAATTTTAATTTCTCTTGGAATTTTGGTTTTATTAGTGGCCTCTTAATTGGCTTTGTCTGGGCATTTTCGTGGAGCGATTATTTTGCTATGTTTATTTCTTGGATAATATCGTTTCTATTAATTCCTATTAGTTTTTTCATTGAAAAAGAATCAGCAGAACCTATCTTACTCAAAATTACAAAATTTCAAACAGAAGATCCTATTTCTCATATAGATATCAAAGAAGATATGTTAATTAATTCAAATACACCTATGATTATATACCCAATATTATTTTCATGGATAGGTATAATGTTTTTAGCAACCTCAAAATCAGTTTTTGTTTTTGGTTATCCTATTCTTTTGAAGGCTTTTGAGAGCCCCTCTTATTTGTCGTATCTTATACAATGTGGCCTACAAATTATGCAACTCGTTGGTTTGACATGGATTAATTCAATGGATATCTATGATCGAAAAACAGCGTCACTCATAAGCATGATTACAATTCCCTTGGTTGCATTTCTTTTTGTATTCCTCGGAAATATATGGTATATTTCAATACTAACTATCATTTCAGGACTTTTCTTAGGTCTAATTCATGGAACTTGTATGAAAATTATGCTAGAATATGGAACTGCAAAGAGTTCAACTAAATATTCAACCATAAATGAAATATTAATTGGCATTGGCTTTGGGTTAACCCCTATCATAGCAGGATACTCCGTTGAAATATATTTATATTCAATACATGTATTTATTATGATTTTTGGGCTTGCTGTTTTAACTCTTCTGATATATCTTTCACGAAATGTAAAAAGAAATTTAAATTTTCAAGTTATCCCTAAAAAAATATGAAAAAAAAAGAATTTATTCTACTTCAACATCAACTGTATCTTTTAATATATCTAAATATGGAACCTCAATCTTTAACAAACCATTTTTATATGTGGATTTTGCCTTTTCTGGTTCTATAGGACCGCATAATTGATATAATGCACCATAATTTATTGAATCAGCTTCGCCATAAACAATCAAATTGTTTTCATTCATTTGTAATTTAATTGTATCCTTCTCAACACCAGGTAAAATGATTTCAATTTGGTATCCCGTATTATCTTCGTTGTTATACATACAAATTTCTGGAACTATAACTCTCTTTTTAGGTTCTTCTTCTTTTTCAATCTCACCTTTTTCTTCTACTTCTGTTAATTCTGCCAATAATTTCACCTTACAATAATTTTTCTATTTCAATTACAATAAAACAAAAATCTAGAGATATTTATGTTTGCTTTATAAAATCTCAAGAGATCATCAAAATCCAATTAAAAAAATTAAGAAAATAAAGTAATTTACTTTTTGAATCTAAATTAAAAAATCATAGGTTAAAAGGTACGTATCTTTTAAATAAAGAAACTTTTTTAAAACAAATTATCTGTATTATTAACATAATCGTTAAATTATTGAAACACTTTCAAGTCTTATAAATTGGGCGATTATTGTTGAAAAAAAGAAATGTCAAACTTATAAGTTTGATTTTAATAATGATCTCAACAACATATATCCTTATTTATACTGCATTTATTAGAAAATTTCCTTCAAGAATTCAAAAATCAATAGCAATTAAGATAGAAACACCTCAATTATCTAAAGTATATACATGGCTTCCTAATGGTATAGCAATATGTACAGAAAACAATAACCAATGGTATTCTCAAATTTGCAGTGATGGTGCGGGTGGTGCGATCATCACATGGGAAGATGAGAGAAGTGGATTGAACGGTGATATTTATGCTCAAAAGGTTAATTCGTCTGGAGATATACAGTGGGTTGATAGTGGTGTAGCTATCTGTACAGCAAATAATACTCAAGGATCTCCACAAATTTGTAATGACAAAAATGGAGATGCAATAATTACATGGAATGATAAAAGAAACGGATTAAACTACGATATTTATGCTCAAAAAATAAATTCAAATGGAACTTTGATTTGGGAAGCTAATGGTACACAAATTTGTACAGCAAACGAAACTCAAGTGGTACCTCAAATTTGCAGCGATGGTACTGATGGTGCGATCATCACATGGACCGACTACAGAAACGAGAAGAACTACGATATTTACGCCCAAAAAGTAAATTCTACTGGAGATGTGGTATGGAACGCTAACGGTACAGAAATTTGTATAGAAGGTGGTGATCAGATTTTCCCTAAAATTTGCAGCGACGGAGCTGGAGGTGCCATTATAACCTGGGAGGATTCAAGAGGTATTTATGCTCAACGGATTAATTCAACTGGAGATGTAGTGTGGGTTGATGGTGGTGTAGCTATATGTACAGAAAATAATACTCAATGGCAACCTCAAATTTGCAGTGATGGGATTGGCGGTGCAATAATAACATGGACCGATTATAGAAGTGGAACGAACTTTGATATCTATGTTCAATGGATTAATTCAACAGGGCATGTGCAATGGAATGCTAATGGTACTGCAATATGCACAGCAGACAATGACCAAGAAACGCCTCAAATTTGTAGCCTTAGAACAGGAAATGCAATCATCACATGGAAAGATTCGAGAGGAACGGATGCAGACATTTACGCTCAAAAAATCAATTCAAATGGATATGTGCAATGGAGTATCGATGGTGTGGTAGTATGTGCTGCAGATAAGGATCAAAAAGCTCCTCAAATTTGCAACGATGGAAGTGAGGGTGCTATTCTTACTTGGGAAGATTCAAGAGATACATGGGGCGATATATATTCTCAAAGACTTAATTCAACTGGAGAAATACAAGGAGTTACTGATGGTGTAGTTGTTTGTAAAGTAGCTTTAGCACAACATCAACCTCAAATATGCAGCGATGAAGAAGGGGGAGCAATTATCACATGGTTTGATAAGAGAAATGCTGTGAACTACGATGTTTACGCACAATGGATAAAAATAGAACCTATTTTAAAAGGAGATGGTGAGGAAAACAATGGAGATAAAGGAGATAAAGATAAAGCTTTCCCTTTTGAACTCATAATTATTATATCATCAATTATAGGTAGTATAGCAATTGCTAGCATAGTAACGGTTTTTATACTTAAAAAACGTCGAAAAATTGAATAATAAATAAACTATTTTTTTTTTCTTATTTATTTTAATTCATCTCTTAAATTAAATCTAAAGATATGAAATTTAATATATTGATTTGGTAATTGTTAAAAAATACATTATTTATATGTTCCATAATAAGCTCACTTATTTAACAGCAAGTGATTTAAATATTACTTAATTTTCCCTAATCATAAAAGGAATATACTTTCTAAATCTTTTGGATAAACAAATTTCATTTATATATAATAGAAAAAGTTTAAAATAAAAAAAAAGAAAATTAGATTTTAAACGTTAAATGATAACGCGAATTGTATCTGTTCCTTCAAATGGAGTACCATCATTTAACTCTCCAGATATCATTATTTCTACGTTTTCACCAGGGTTAAATAATCCAATAACAGCTTGTCGATCGAACTTTACCATTAGATCTGGAATGCCATCCTCATCATAATCACCAATCCCAGACGGACTTGAATCAGCTATGGGACAAATTTCATTGAGCAAAATGCTCGTTATGTCGATATCATCTACATCGGATCCTTCTGGTAATTCTATATAGACTGTAATCCATTTTCCCTTGCTCTTTTGATTTAATGTATTAGGGTTAAAATCGACTGTTGCATAGACCATCCGCGATCTAAGCCAATTAATGGCATTTAGAATCATCTGATGGAAATTAGGAGCTTCCCAATGCACTTGACTCCAAATTTGTACCACTCTTCCATAAGAAGGATTATCTAAAGCAACAACAAGATCTCGGTCATTATTATTGCTTGCTTTTACTAAAGGGGTATAATACATTCCGACTGAAGAACTCATCATCACACTGGAAAAATACTGCGCATCACCCCACCAACTTATGCCGAGAATATCGCCAACACCATAACCCGCCATAATAGGATGGATATCATTAATCACTACACCTTCGTAAGGAGACATATAATCCCAATACAGCCCATACCCCGGCATTCCTTCTGCTTCTGGTGGAAGTAATCCCGCCCAATTTAAGAAACAAATACTACTATCAAAGGAAAGTATATTCCCTCCAGCTTGAGCCCAATCTTTAACTATCAATGAAGCATCAGTATTGGGTACGTTGTCGATTAAGATAAGAACATCTATAGTGGATAAATCACCCATGAGAATATCATAGTTAGTAATAAGAACTGTATCTATACCATTACTCGTTAGTCCATTATAAATAATTGAATAATAATTATGTGGTACCCCTACGAAATAACCCGATACTTCAAAAGAATTTAAAATTCCCACTTTTTGTTGTGTTGAAGAAAGTTTGAGCCCATCATTGTCAAATTCACTAAAAGCTGTCCTTATTGAGCCAAAAGTACCTACTAATCCAAATATGCAAAAGATTAATAGTATATATTTATACCAAATTCTTTTCATTTTTAGGTTTCGCCTTTAAATTGGAATTTTATTGTATAATTTACTTATTTACTGTATTGTAAATATACTGATACTATAATTTATCCTTTGATATTTAAACTTTTCCCTCTAAATTTTTAAGTAAAGTCGCTTTCGCATTATTCCCCATAAAAAGAATGGTTGGAATCACCATTGCTAAATCAAACATATCATCTGGTTTTAAATGCTAATCTCGATCTAATATCGACATATCATAGCCAAATTCAGATAACTTCGCAGCATAAAGACTACCTAATACCCCCGCACCATGTTTTAAAATTTTCATAATTTCAAAACAATATTTTAGGTTTTTTTTGCTATCCTAAATGGTAAATATCTTCCTACTGAATTCTTATATTTTCTATATGCTTCACCAAATTTACTTAACAGATACTTTTCTTCAGTAATTGCTTTTGAATTAAACGTAATAATGTTGAATATTGTTATTATTAATGTAATTCCTGTTGGTATAATTAAAAAGCTTCCAATAACGAGCAAAAAAATTCCAAAAACAATGGGATTTCTCATTTGTCTATAAATTCCTGAAGTAATTAGTTCAGTCTCATCAGTAGGTAGTTCAATCCTAAAGTTAATCCCAAGTGCTTTAATTCCTAAGATTTCAAATAAAAAACCTATAGATACAATCACCATACCAATTAAAACTATAATATCATTAGCCAAAAAATCAAACTGCAAAAAGCTTTCTAAAGTATTATTGAGAAATAAATATAAAATAATGAATCCTAACCATAAAAAAATTGACACTGAACTAAGTCTGGTTAAAATAGAAGCTCCTTCATGAGTACCATGTGGATTTTTTCCGCTTTTTTTAACTAAAATGAGAGGCCAAAAAAATCCGACTAGAAATAATAGTATTGAAATAATAAAAAAAATTTTAATATGTAGTGATTCTATCATCCTATTTCACTAATTTGAATTCTTAAAAAATATCGCGGAACTCTTTTCTTGTATTTTAAATAAGAATCTCCATATTTTTTTATACAAGCTTCTTCTTCAGCTAATATTCTATAATGAAAAAAGATTCGAGAGATAAGCAATATAATTAGAGCAATTCCAGAGCCTATAGCTATTACAATGCCTAAAATATAAATGAATATCATAACTTCTTGGGGATGACGTGAAATCCTATATAATCCCCGCATTACCGGTGTATCAAGTGGAGTATTTTTAAAATTTAATATCGCAATTATTAACCCAATCGTTCCTATTCCAAATAAAGTTAATCCAAGTATAAGTTCCCACCCAAAAATTAAAGGAGAGAAAAAACATAAAATCAGAACTATTAGTCCTAATAATTTTGAAATTATAGTATGGATTTTTTGTTTTCTAGTAAATGTAGATCTATCAAACAACCTCGAGACAACTGATTTTGGTAAAAGAGTAAGTGGAATTAAGGTTATTAACCAACTACAAACTAATAACATCCATCCGCCTAAAAACACTAGCTGAATTCTTGGAAAAATTTCCATCAATTTCAAATATTATTCCTGCTATTTAAATTTTTAGGTATTCCTAAATTAAAGTATTTAACCACTAATCTAATAAGTAGAAAAGAAGTATACATAAAATTTATAACTACTCAAATAAAACTTTAATCTAAAGTAAATATATTTTAAATATTTTTTAAAAGATTGACAATGAAAAATTATTTAAGAAAAGTTATTGCTACAGTATTTTTAATCTCTTTCCTTAATTTAGGTTTCTTAATATTCGCTAAGGAGGTCTATTCTAATATTAATAACTTACTCATTTTAATGATTTTCAATATAATTTTATGTTTAGATATTAATATTAGACCGATTTCTTCAAAAAAAGATCAATTTAAATATCCTATAATCTCTATTTTGTTATTCCTACTTCTTCCTCTTATTGTAATTCTTCCATATTTAGAAAATCTCGTTTTCATTCAACAGATTCTTAGAATTTGGGATAATTCAATCACATATCTATGTGGTATTTTCCTCTTAATCATTGGTGGAATTATTTTAATATATAGCAGATTATTACTTGGAAAATATGGGAGCTCTAAGATTACTATTGAGGAAAATCATCGCTTAATAATTAAAGGGATATATAAATATATAAGGCATCCACTATATCTCGGAATGATCTTAGTTTTTTTGGATATGCTTTGTCGTTTAGAAGTCTTATATCACCTTTTGTTTTTTTCCTTTCCTTATTTATCTTATTTAAAAATCGTATGGATTTAGAAGAAAATATACTTAAAGAAAAATTTGGCAAGGATTATGAAATATATATGGAAAAAACTAAACGTTTGATTCCATATATTTACTAATATAGACTTCTATTTTTCAAAAGAGATAATGATCTCCAAGGCAAATACGTTTAAATTGATTGGGAAATGTTTCTTTTAATAATTTCAAATACTGTGTACAATGACACGCACCAATAAATTCAATGTTTTCCAAATATGAGAGCTTTCGAAAACCATGAAATCCGCCAATAATGGCTATTATATTTCCGATATTTTGAGCTCTCAATATAAATTGTTCTACTCCGGGATGTGAACATCCTACTAATATAATTAATTCATTACTTTTAGTCTTCAAGAAAACAGCTTGTTCTGATATAAAATTTCCTTTGATTTCTCCTGAAAGTATAAAGTTATTTTCTATGAATTTTAATTCTGAGAATCCATGAACTTTGTAGTTAGAATATCTTCTTAAATAAGATTTTAAATGAGCTTTAGGCACATATATATCTACATTAGGATTAATTTGAAGAATTTTGTCTAAACCTCCCGCATGATCATGATGATTATGCGAAATTATAACATTTTTTATGTCTGAAACATCTACATTAAATTGTTTAATATTATGGATTAATATATTACCATTCCCACCTGTATCAAATAAAGAGAATCTCCCTGTGAAATGATTATAGATCAGCACAGAGAATCCAAAACTTGGTAAGAATCCAGGTTTAGGACATTTATCATCAAATACAATA
>JBHLOC010000053.1:0-6722 GCA_048940925.1 Promethearchaeota archaeon | reverse complement strand
CCTACTGAATGCGGCTGAAAACCATGAACAATTCTTAAAGGTTCAACATCTTCAGGAATATCCGTTTTAATAATCGTACCCTCTTTAAGTCCTGAATGACAGCTAGGCTTAAATTGTCCATCTACAATCACAACACAAGTATAACAACCACCTGTTTCGCAAGGAGTAAAAATCCCTTCTTTTTCAGGATCTTTTGTAAACTTATATCCAACTCTTTTTAAAACCTCCTTTACAGTTATTTCTTTAGGAATTTTTATCTTTCTTTTGTTTATTGTAATACTTATCGTTTGTTCTGAGATTTCTAATGATTTACAAAATGCTTGAGAAGGACATGCCCAAAAACAAGCACCACACCCAATACATTTTCCATCTCCAGGACAACGAATTATTGTGGAACAGATACCACAATCTTTGCAAATTTTATCGATTTTTTTAAATTTTAGTATTTCTTTATTAGATCTTGACATTACCAATTAATAATTAAGAAATCCATTTAGAAAAATAAATTCGAATAAAATAGGAAAAAAATTTAAATTATTTATCATTTATTACAAAATTCTATAAGAGTGAGATAAGAATATATACTTAGAAATTACGATTAATTAAAATCACAGTCTAATATATAAAAGATGGTTATCCCAAATTATTTCTTTAAAGTCTGCATTGCTGGCACATTTGGAGTAGGTAAAACAACTTTACTTCACCGATATTTAGAAAAGAGGTTTAACACAAATGTGACATCTACAATTGGTTCTCATTTTTTTGTGAAACACCTCAAAATTCCAAATATTAAGAATTTATTCACTTTGCAGATATGGGATCTCGCAGGACAGGATCATTTCAAGTGGGTAAGACATGTATTTTATAAAGGTGCAAAAGGAATAGTATATGTATTTGATCTAACAAGAAAAGACACATTTAAAGATATTATAGGATGGAAAAAAGAAGTTGAGAAATCAATCGGATTGCTTCCAAATGTCTTAGTAGGGAATAAACTCGATTTAGTAAGGTCTGAAGAAAAATTGATTACAAAGGAGGAATCTGATAATGTAACACAACAATTAGGCGCATGTGCTTATTATGAAACAAGTGCTAAAACAGGTACAAAAGTTAATGATGTATTTAAAAAATTAACATCAGAAATGTATAAAGCATCAAAAAAGTAATTGAAAGAATCGACTGTTTTTTATCATATTTATATTTAAATTCTCTGGTGTTTTATAATTCTATATAAATAAGTTGCTTGAGATCTTATTGTTTTTCAATTTTTTACTTAAAGGGAGTTGAAATAATAAAAATGGTAAGAATTTTAACAAAGGAAAATGTCGCATCATTGTTAACTATGCCAGATGCGTTAAATTACGTGGAAGACGCTTATAAACAATTAACCTTAGGAAAAGCTATTGTCCCCCAACGTATTGCTATAACAGACCCAGCTCCTGGATTAACATTGATAATGCCAGGAATAATTGGTGGTGAAATGGATGCTCTTGCTACAAAGATTGTTTCAGTGTACAAACAAAATCCAGAAAAATATAACATGCCTACAGTTTTAGCTAAAATTATGGTTCAAGATATAAACACTGGTGATATTGTAGGAATTATGGATGGTAGCCTTATCACAGCAATGCGAACTGGTGCTGCAACAGGAGTCTCGGTCAAATATTTAGCAAGAAAGAATAGCACTATATTAGGTATATATAGTGCTGGAGTTCAAGCAAGAAAACAAGTAAGTGGAGTATATTGGGGATTAAACCAGAAATTAGAAAAATGCAAAGTATTTGATTTAAAGAAAGTTGTCTCAGAAGAATTCAAAACCGAAATTGAAAGCGATTTGGGGATAGAAGTTGAAATTGTGGAATCTGGAGATACACTTCTTTCTGATACAGATATTATTGTCGCTGCAACAACTAGTACATCACCCCTCTTCTCAGGTGATAAAGTAATCGATGGAACCCATGTCTCTTCTATTGGTGCACATGCTCCAGATGCACGAGAATTAGATTCTACATTAATTAAAAGAGCCTCTTTACTAACAGCGGGATTAAAAGAAGCATGCTTAGCAGAAGCAGGTGATTATATAATTCCTATTAAAGAAGGAATTATCTCTGAAGATAAGATAATATCGATTGGGGATATTATCACAGGAAGAATACCTGGACGTACTAAGAATTCGGAGATTACAGTGTTCAAATCTGTAGGAATAAGTGCCCAAGATGTAGCAGTAGCTAAACTAGTATATGATAGAGCACTAAAGGAAGATATAGGAAAAGATATTGATTTCTAATAAAAAATTTTTGATATTTTTTTTTGAAATTAAGTCATCTTTAAATGGAAATACTTTAAGAGATAACTAAGGATATTTAAATTGAAAAAATAAATTAAAATGCTCTTGTGTCATAAGTTTCCATAAACCACTCAAATACAGGTGGTAGATTTTCAATAATTCGATATTTAATCTCTTTATGTAAAACTACTAGATAAATTTCTTCTTGCTGTCTTACATACAAATATTCTTGATTATTCTTTATTTCCTTCAATTTATTCTTATCTTGAAGGTCTATATGGAAAGTGATATAATCTTTCATATCAACATTTTGTAAATTCCATGAATATTCGAGTTCACCCTGAATAAGTGAAAGAAACTTTTCAAATGAATCTTCTAAGGAAATCCATCCCTCTAACCAAGTAGATTCATCCTTATATAATACAATAAAATTAGCAGTAATCTCAGGAGGTTGATAATTATCTTTCACTTTTTCAAAATCTGGCATTCTAAGTGCTTAAATTAAAACCTTATAAAAAATTTTTTTAATTTCAATTGGCTAAATTGCTATAAAGGCAATTCCAAAAGCCTTTACTATATAGATAAATTAAAAAGTCATAGAACTCTTTAGTAAGAAATCTTTAATAGAGAATAAGAGGAATAAAAGGCAAATAAAAGCCCTTAAAGATGCAGGTTTCAATTTTTTAAAACTAAAAACAATAATCATCAACTTAGCCAATTAATATTAAAAAATATTTTTAATACAAAATTACAATTCTCATAATATCAATTTAAAAATGATTAAAGCAGTTTATTAATAAATTAAAATTAAATTTAATATTTCTAACAATAGAATTTTCGTTATAACATCACATACACAATGAGATAGAAAAATTATAATAATTTTGAATTAATCTTATATTTAACGGGAGATTTTGAAAAATACTACGATAACCCCTAAATACTTTTAATAAATTATTAACGAAATAGTAAATATATAAAAGTCTTCGATTCTAATGGTATATTTTCAACTTAATCGATTAGGATTTGATTGCGGATTGGATAAAAAGAATTGTGAGAAATATCCCGATTTCTGCTTAGAATGTGTTAAAAATCAGCTTGAAAAATTAGGTTTAGATATTAATCAAAATATAAAAATCACAATAATTGATTCTGAAGAAAAAAGACTTCAAATGTTTCAAGACTTAATATGGCAGAAATTTTTAGATGTTTTAAACTTGAAACATATTGTTTTAATATCTAAAGATTCGGGTATGGCTATAGTGAATTATCCAATTTCAGGGGCAGGTGTAAATATAGAATTGTTAACAGGATTTATAGAAGCGAACATCTCATTTTCAGAAACAAGTAATGGTTTGAATGGTAATACAAAACATGAAAAAAACCATCTATTTTATGAATTTCAATATGAAAATTTCAATATATTACTTAAAAATGGGCAATACCTTAGATCTTGTTTGGTTCTCGATCATAAAGCTTCTGAGAGTCTGAAAAGTCTTGTGATGGATTTTCTAAACGATTATGAGAGTAGATATCGAGAAAATATTGAAAATTATATAAAAACAGGAAAACTTGAGTTCACAAAGACGAGAGATTTTATAATAGATACTTTTAATATTAAATTAGTCTTTCCTATGGTTCTGACACACACATTTTTACCTGGAACACTAGAAAGAATAAAAAAAAATCCGATCCAAAAAGCAATAATAGATTTTGCGAAAGAATTTTTAGCTTTAAAATCTGTATTTTTTATCAATAATTTACTCGATAAAGTTCAAGAAATAGTTCATATTGACTCAAACGTTATATTGTATGAAATTTATCAACTTTTAGAACAAAATATAATCATTCCAACTCCAATTGAAACTGCTGAAGATAGAGTAAAAAATTTTAAAGAAGTACGAGCTACCAGAATTGCCAATAATGAATTAATCTCTACTATTATAGCTAATGAAGATGCTATACAAGAATTGAAAGAAAGAGCTAAAGAATTAAGTGTAGGAGAAGCAGAAAAATTAATGAATCAATTTATTAGAAAGGCAGAAACTGCTGAACGATCTTTAGCGTATAAAGAAGCACAAAGAGAATATGAAAAAGCTCTTTTTTTAGCTACTGGATTTGATTTCAAACAAGATATTGGAAGAATTTCATTCATGGTTATAGAACTTGATAAAAAGATTAAAGCATTAGAATTGGAATATGTGCTAGGAGCGGGAGAAAACGCAGAGAAAAAGAAAGATTATATCAATGCAATTAATTATTATAAACAAGGATTAAAAATCCTTGAAGATTTTATAGACCCCAATGGAAATGAATCCAGAATTAGAAAATTGGAAAAAAAGATTTCACACCTTCAAAAACATCTATAAAAAAAACGTTAAGGATTTTTCAATTCTGAAATCTGTATAATAAAAATATAGTTAATATGGAAGCTTTAGATAAACTTGATAAGAGGGTAAGAAATATTGGACTCTTATTAATAATCACAGCTATCATATTATTACTAATTTGGCTAATAGATTATTTAATCTCACCAAAAACCGCATCACCTTTATTAATGTCTATTGGCATCGCATTGTTACTTGGCGGTATACTATTAGTTACACGGATTCAATATATAATTTGGATAAAAAAGCGTTTTTAATTTATATCTTTCTTCTTTTATTTGAAATAATTTTATTTCTTTATTGGTTTTTTTGCTTTAAATAAACCGCTTATTCCTGTAATTTTAAATTTAGCCTTTTTTTCAAGAATCTTTATAATAGCATTCTCAATCTGGGATTTTTTTTCTTGAAAGTTAGGATAATACTCCTTAGGTAACATACTTTCAATATATCTCATTAATGGACTGACTGATGTAATATTCAAATGATTAACATACTCGTACAACCTAAGTTCTTCGAAAAATGGTTTTAAGACATCTCTCCCAGTTTCATTTCTAAATTCACTAAATAATTTCATCTGCTCTTCTGAGTATAATCCAAACTTTGAAAGAAATTTCTTTAGTTCTCGCATGTGTTGTTGGCTAATAGTTGTCGAAATAAATCTACCATTCGGTTTCAATACCTGATTTATTGAAGTGAGAGCTCTTTCGATATTTGGAACGTGATATAACATATGACATGCTATTACCACATCAAAAATCTGATTTGGATACGGAATTCTTTCTGCATCGATAATTTCAAATTGAATAGGGAGTTTGAGAGGTTTAACTCTTTTTTTAGCTTTTTCCAACATGTTTTTTGAAAAATCTGACAAAACTATTGAACAGTTTGAAGGAACATCTTTAAAATTCTCAAGCCATAATTGACCTATTCCACACCCTAATTCTAAGACTTTTTCATGTTCTTGAAGCTGAATTTTTTTAAAAATCCATTTATGCAGAGATTCTGGGTTTGTCCCGTAAGACCAAAGATTCATCCGATTTATCAATTTTTCATGAGTATTATATTGAAGTTCAGCATACTCTTTAACAATCTTGTTATTTTTCATACTAGGTGAGAACCATCTTTTCTTATTATTAATTTGATATTACCTTAATTCATTCACATTATATGAAATATTACTCTAATTTTTTTAAAGAATTCGTGAAACCCTTCTTTCACGAAAAATTGTATTATGATGGTAATATCACAGTAGTATCCCTGTATTATTTAACAACTTTAAGGGTTGGAAATTTTAATTACTAATTTAAAACATCAAATAAGATCTTAATTAATTATTGAAAACATTATAACTCTATATACAATTATATTAAATTTAGTCAAATAATAAATTAAAATTGAGTTCTAATACCAAAAAGCAGTATTTATTTTATAGATTTAAGTAAGAAGGAACAAGTAAATTTTTAGCTGTATCTATCATATTACATTTCAGAAGATATTATATATTGTTCTTGAATATAGAAATATTAGAGGTGACGAAAAATTAGAGCCAATTTATCATTAGGATTATATCTTTGTTTAGGTTTATTTTTGTATATTTACTTCCTTCTTTCTAATATTGGATAAAATTATTTCTACATAATAAAGGTAAATAATAATTATCAAAAAAGAGGAGATAAAATGTCTAAAAAAATTTCGAATGATTACGATGTCATAATCATAGGATGTGGCATAGCCGGATCAGTTGTTGGCGCAATTTTATCAAGTATAGAACACAAGAAGGTTCTCATCCTTGAGGGATCATCACAAATAGGAGGACGTGCTACATCATTCCGGGGGGAAAGTATTAAGGATCCAGATAAGTTTCGTAGAACCTTAATGCAATCCGCCCACTCTTGGGTTGTCGATAGAACAGAACCTGATCTCCACACACTCATAAAGAACAAGATGCTTAATGGTTACGTGCTTGAAGCGGGGGGTAGGGGTGCTTGGTATACCAACCGAGGACGGGTCAGCCACGCCTTAGCCCTATTTAACAAAGCTTCGATTTT
>JBHLOC010000052.1:0-33137 GCA_048940925.1 Promethearchaeota archaeon | reverse complement strand
TTTTTCCCTCCCTTAATCTTTATTATTTTTTTAGATCTAAGAACATAGGAGAAATGGAATTAAATTACAATTACATTAAAATAGTAATGCGGTCTAAATATTTAAATTTAAATCTTGGTTTTTGTATCCAAAAGTCAGCAAGATAATTCAATACTTCAGCTGAGTAAAGAAAAGCTTGAGTAATATGGTTCTGAATAGTTAGCCAGTAACCCATTTCCCAATCAATATTCCGAACAGTTATAAAATCATCCCTTAATATCTATAGATAGTAAGGACCGGACTGCATATTAATGCAAAAATCCTTATTAATGTATTGAGCCTAAGTCAATTCTTTATCCCATTGGCACATAAATCAAGCTTAATCACTAATACTTACCTATCTCCTAACCTTTTCTTAATCTTTAAAGGATACTGGCTATAATGTATGATTTAATATAATATAAAAAAAATTTTTAAAAGAAAATCTATATACATATAATTAATATTCGAAAAAGACAAAAAGTTATGAAAAGCTATATTTGGTTATTTCCATTATTTAGTGGAATACTTGGGATTATAGGAATTATCACACCTGTAGCTTCTTTCTATGGTTATTTTAATATTTGGTTATGGGGATTAGTTGAAATTGGAAATTATTATGACTTTATAATGGATCCATTTATATTGTATCTTGGAATTACAACGACAATAGTTATCGGCATTGTCTCAATATTCTATATAATAAGTGGTTATTTATACAAGAAAGGATATTTTAAAAATAGAACGATAGGAATTACTTGGATTATAACAGGAATTTCAATAATGATACCCCTGATTATTTACATGATATTATTAGATCATTATAATCATGGCGGTTTATTTTTTTTAGGGATCTGGGATTTTTTTAATGCTGGATTCGGTGTGATAGGACCCATTATAGAAAGTATATTAATATGCGGGACTGGAATAGCAGTTTTACAGATCGAAAGAAAATACAGAGAAAAACACCCTACTATAAAACTACCTAAACATATCCCACAAAAAATGTGTCCGCATTGTGGTAAGCCTATTTCCATCAATGCTCAATTTTGTAGTAACTGCGGTAAAGACATTTTAGAAACATAAGTTTAACATTAAAATAGATCAAATGATAAATCTTATCTTGTTTTGAGCTGAATTTAGCTTTCCATTCCAATTTCACAGAAAATAGGGACAAAATTTAATAATGCTAAAAAAAGACTAAAATATATTAAAATCAAAACTTTAGAAGTGAATCATTTTATAAATATCCTTAAAAACCCAAACCAACCTGAAATTGAACATGCAATTGAGTTCAATTTTTATGAATTTTTTAGATCTATGGTAAATACCGAGCTCGAAGATAATCAATATGAAGAAACTGAGGAGTTCTCCAGATTCTCAACGGGTATCTCCTTTTTTTTCTTTAATGGGGTAATAGATAATCATATTTCGTCAGAAAATCCTATGAAAAAAATAAAGGAAAACATTACTTTTTTTAAAAAGAGAAAAGTTCCCTTTCTCTGGGTGATTGGTCCATCAAGCACTCCAAAAAAAATGGGAGAGCTATTAATCAAAAATGGATTTATCCTTGACAAGCTTCAGGGAATGGCTTACAACCTAAACATTTTGAGCACAGAAAGAGAAATTGTAAATAAAGTAGAGATAATAAAGATTGAAAATATGGAGACATTGAAATTATGGAATGATATAATTCTAATGGGTTTTGGGTTTCCAAAAGAAGTTCCTTCTGATTTTTTTTACAGGGCTTTCTCAGGTATACTTTTGAATGATAAGGCTTTAGCAAGTGCATTCTTAGCATATTATGATGGAAATCCTGTCGCTTCTTCATTAGTATTGTATAAAGCAGGTGTTGCAGGTATTCATAATGTTACTACATTAGAAGAAGTACGTGGTAAAGGGATCGGTACTGCGATAACTTTTGCTTCCCTAAACGAGGCTAAAAAATTAGGATATGAGACTGCAGTTCTTCATTCAACTGAGATGGGTTTAAATATGTATAAACGGATGGGTTTTAAGAAATATTGCACGATAGAATTGTTTATATGGCAAAAAAGCATTTTCAAAAATTATTTAAGGAAATTGAAGCGGTTAGTATGTGGGTTTTTCTAGTTCAATAACAAAAGCTCTATATTATTGCAGACTAATGACATTTTTCAAAGGAATTTTCATTGAAATCAGACTCTGAATTTCCCTTTCCTTCAAACTTATGTCCGCTCTTAAGAAGGGGACCTGTGTTCATGATAATCCCCTCAATAGGGATGACCTTTTGGCCAACTAATAGTTTCGCTATGATATAGTTCTGTACTTTCGGATTGATCTCTTTAAGGGAAAATTAGGTTTTTTCTTTTTTTCTCCTCAAATTCTTTATTTAAAAAAGAAATCATTTTCTTAATAAATGATATTGTTAGTTTTACTTTTTCTAATTTAGTCTTTAATTTAGCTATTTCTAAGTTTTTCAAGAATTAAAAAGAAGATTTAAAAAATGAAATAGAATTTCTTTATATAAAGTCTAATTACTAATTAAAAATTTTTCAGAAGATCAAGATAGGGTGTTTTAAGTGTTAAGGAATCATAACAATATTGATGAAATTGATCGAAGGATTATAGAAATACTACAAGCAAATCCTTCTATTTCTCATTCTGAGATTGGAAAAAGAATTAATAAGAGCCAACCAACTATTGGAATGAGGCTTCGGAAACTTGAAGAATCAGGAATATTTAAATATCAAGCAGGTATTAACTTAAAATCCTTTGATTTAGCTCTTGTACGAATTGATCTTGAAACTACAGACCCTGTGATGATAGAAAAAATAGTAAACCAATGTCCTTTTATGATCAATGTATTACGTCTGAGTGGCGTTTTCAATCTTAGCATACTTATGGTAGGATTTACGCTTAAAGAACTTGAAAAAATCATAAATTGCCATTTTAGGAAAAATCCTAAGGTAAATAAGTTAGTAATGAATGTCATTACTGATGTTCCAAATGATTTTATAATCCCTCTGAATTTCGATTTTGAAGGGTGTTGTTGTTTAGATAATAAATGTCAAAATAAATTTTGCGAAAAATAAAAGAGTAATTAGTATTATAAACAAAAAGAATAACCCCTTATATATATCATTTGATACCAAATAAATAAATCAAAATTTTTTAAAAGAAAATTAGGTCTTATCAATTTTCAGTTTTTTGTCAGAATTTCTTTAATCTAAAATCTTTATAGTCTATTGTTTTGAAAATAATTAATACAATTTTAGTTCTTTTCTTGCTATATAGAAATCGTCAAACTCCTTATATATTAAGAATCCTTCAGATTCATAGAGGGCCATTGGACCTTCTGCACAATATGGGAACTTCACATTTTTTCTTGGATAAGCTTCAATATAATCGAAATTTTTAGAGGCATAATATTTAGTAATAAATTCTAATAGTTTTTTTGCGATCCCTTTTTTTCTATATTCTGGAGCAATTAAAAAGCAGACAATAGAAGCAGTTTTTCCTTCAGATACATAATTAATATTTTCATCCTGAATTAATACTGGATAAAAATCTTTTGAATTAGCGTTACACCACCCAATAGGATTTCCATAGTGGTATACTAAGAATCCACTCATCTTTTCTGAATTAATTAGTTTTATTGCTGCATCCCTATTTTCTTTGCCAGTTCGTTGAGCCCAATCTTTTCTTTTATAGAGAAGAGAAAATTCTTTGAGTTTTCCTTCAAAATGGTAGAATTGGCAATAACATCCAGACCATTCAGGATTATCGCTAAAGGCTACCTTGTCAAAATAATATAAAAAATCATCTAAAAGGCTTGAATTAAGTTGTTTAATGACAATGTCCATTCGATATCACTTTCTTTTAGCTTATTTAAAATAATTCATTTAATTTATCTTACTTATAACTCTCTATATTGATCTTTTTGAATTATTTTTAAGATTCAAAACGCAATTCTATAAATTTGCGTTTTTTTGCGCATACAACAAGTGAAGCGAAAGCAATGCATAGTATCAAAAGAAAAATTGTACCTGAAAGACCAATCACAACATCTCCTAAAGGAGGACAATCATAAATATCAGTTGGACTGTCTAGGGGATCTGAATCCTCATTTGTAAAAGTGCCTGAAGGCCCATCTATACCATATCCTCCATTACCATTCCAATCATCCCAATAATTCTGAGAGAACATGTTCTCAGAATCCTTATCCCAATCATAAGCTTGGCTATTTGCTAATGAGGAGGGGGCTAGACAATTTTCAATGAAATTATTCAAAGAGACACTATTATCATTAGTTAGATTGTCAAGATAAACCCCATAAAATCTGTTTTTTGTGATATTATTGCATGTCAAAATGTTTGAATCAGAATCGTATAACACGATGCCTTGCGAGTTATTGTTGATAATATTACTGGTAATTCTATTGGTATCAGATTGGTAGAAATCTAGACCTGAATTCAGATTATGATAAAAAAAATTGGCTGCAATTCTATTTTGATTGGCTTCCATAAGCTTAATTCCCGTTCCAGTATTATTATAAATGAAATTATAGATAATTTCATTCTCATCGCCATAAATTTCAATACCTAACTCAGAGTAAACTATTGTATTATTAACTACTGCATTTTCATTAGATACGTGTAATCTGATTCCATAATAATCATTAAATGAGATATTATTATGAGTGATTACATTTCTTTCAGACTCCGATAAATAAATTCCATCAATGCTGTTATCATAAAAACTGTTTGAATGAATAAAGTTTTCATTTGAATTAAATAAGCCAACTCCACTTGCATTATTATTCTTTAATTTATTTGAATAAATATATCCTTTAGTTGTATAATCTAGTTTAATGCCATAAGAGGCATTAGTAAGAGTGCAGTTTTGTATCTCAAAATAAACATTAGAATTCATAATATGGATACAAATACCTTCTCCTCCTCCATTTATAAACACATCTTCAATGATATAAGGGTCATCATGATCTCCAGAGCCACTGCACCATGGATATGTAGCCTCTATTGTGGCCCAATTATTTAGAGGATCATTTTCATTAATGTATACATGATTAATTATCCAAAATCCCGCACATTTTTGTTCATTATTCAAAGTTTCATCTTTTGCTCCCCAAGCTAATAGATGTAAAGTATTGGGATTAACAATGTTAGTAAAAAATAAAGTAAAAATGATACCTAGCATTAATAAATAGCTGATCCTCTTTAAAGAGCATCTCATTTTATTTCGCCCATATATATTTAAAGATTAAATAAAAAATAAGGGTGCTTCTATTTAACATTTTTGTTAAATTGTTTAAACGCTTGATTAGAAAAGAATTATATTCTGCTAAAAATCAAGAAGTTCAATGGGTTTTACAGAAAAGTAAAAATTTAAATAAATCTTTAACTTATGATTTAAGTACCAATAAGAAATTGTTTTACAATCTCTTAATTTTCGGGTGAAATAAAATGTTAAAAGAACATATGAATAAAATGAATTTAGGTTCAAATAGGGAAAATTCTGAGCAATTCATTAAAAATATTAATGTATTAAAACAAATTTCAGACTCAGATGAAACAGTCCGTAAGATTGCTAAGCTTATTACGACATATCGAAGCGATTATTGTCAACAACTTGAAAAAAAGATTAGATCTATTATTGATTATATATGTGATGAATTATTAAAAAGAGAGATTGACTTTTGTGCTGAAAATACAAATGAAGTAATAACGACTTTATGCAAGCTTTATGATTTATATCGAAAATACTGTTGTAAACCTTGTTGTACTCCAAAAATTACTGAATGGGGCACAGTTATCGATACAATCAATGTTATATATAGGGAATTGACTCCTGGTGTCTTATCTGGAGATGGTGGTCTAGGTGGTATTGATCTTGAACCCCCAAAACCGGTAATTATATGTGAGGAAGCAAGAAATCAAATGAATAAACTTATTGAAATAATATGCAAAAATCGTAAACAAGATTTATGTAGTGATAATGATCTTACTAGGAGTATAACTGAATTATGTAAGATCTTTCCAACTTATAAAGATAATTGCTGTAAATAAGAGGAGATAATAAAGACTATCTCTAAAAATTAAAATTTTTTTAATTTTATAATTTTTTCCAATATTGAGGGTTGGGAAAACTCTCTATCCCATAATACCATTTTATTGGAAAGATAAGCATTGAGCAGTCGATTCATATAATAAGAGAAGGTTTTTACCGTTTGGTCCTAGCTAGAGAGGGGATGGGAGAGGAAAATCTTTTCTACTGACCATCGAATTGCATAAGATTTCAGAAGGTGTTCCCAATTCCAGCTCCAATACTTCAAAAGTTAAATTAATTTGGTGGTGTTGTCATTATATTTTTTATTTTTTTCTTAATCCTTGTTCTTCTAAGTTTAAATTAACTTTTTTTGTAGCTTCTGAACCATGGGGACCAAAAAGATGATCATTAGGCAACTCAATCGCAGGAATGCAGGCCATATAGATGACTTGGTTATCATTCGTGATCTTTATGAGAATTAACTTTTCAGATTAAAAAAGTGAAAATTATTAATTTTTTTTATTCCTTCAGATTTTTTGTATAAAAACAAAGGAAAAAAATAGAATACCCTTATTTATTTCTTTATTATTTTTAGAGGAATTTGTTTATATAATAAATCCTTTAGTTCAAGGTAATCATCCATTTTGAGTTTTACAGAAAATGTCTGATTATGGTTTAGGTTAAAAAAAGGTTTAAATTGAAAAAAGAGATTATAATTTGACCTTATACTAGTTACAGTAGCTTTTTCAATATTATTTAAGTCAACGTAAACTATATCTTTTACTTGGGGCACAATTTCTCTTGATAATTTGTCTTCTCCATAAAATTGGAAAGATCGATAATCTTTTTGAATCCACCGTTCATTTGTGAGTTTATGTTTTTTTATTAATCTCCATTTGTTTCACAAGATTGACATAGCGTCTACACTTTCATTTTTATTTAAAACAAGGAATTTTGGATAATGGTTATATAAATTGTTAAAGTGCATATAGAATTAGCGATTTTTCCAAAATTAATATCTTTGGTAATACTAATAAAAGTACAATTAAATTTTTAACAGTTTTATCCTAAATCTAACTAGGTAACAATAAGTTTATTTATTAAAATGAATGAGGAATAAGTTAGAGATAAATTTCATTTAAATTACTATGGCTCCCATCAACACCCTGGATTTTTGTCTTTTGGTAGTGTGTAGTAGCACACTCTGATTTCGCCCTCCTCCCCCTATTTTGTTGTTGACCTTATTGTTAGGTCTTGTTGATGGGTGCCACCCTTTTAGATCATTCTTTTATCTTAATTATTAGCACTTTAAAGTTATTATAATCTAAATAAATAGCTCAAAAAAAACCTCCTAATAACGTTTTAGAAATGAGCAAATTCATATTTAAAGAATATTATAAAATTTTTTAATTTCTTATGCGTAATTTTTTAAGTTTATTCTTAAATAACTTTATATTTTATAGCCGATTATCGTAAAAAAAAAAAGACATATATTTAAAAAAGTAAAAAAAGAAAATCTTTTATTTGAGTTTGATTATTCCTCAGACTTAACAATTAGATTTTTTTTATAACTTTTCTAAGAATATGAAATATAAAAACTATTTAGGTAATAAAAAAACTACATTATCAGCCTCAATTTCAAAGTCAATAAAAGATTACTTAGAAAGATATCAGAAAGATACATTTAAAAAGACGAAAGATAAACGATTTAAAAACATTTCTGTGTTTATGAATAACATCTTAGAAATTTGCGTAAAGTTTTTTAGTGCAGGTAATGATTTAAACGAGCTTGAAAAAATCAAAAATGTTCCTAAAAAAGAAATCACTAATTTTTTTGATGAACTACTTGTAAAGGTTAATCCACATCAATTTGAAGAATCTATTGAACTCGACAAATATCGACCTCTAGGGAAATTAATCTTAAACTCGTATATGACTTATAGGAATTTTGCGTTAGGCACTTTAAAACTTAGCAGTTTCACTAATGAGGATGCGATTAAAATTTTGAGACTATTTGAAAAATTTTTAATCCAAAATAAATTAACTGAAAGATTTGATGTGTATTCTCAGGAAAATAATATTATTATTGAGTATAGAGGGTTTTATAGTAATATTCATTTTGTTTATAGTAAAGGGATTGCTGGTTTGATAGGATATTTTGGTCTTAAACTAATTAATTTCTATTATGAAGATAAATTTATCCAATTTACTTTTAAGATAACTCCCTTATTTAAGAATCAAGAAGCTTTAATAAAACAGAGAAAAATTTTGTGTAAATATAATATTAATAAATTAATCTCAGTTGATCAAATGTTGAAAGATAAGAAACATCATTTTTGGGTCGTTCTTTCGCAGAATGAAAACAGTATATTAAGTTTTAAAGATTACAATTCTGGTAAGAAAACCATTTTAGAATATTTAGCAATAATGGAGGACTTTGTTAATAAAGATAAATTAAACAAAAATTCGACTTATACTAGAAAAGTATTAACGCTCTTTTCATTTTTAAATTGGATTAAAATTATTGATATGAAAACTCTTAAATATCAGTTTAATGTTGGTAAGGAAAATCATCCAGTGGAATATCAGATTACAAAGGATATTTTTGAAGAATTAAATATATTATAACTTATATTTTGAAGCTTTTTTTAAATCTTTCTTCTTTTTGTACGATTCTATTAATTGATGATACTGCTCGAATATCTTGATAATTTCAAGAAATTTGAGAATCTTTGTTTACCATATATCCTAGCATCATTCTATGAAGTTTTCCATTAGTGAGTATAATATATCAACATCAAAGATAATTTTATTTCTAATATTATCTTTAGAAGCACTTAATGAATCTGGTTTTTAAACTGAGTGATAAACAGGAGCATTAGAAGCATCTGACTTTAGTTCTTTTAGATTTACTATTTGAGTTCTATGTCCACGATGATTTATCTCAAATTGATGTAATGATTTTATGGTATTATAATCAGTCACGCTAACAGAATGATACTGATGGCAATCAAAACATACTCTCACTCGTGAATTTTCTAGTTCCTTATTATGAGAATAATTTATAGGTATATTCCCTACACCTCTGACTTAACTTATAAGAAATATTATAATAACTTCTACAATTACATTTATGTCCGCATATTTATAAATAAAACGCTAATAAGAATAAGAAACTGAAAATTGCTTTCATATAATATTCTTTTCTAAAAATTAATTTATATTCATTCCTTAAACTTAATTAATTTCTTTCAAGGATTGAATGATAGAATTTAATATATTATCCATTTCCTCCATTTTTTCGTTCAATTCTTTAAAATTTAATTGAAAATCAGCTATCAGATTAACAACTTGCGTATTTATTGAATCTTCATTTGCTTATTGTTCATTTGATAATTTTTTAGAACTCTTTAAATACAATTCAAATTCTTCATCACTAGCTATACGCTCCATAAATGTTTTCATATCTTTAGAAATTTTTTTTAGTCTTTCGACTTGATATAAGATTCTATTCATTGTTGACATTGCCTGAATATCTAGATTGTTTCAAGAAATTTGATAGTCTCGGAATGCTAGATTTTCTAGCATTATTCTATGCAGAATACATTAGTATTTGTTAATATCAAAGATGATTTTATTGCGACTTTATTTTAAAATAGAGGGTTAAAGACTCAATACTTTATAATTGATGTTACATAAGTTATATTTAAAATTGACATTTATATCAAAAATATAAATGTCTCAGTAATCCAATCAGATATATTAAAAATTAAATTAAGAGAGATTTATATGGAAAATAAAGCAATTCAAGATAAATGGCCTGAATTAGGCACCTATTGTTGGGGTTGTGGAAGGAATAATGAACAAGGGCTACAGATAAAGAGTTATTGGGAGGGGGAAGAATGTATTTGTATATGGAAACCAAAAAGGCACCATTGCGCATATCCTGGGAGGGGATGTGGAGGTATTATTGCTACAATTCTCGATTGTCACTGTCTTAATGCAGTGGCTTCAGCGGCTTATCGAGCAGAAGGAAGAGAAGAAGATTCAGAACCAGTAATTACATATGCTACTGGAACATTATTAGTAAAATTTTTACAACCGACTCCATTAAATAGGCCATGGATTTTTAGAGCTCGAATACAGGAAATGAAGGAACGTAAAGCAAGAGTAACTTGTTCATTGTTTGTAAAAGAAAAAGAGTGTGCTTCAGGAGAAATTATAGCTGTTAAAATGAAGATTTAAAATTAAAAATCGTTGGGATATCTTTTCACTCTTTAAGTTTTTTTAAGTTATTGCTTGTTGTATCTTTTTATTATAGTTCCTGGATTTTTTTCTCAAGCTCTATAAACTCAACCACGTAGAATGTGAAATAAGTAATGTAACAATAAAACCATCACAAATGACAAAAAAGATGGGGGGTGCCAGAGGGAGGAATAAAATTAATGAATTCTTTATAATTACAATACTGAATTAATTATTATAGTTTTCATCAACATCCTGGATTTTTGTCTTTTGGTAATGTGTAGAAGCACACTAAGATTTCGGCTTCCTTCCCCTATTTTGTTTTTGAACTTGTTATTAGGTCTTGATGATCGGTGCCCCCCTTTAGGGTAATTCTTTAATTGGAATTATGAAACATATAACCTTTCTAATGAATCCTAATAGAAATCGAACAGATATAACTTAAACTTAATTATTTTCTTTCAACGATTGAATGATAGAATTTAATGTATTATCCATTTCCTCCATTTTTTCGTTCAAATCTTTAAAATGTATTTGAAAATCAGCTATCGCACTTTCAACTTGTGTATTTATTGAATCTTTAGTTAATGATAATTTATCTGATAATTTTTTAGAATTCTCTAAATACAAAATAAATTCTTCATTACTAATTATACGTTTCATCAATTTTGTCATATCCTTAGAAATTTGTTTGAATCTTTCCTCTTGGCATAAGATTCTATTCATTGTTGACATTGCTCGAACATCTAGATAATTTCTAATAGTTTCACCATGCTGGATTATTATAGTCTTTAGCATTTTCAACGTTGTTACTAGAAATAAAAGAAATTCTTTACTCATTTCTATTTTTGACATTTCTTTTCATCTTCATTAATATTTCAAGGATTAATCCATTCAATTTTAACTAGTTTCTATTATTCGATTTCTCCGAATCAAATGATATATCTATAGGTTTTTCTATAGGCTTTTCTATGCCCTAGATATATAATCTACTTAAATCTATTTAAATTTTTATTTTTCAAATTGTTTTAAAATATTTGAAAACTCTAATATTAAAAAGTCAAAACTTATCTCTAAATAAAATATGAGACAGCAACAATTATACATAGTTAGGACTAAAAACTTTCTGTTTAATAAAATTAAAAAGAAAAACTAATATTATTATATTTGCGGACTATGATTAGTAAGGATAACATTGAAGAAGGTGGAAATTACGATACAAAATTATATGATGATCAATTCATTCATTTTGTTGATAATTCTTCAATGGGCATTCTAATAATTCAAAGAGGATATATAAAATATTTTAATCAAAAATTTTTAGAAATATTTGGCTATACTAAAGAAGAAGTTCAAAAGTGGGAAAAAAGGGAATTTCAAAAGATTATTCATCCGGAGGATTTGCCAAAGATATTAAAAAAATTAAAAGTTGAAGATGATAAAAGAACTATAACAGCAAGATATAGGGGAATAACTAAAAACAATCAGCTAATTGATATTTTAAACTACACATGTAAAATTGAGTACAATAATAAAACAGCGTATCTAGCTAGTTATGTGAAAGAATCTCCAGAAATAGATACTGAGTTTATTCCTAAGACAATAGTAATAAACACAAAAAAGAAAATATTTCTAGAGTATAATCCCGAAGTAGTCAAAATCTTAAAAGATAATAACCTGAAATTTTGTGTTATAAAGAATTACTCATATCGAGAAGAAGACTAACTTCAATTTTACGATCTAAATTAAAAAACTCATTCAAAATGAACATTGTATTGTTTTTCGGGATCAATAATTTTGTGCTTAATTAATTTTCGAGGAATAATTACTACATAATCTGGACCTATTGATGCCAATTTGTAATGTAATTATTTTTCTATTCTCTTCCATGTTTTAATTCAATAAAAATTACTTATAATATTTCGCATTGTGTTTTATAGAATTAGATTTTCCTCTAATTAAATTATAAATTTGAAAAGAAATCCTTAATTTAATGAATGAATATAAATGTAATTATAATAAATATATCAAAAGAGTCTTCTAACGATTTTTCTACAAAAACTATCATTTTCTTTTTCTTAGAAGAGTTGTCATTAATAGATCTATCGCTTTCGCAAAAATTTTATTTTTGGGCAGTTTAAATTCAACGTTTGATGATTATCCCGTATTTTTCTTGATAGGTTATTATTATAAAAATGATTAATATCATTAAAATCATGAACATTCTTCATTCGGAATAAGGTTAAGAGTTAAAATACAAAATATGTATTGTATAATATCGGTGATTCAATAAGGAGATATTAAAACCATCATAAACCAAAAAGTAATCAGAATAAGATTATAAATCCTTTATAAAATTCAACTTCAAGTTTAATCTAGTTTTTAATAATGCACATTAGAAAAAAAAATATTTAAATTAGCAAAATCACTAATGGGTAGCTTTTAAGACTTTGCCTTTAAGGCTAAACCTAGGATTCCGCTAATTAAAATTAAAAATCCTGGAACCCAGAATAAACCAGGGTAAACTAATGAGATAGGTACATCTGGATATGGAAGAGGTAAATCAATTACTCCTACAGGGACAAAATAACCAACAACTGCCCCAATACCGCCTATTAACATTAGAGCTCCTCCTGGGACTCTCTTACCAACAAATCCCAGAATAGCACCAATAATCGCTAATGCAGCAAATACTAAGGTAAGAATAGAACTGATAGTAAAGAGGATCGGATCAAAACCAACGTCCCCCCATGTGAGTGTTAATAGTGCTAGTGTTGGTTCTACTCCTGCTTGGACTCCGAAGGACAAGAATCCAACAATAAGAAGTAAGCCACCTCCGATAATTCCTAATATTGGTCCTACTAGTAATTTTCCTTTTACCATAATTTTTCACATTTAGCTTTCTTGTCTTATTTTTATCATCTAATAATAATATTCTTATAGGGATTCTTATAGGGATCTCTATAAATCTTTATTAGATACTATTATGTTTTTCTTATTTTATTTAAATATATCTAAATAATTTCATTTTACATAAATGTAAGTTCCTTTAATATGAAAATTGAATCTGTTATTTAATTGAAATAATAAGAGATATCAAATTTTTATTAAGATTTTTAGCATCAGTATTTCCAATTGGAAGGCTTTAGTTCAATAATTTATCCATTTTCGTAAAATAAATTAATAGAATCCAATATATTGTCACCTTTAGAGAGGGTATTTTAATTTCTATAAAACATAACAAAAAATATTTTAAGTTATTTTTGCCCTTTTAAATTATGGTAAAGAAGAAAATCTTTACTTTAGAAGATCACAAATTAGCGTCAATGGGTCCAGATTATGTAATAATTATCCCTAGAAAACTTATAAAATATAAAATTATTGATCCCGAAAAACATTATAATATTCATTTTGAAGAGATTAGAGAAAAAGAATGATTAGTTTTCTTCTCGGTATGTACAAGACTTAATAATATCAAATTTTATGCCTTGACTTTTTAATATCTCAATTATTTTAGGTTTATATTCTATTAAGATTTTTTTTCCTGTTTTTATTGTATATATTTTTGGAGTATAAACTTCTTCTTCTTTTGGAGATATCTTAACATAACTAGATAGGATTGCGGTTTTATTATTATATTCTATTCTACAATTATAATTTTCAATGTTAATGATTTTTTTGGTTTTGGATACTCCTCGAAATTTAACTGACACTGTCTTTCGGTCATCTTCAATCTTGAAATTCTTCACTAAATTAGGTAAATCATCCGGGTGAACAATCTTATAAAATTCTCTTTTTTTCCATTTTAAGATATCTTCTTTAGTATAACCAAATATCTCTGTGAATTTTTGATTAAAATATTTTAAGTATCCTCTTTGAATTATTAATACTCCCATTAAAGAATTATCCGCAAAATGAATGAATTGATCATCGTATAATTTTGTATCGTACTTTCTACCATCTTCGAACTTATCCTTACCAATCATGGTCCGCAAATATAATAATGTTAGATTTTCTTTTTAATCTTTTTTAATTTGAAACCTTTCATTATTACTATCTCCTAACAGACTTATACTTAAAAAAGTATTCTTTTGAATACTCCAATAAAGCTATTTAATTTTTTTTTTAAATTTATTTTTTAGTATTCAGTTTTAGATGTTATAATCCTTGAAATCTCCAAATCCTTTAAAATAAAAATTTAAATATAGTTAACTTGATTATATAAATATTATATAAAGAATTCTATAGGGGAATTTATAAGGTTCGCTCTTTATCCTATTTCAGTATGAATTGAAAATAGAATGTGATAGAAATTAGTCGAGATTTAACTTTCAAAATTTGTATTTTTGGAGAGAAAAATGTTGGGAAAAGCTCATTAATTAAGGTAGCGACTCAAAAAGAATTCAATAGGTTAACTCGACCGCCAGCAATCATAGATATTGAAACGAAAAATTTAACAATAAATTCAACTAAAGTTGTTCTTCAAATATGGATTCTTAGATTTGATTTTCAATTTGAATTTTTTTTCCCTCTTTTTCTTCGTGGAGCCTCAGGAGGTATTTTTTTGTTTGATATCACTGACTTTTCTAGTTTAAGAAATGTAGAAAAGTGGATAACAACGTTTAGAACATGTTTATGTACTAATAGAAAAAACATTCCTATAGTTATGGCTGGGGGAAAATGTGATCTCTTTTATAAAAGGAAAATACCCAAAGAATTTGCAGAAGAAATATCACATAGATATGAATTTATTAATTATTTCGAATGTTCTTCTAAAATTGGAGAGAATATTGAAATATTGTTTGAATTTTTAACAAAAAGTATAATGAAATATGAAGGATATATTTAACAAACAGACGAAATTTTTTCATTAGAATAGAATTAGAGATATAGAGATGTTCTATATGAAAGGTTAGATGGATAAGAGTAAATTATATTCACTTAAGTGAAATTAATGATGCTAATTGCATATTATGAAATACCTTTCTTATCGAATTTCTGAAAAATTTGATGGTTTTTATGGTCAACAGTTTTGAAAAGAAAATTACAGAAATAATAGATAAGGCTGAGAAAATAGCCAGAGCTTATAATTTAGTTATTAGTAAAGGTAAGTTTAAAATAATGAGCCCATATTTAAAAATAATTAAGATTTACGAATATTTATCGAAAAAAGTTATAGAACATGGATGGAATGAACAAGCTGTAATTTTTGACAATCAAATTGAATTTTACTACAAAAAGTTGGAAAAAGATAAAAAATTGCGCAAAATTGAAGCTCAAAAAGTGCAAAAACAAAGAGAATATGAAGATTTGCATAAAATTCAAGAAATTGATTCAATTAGAGCTGTACTTCATGCTCTAGATAAAGAACAAGAGATTTTAAATTTTGAAGAAAAAAAGAAAGAAAACACTGAAAAAGCTAACCAAATCTTTAATGCGATCAGCAATGCTGAAAATTTGGTAAGAGAGTATAAAAAAGAGATAAAAACCCGTGATATTCTCCAGATTGAGCCTCCATATGAAAAAGTAATTAAAATTTATGAAGAGGCTAAAAAGAGCTTTGAGAGCATTGATTGGAACTACGAATCAAGTAAAATTGATGAATCTATCATCTATTATAAGGAAGAGATCGAGAAAGACAAAAATTTACGAAAAGAAAAAGCAAAAGGGTGACCTAAAAAATTATATATGGATCTCTAATTTGATTATTGGTTTTAGAACCTCAATTATTAAATAGTCTTATAGCAAAAAATAGAGATTATATAATTGATATCGACAATGAAATGTAGAATTCTTCATTGTTAAATTAAGTCTTGACAAATTTGAACATAAATTTAAATAATAATTACATTTCCTATTTTTCATAGCGACAAAAGTGCTATTTTTTGTACAGTTATTATTTTGATTTATCTAATATAGGGGAAATAGATGGAAGCAAAATATGGGAAATTAACAAATAAATTAGAACAGCAATTAAAAGAATCCGAAGAAAAATTCAGGATTATAACACAACAGTCAATTATAGGTATAGGAATTCTCCAAGCCAACACCATTAAATATATTAATGAGGGAGCATCTAAAATAAACGAATATTCAATTCAAGAAATGCAAAATTGGAGTATTACTAATATTGCAGGTATGATACATCCTGAAGATTTATCCTTTGCTATGGAACAAGCAAGAAAGAAACAAATAGGAGAAGAGGAAGTTGTTAATAATTATGAATACAGAATCATTACTAAATCTGGAAAAGTAAAATGGATAGATCAATATTCAAAAACAATTTTATACGAAGGTAAACCCGCAGATCTTAGCATCTGGATTGATATAACTGAAAAGAAGAAAGCAGAAGAGGTTATTCGAAATACAAAAACAGAACTTGCTACTATTTTTAATGTTGCGGGAAATGGAATCCGGGTAATAGATAAAGAATTTAATGTTCTTCGAATGAACCAAGCTTTTGTCGAACTCACAGGAGGAAAAGAAACAGAACTAAAACAACAAAAATGCTATGAGCAATTTCCACACCCAAAGTGCCATACCACTGAATGTACATTGAAATGTATTATAGAAGGGGATGAATGTGTCGATATTGAAGTGATTAAGGAACGACATGATGGTAAAAAAGTTATTTGCAATCTTGTGGCAACGCCTTTTCGAAATGCTGCAGGAGAACTTCTTGGGATAGTGGAAGTTTTTAAGGATATAACTAAACGTAAAATATCACAACAAAAATTAATAGAATCAGAAAAAAGATATCGTCAATTAATTGAAAATACATTAGTGGGAGTTTGGGTTATTGATTCTGAGTATAGAACTACATTAGTAAATTCGCAAATGGCTAAAATTCTAGGATATGAAATTAAAGAAATGATAGAGCAATCAATATTTCATTTCATGGATGATAATAGCAAACAAGTTGCGTTGCAAGATCTCAAGTTGCAGAAGGAAAGCGGCCTAAAAATAGAAAGAGAGCTTAATCTTCTTCATAAAAGTGGAAGAGTTGTTTATACCCAATTACTAACGACTCCTATTATAGATGAACATAGAATTTTTAACGGGGCCTTTGCATTTATCATTGATATTACTAAGCAGAAAAGAGTAGAGAAAGAGTTAAAAGAATCTGAACAAAAATTTAGAACGTTATTTAAATATCTTCCGCTATCTACGTATGTATGGAAGAAAGAAGAAGGAAATCTGACATTAATCGATTATAATGATACCGCCTATAAAATAACAAATGGAGGAGTGAAGAATTATTTAGGAGTAAAAGCAAGTGACTTTTATAAAGAAAATCCAGCGATCTTAAAAGATTTATTTCGATGTGCAAATGAAAAGACTTGTATATCTAAAGAAATGAATTATGTACTTCACACAACTCAAAAAGAAAGAATTTTAGACGTAACTTATGCTTTTATACCTCCAGACTTAATATTAGTACACACCAAAGATATCACAGATCATAAACGAGCAGAAGAATTATTGTTAAAAAGTGAGAGGTTCCTTTCAAATGTTTTTTCCAGTATTCAAGATGGTATCTGTATAATTGATAAGGATTATACTATATTACGCATTAATCCTACAATGGAAAAATTGTATCCACATATGATACCTATTAGAGGGAAAAAATGTTATCAAGTATATCAGCATAGAAATGAACCGTGTGAGGATTGTCTTTGTACTAAAATTTATGAAACAAATGAGCCTATTGTAAAAACCATTTTTAGAAAAGGAAATAGAGCAGAAATTCTTGGAATTTTAGAAATTTATACTTTTCCTTTATTTGAGCAAGAAACAGGTATAGTAAATGGGGTAATTGAATATGTTCGCGATGTTACAGAACGAAAATTAGCGGAGCAAAAACTAAAAGAATCTGAGGAAAAATATCGTAGCACATTAGAAAATATTAAAGAAGGTTATTTTGAAGTTGATTTAAAAGGAAATTTTACTTTTTGTAATGATGCTTTTTATAAATTAGTAAAGTTACCAAAGGAAGAACTTATTGGTAAGAATTTTTCCCATTTTATTAGTATAGAACATCCAGAAAATGTCTTCCAACGCTTCAATAATATCTTTAAAACAGAGTCTTCCCAAAATAGGATTGAAATTGAAGTTAAATCGAGAAATGGAAAGAAGACATTTATTGAATCTTCAGCATATATAAAATATGATTCGAAAGGAGATAAGATCGGTTTTTATGGCTTAATTAGAGATATAACTGAACAAAAAATAGCAGAAGAAATGATTGAACAAGAGATTGAGAAGTTAAAAGAACTCGATCGAATAAAAACAGATTTTATTCATAGAACATCTCACGAGTTGAGAACGCCTTTAGTTTCTATATCAAGCGCAGCTCAAATACTATTAGAATTGTCTAAAGGAAAAATTGATAATAGAACTGAATCCTTAATGCAAATAATAAACAATGGAGGGAAAAGATTAGAACTTCTTATTGATAATCTATTGGATATCTCTCGTATTGAATCTAATAAATTAGAATTGACGAAACGGAAGAAAAATATAGTACGCATAATAATAGAATGTATTAATGAACTAAAATATGTTGCAGAAAAAAGAAATATAAGAATAACTCATGATATCCCGAAACATTTCTATATAAAAATTGATTATTTTAGGATTAGGCAAGTCATAATGAATATTTTATTGAATGCTATAAAAAACACACCGCCTTATGGCGTAATCTCCATAAATTTAGAAAAACAAAAGAATTTTATCACTATAAGAATTAAAGATACTGGAGTAGGATTTACTAAAAAAGAGAAGAGGGTAATTTTTAAAAAGTTTGGAAAGATTGAAAGATATGGAAAAGGTATGGATATAAATACTGAAGGTTCAGGATTAGGTTTATATATTTCAAAAGAAATTGTGAATGAGCATAATGGGACAATTTGGGTTGAATCAAAAGGGAGAAATAAAGGTTCATCATTCAATATCAGGTTACCAGTCAAGTAATAAGAAGATTCACATTATTAAGCGTAATTGCTATTTATAAATAATTAAATAATATACTAAATTTAGGAAATTTAAAGGGTTTTAAAAGATATCCATCTGCTCCAGTTTCTTTTGTTTTTTCACTTACTTCTAATTCTGGCATCGCTGTAATGTAGAAAACAGGAATATCTTTGTATTTTTCATCAGATCTTATTTTCCTACAAATTTCATATCCATTAATATCAGGTAAGATAATATCTAATAAAATTAATTTTGGAACAGATTTTTTTAATTCTTCCAAACCCTTTATTCCACTAGGAATTCCTTTACATGAATACCCTCGTAATTCAAAAAAATCAGTTAAAACTGTTATTGTTGCTATATCATCTTCAATTATTAAAATATCATATTGAGACGTTTCAAGTTTGGAATTACTAAGTATTTCATCTATTTTCTTTTCAAGATACAAACTTTGAGAATAAATTTCTTTTATTTTTAATAAGACATCTGGTTTTAAATAATCTGATTCATTTTCCATTATTAATTGGGCAAATCCTTCTATCACGGTTAATGGCTCTTTCAAATCATGTGATACTTTTGGAATATTACTCAATAGATCCTCTTTTGATTGCATATCAATATAAAAGTTGACAGCTTTTCTTATCAGTTTTGAGACAGTAGAAAAATTATTTTCATTAGCAAATTCCTCCCATTTGGATTTTGTTTTCTCAGATACTAGAATCCCTATTCCTTTTTTATCTTTACCATAAATTTCTTCCCCACGCTTCCATTTTTTAAATCCTTCTGTGATAACTCCACGCCATATCGCCTTCTTTCCTGTTTCTTGTTCATATTGCTTCATTTCTTTCTTTTCTTCTTTAGTCAAAACGTTTTTTCGAATCATAAATAACAATTTAAGCGATTTAATCTTGGATAATAAATTATTTTATTTTAGATAAAAATATACTTAAATTTTAAAATTTAATCTTAAACTATTTTAATATCTTTAATTTTTATAAATTTTTTCATTGATATAACATTTTTTAAGAAAACTAATCTTTTTAATTATTTTTCAAAAAGATCCTTGATTTTTATTGAAGTTTGGTTCAATAATTCTACTCTTCTTAATTCTAATTCCTCTTTAGGTATTGAATATTTTTTCTTTAAAAAATTAAGTCTATCATTCAGATTTTCAAAAATTCCTGAACTTTTACTGTCGTTATCAAGCTCATAAAAATCTTTTTTAACATTTTTTAAAATTCTTTTTATAGTTTTCTTATTTAAAATTTGTTTAAATTCCCTTATAGTTGAATTAGAATTATCATAATATGCTAATAGTATAAAGTTTCTTTCATAATTCATTATATTGATATTTTTCATAATAAATTCTCCACTAGTAGAAGAAACTTTAAAAAATTCTAATTCATATAAATTAAGAGTCTTAACTGCTCTTAACACGGTAGTACAGATTAATGAAAACATTGCCCCAATGGCAATTGAATCTAATTGAACATTGGAATATTCCGAAATTAGCATTCCTTTCCCATCGATTAGAAAACAAGATTTAAAGTTACCTGTATGTAGTAAATTTAGCATTAAGTTTTGTAAAATTTCCCCCTTTCCACTTTTTGCCTCTTTTACGCCATCTGCAACTTGACCTGATTCTATAATCTTTTTAATAGCATCAGGACTCTCTGAAACCTTTTTTGTAGTTTCCAAATTTGATTTTCCGAGTTCAAACTCTAGTTTATTCTCTTCAAATTCTAATCTACTTCTTTCTAGTTCAAATTTAATTTTTTCTAAATTTCTCTCTGATTTTTTTAAATTTTCACCCCTGTCTTCCAAATCGATTTTTTTTTCTTCAATCTGTTTACTTAGTTCAACAATTTTTTCTCTAGCTTCTTTTAACTTTCCCATTTGGATTGAGATTTCTTCATTTCGCTCATCTAATAATTTACTTTTTTCTTCATATTCTTTTATGGAATCATCGAATTCTTTCCTCTTCTTGATTAGTTCAGAGGTTTTTTCTTCATATTCTTCTATTTTTTCTTCCAAATTGTGGTATTTTTCATTGTATTCACCAATTTTTTCTTCCAATTCTTTATTTTTTCTTTTATAAATTGTTTCAATTTCATTTTCCTGAAAGAATTTGCCTTCTAAATTACCCTTAATATTATTTTTATCATAATTTAAAGAACTTTCAGTTGACTCTTTAGATTTTTGGATCTTTGATTTATTAATCAGATCATACGATATATTATCATTTTTTTGTGCTATACTCTCATCATTATTATAAAATTCTGTGTTTAATGTATTAGTATTTTTATTCAAATTATTATCACCTAATTTGTGATAAACAGTCGATTTATGTGAAATACTGTTGCTTTTGGTTTGTTCATTCTGTAGTTCTTTAAAAACATCGTTAAAAAGGTTATTTGTGTCTAAAAATGAACTATCTTTTTCATCTAAATCATTATTAGTTTCAAGAATATTTTGATTACTATTATCTTCCAAATAACCATTTGTATCATTTTCGTTTTTTTTGCCCTGATTATAATCATTATCTTTTTTTTTCATTACTAGTAACCTTTATCAGATTTTTAATGCATAAACATGATTTTTATGTTAGAGAACCAATGCTAGTGAAAAGTTCTCTTGAAACATCTGTTTCAATTATGCTTTTTATTTTTTTAATAATTTTGTTAGTTTCAAAATGAATTAATCCAATATTTATTCTTTTAGGAAAAATTATTTGTAAAAGCACATTCGAGAAAACTCTTGTTATAAGTATAGTAAAATCCTTTTCTAAGTTATAGTCTATCCCTGCATCAATTGTAATTTGCTCTAATATTTTGTTTTCATTAATTATTTCAATGCCTCTTTCAGCCATTGACAAAATACTAGCAGAAATTGCTGCAAAATTAGAATAAATTTCTTCATCTTGTTCATCTTGATTACTATTTGAGACTATGACTAAGCCATCTTCAGTTATTAAACTTGAACTATTCACTTTAGTATTAATAATAAACTCGTCTAGTAATGCAACCAATTTATCCTTGATTTCAGACAATAATTTCTCCTTTTAATTTGGTAGTAATCAATTCATTAGATGTTAATTTTTATCGTAAAAATTTAATTTTAAAAAAAAAAATATTTATTATTATTTTTACCCTAATACCATTTTTATTTTATCTAGAGCTGTATTTATCTCGAAATCAATTAATCCTACTTTTGCATCCGCAGGAGCTAGTGCTATTAAGACTGCTTGAGCTAATTGTTGTAAAAAGATTAATTTTTCAGAACCAGATATAACGATTGATCCTGTTCTTCCAGATTTTAAAGTATCTGCTACTCGTGTTCCAACCGAGGTTAAAGCTGCAGTCATAGCTGCTATTGCTCTTTCATCAATATCTTTATGTAAAGCACTCGCCATCATCTGTCCTTTTAATGATACTAGAGCACTGTTTGTTACTTCTGAATTTTTTTCTAAATCCAATAATATTTGTTGTATTTTTTCCTCTTTTGCACTCATTTTTTTCCCTCCTTTTTAACTTTGTTGCTCATAAAACTCACAGGTATCCTTCTCTTTAGCAGTTACATAGATATTTTTCTTCTCGCACCAGATTAATCCCTCAGAATTTTCTGCTCCAGCAAATTTACAATCTGATTTTGCCATATTTGTCATCACTCCTAAATTATTCTAACCTTACGGTAAAAATTGATGTATTTTGTTCAGGTTTCCATTGACAGGCTTCGATATACCCTATTTTACCTGTTTTTTCAGTGATTGTGCTGTACAGCATCGACATAAATGGACATGGAGGAATAAAATCTCGATCATTACCTCTAAAGACTTTGGTGGCAGAAGCAAAGACGCATTCTCCAAGATCAATGACAAGTTTCTCGTCAGTGAGTTCTAAAATATTAGCTCTTTGGCAGAAACCTAAATCTTTCACCTTTTTAGTAAAATCTTCAGTAATAGACTTAACATTATCACCCTCAATTACCATACCAGCGTCTTTTAAAAGATTTTTTGCACTATTTTCGAACACATTTGCACATTCATTCCATACTAAGGGGATATTTAATCCCATGTTTATCATAGCTTTTCCCATCGCAACTAGTGTTGCATTTGATATATCCAACAATTGTTTATAATTTGCCATAATTTGTCATCTATTCTTTTATGGTTTTTATGATGTTATTTTGTTTTTGTTATGAATTTTTATTATATACATATTTTTTTATACGAAAAGGATATGAAAAAATTTATATATAAATCTTTCTATAAGAAAAAGTTATTAAAGAGAAATAATCATAGTGAATCTTTAGAATATGTAGAATTTATTTTAATTAATATAGATCTTTTTGTGGTTTTACTAAAAAAATAAATTTAAATAAATAAATATATATTAGTATTACGGGTTAGGGAAAAAGATTTCAAAAGAAAATAGTTAAGAAAAGATTTTTATATGAAAACAAGAATTAAGCAGAGTTTTTTTATAAAAATAATAATAAGAAAGGAAATATAAAATGTTAAATAATAAGATTAAAATTTTTGTCACTGGATTTTTTAATTCAGGTAAAACGACTTTAATTCATACTCTTGATGATAAAGCAATTTCTGTGGAAAAAGAATTAAATATCCCATATGATGATGATAAAACGCATACTACTACAGGTTTTGATTTAGCAAGATTAGTTTGGGTTAGACCAAACTTAAATTTTGAAACAAATGGCTTAATCATGAGTAAAATTGAATATATGAGAGACAAAGATGAATACTCTGGTTGGCATATAATAGAATTAGAACTAAAAGGATGTCCTGGACAGATGCAATTTGCTTCAGTTAGAAAAATATTAGCAAAAGGTAGTGATGGTGTTATTATGTTAATAGATGGTTGTGATTTATCTAATATAGGTAACGCATTAGTTATTCTAGAAGAAACAAAAATCTCATTAGGATACAATATTCCTATGAAAATAATAGCTAATAAATCTGATAGAAGCGATTACCATGACATTGAAATGATTAAGAATTTAATAGGTGAGGAAGTGTATAAAGGGTCCGCTAAATGTAATATTGGAATAAAAGATGCAGTTATTGCTGTACTTAAAATTATTTTAAAGGGAAATTCGGAAAAAATAGTACATAAAGATGAGGTGTCTGTGTTAGATGTTTAATATAACTGAAAAAGAGATTTATGATATTTTAAAAAAGTTGAGAGAACAAACAGGTATTATTAACTCTATGCTGTTTACCCAAGATGGTTTTATTATTGCAATCGATATTGCTAATTTTAATGAGGATGGAGATTATTTTCAGTCTATAGCCGCTATATGTGCGGGAGTAATTTCATTGGCTGAAAATGGCCTTACTATTATAAAAAATAAAAATTGTTTGAAGCAAATTAAAATCCAAGCGGGTAATCAAATAGATGATAACGGATTTATGATTATTCTTCAATCAATAACAAATGAAGTTATGATGTCAGTGTTATTCCCAATTTATTTGAATTTAGGGGTTGTATTATTTGAATTAAATCAAACAATATATAAATTAGGAGAATATCTTTCGACATTAACAAAGACTGACAATTTTGATAAAATGGGCAATTTGGTTAAATTGTTATAATTAATTTGGTCATACAATTACGATCTCAACAGGTAAACAGAAAAAGTCATGCAGATAAAAGAGAGTATCTTTGTTTAATTTATGATTATATAAAATAACAAGAGGAGATTATTTTATTATATTAGATACCCATAAAGGAAATCCGGGGAACTTTTTAATCCAAGATTACAAATACAAAATATATCGAAAAGATGAGATACCATCAAGATATATAGAGAATTCTGGTTTGGAAGAAAATTGGTATTTTGGATATCTAAATAAGACTCATTACCTTTTGAATGAATTTAATAAGATTGTTGGCTGTCTAAATTTAATCTTTCTATCTATATATAATGATATCTCTCTTTTTTACTTAGATACAATTGAAATTAGAAAAAATTGCAGAAGAATCGGATTAGGTTCGCAATTAATTAAATCAATTATTGAAAATGAAATTAGAGAATATAAAAAATTTTATATTTTTTTATTAGTGGTAAGCTGCAAACAAGATAAATTAAGATTTTTCAGTAAATTAGGATTTATTCCTGTAAAGTTAAGGAAAACGGTAATTGGAACGCATTGTATAATGAGTTATCCGTTTGATGAAAATTCTGAAACTTTTTGCGAAAGAATGTTTGAATATTTTAATTGGAGAGAAGAAAAAAAAGAATTTATATCTTCAGACTGTAGATATGCTTACAATCCTAATCCAACAGGTCTTTATTGGTGTGCTAAAAAAAATATTTATGTGACTGGCCTAGAAAAACAAAGTTGTATGTTTTATCATAAAGAGAAGGAGATATTTAATGAGAAAAAGTTTTTAAACTTTAAGGAGTCATTAAAATAGCATTTCAAAATGAAAATAAATCAAATTTTAATTTAATTAAAAAAAATATTTTTTAAAGTGAATGAATTGCCAGACAATTATAATCAAAAAGGAAAGAACTTGATATCAATTTTTGATTCCATTTCAGATGAAATAATGATTTTAAATAAAGATTTTTCAATAAAAGATGTGAATAAATCTTTTTGTTTAAAATATAACGTCGATAAGGAAAATGTCATAGCAAATAAGTGTTACAAAGTAACTCATGGGAGAAATTCTATTTGTAAACCTCCAGAATGTAAATGTCCAGTTGAGGATGTTTTAAAAACGGGTAAATTTGCGGAATCAGTTCATAGTCATCATATTGATGAAAAAGAAATATATTTAGAGATTCTAGCTTATCCAATAAAGGATAAGAATGGCAATATTGAACAAATCGTTAAGCTTGGAAGAGATATCACGAAACGCATGACAATTAATCAACAAATCAAGGAATCTGAAGAAGAATTGAATTTAATCTTATCAAACACTAATGATTCAATTATTGTTATATCAAAAGATTTGAAAATATTTTATATGAACAAAAAGGCCAAAGAGATGTTTGGAAGTCATCAAATTGGAAAAGAATGTTATAACATTTTAACAAGTAATAAAAGTATATGCGAGCACTGTTCATTTAACATATTATCCAATAATTACGATGTCAACAGAAGGTATGAATTAATTTACTTTAACCCAAATAAAACTGAAACTAAGCATTTTGAATATAGTTGTACTCCAATTTTGAACTTTAAAGGACAACCAGCAGTTATAGATATAATAAGGGATATATCTGAACGGAAAAAATCAGAGCAAATGTTGAAAGAGTCAGAAAAAAGATATCGAGATGCTTATAATCAAATCAACTTGTATAAAGATATCTTTGTTCATGATATTAACAATATTTTTCAATTTTTTGTTTCATTTATAGAACTATTACCATTATGTCAAAATGAATCCATAAAAATTGAAAATTTTGAAGAATTAATCCAGGTTGCTGAAGAACAAATTAACAGAGCAGGGAAATTAATATCAAACGTTATTAAACTGTCTGAAATTGAAGCAGATAAAGGAAAATTTACACGAATGGAAGTTTATCCGATCTTAAGACAATCGATCAAATATATTACTACAATGTTTCAAGAAAAAAAGATTAACATCCAATTAAGCGCACCCGAAAAACCTTATTACATTAAAGGAAATAATCTTTTAATTGATTTATTTGAAAATATTTTATTAAATTGTGTCCGACATAATGATAATTCAATAATTGAGATAATTATCAGAATATCAAAAGTTCAAGAAAATAGGAATACATATCTTAAAATTGAATTTATTGATAATGGCAGAGGAATTCCAGATCAATTGAAAGAATTAGTTTTCAAGCGAGGATACAAAGAGAGAGTTGATTCAATTAAAGGTTTAGGAATAGGTTTATCGCTTGTAAAAAAGATAATAGAAAGCTATAATGGGAAAATCTGGATAGAAAATAAAGTTAAGGGTGATTATACTAAGGGGAGTAATTTTATCATTTTATTTGAACTTTTAAATCCCATTGTTTATGAGGAACAAAAAAATAATAGAAAAAAAATAACAGTATAACTTTTTAGGTGATATAAAAATGGAATATAGTATAAAACAAGAAAATGAACGTTTTAGGATAATTTTAGATTCTATATTTGATGAAATTATGATCTTAGATAAAGATTTATCAATCAAAGATGTGAATGAAACTTTTTGTTTAAAATATGGTTTAAACAAAAAGCAAATTATAGGAAACAAATGTTTTAAGTTAACGCATGGGAAAAAATCCATTTGTAAACCTCCAGAATGCCAATGCCCCGTTGAGGATGTGTTAAGGACTGGCAATTTTAATAAATCTACTCATATTCATCATGTTAATGAAGAAGAATTATATATAGAATTTTTAGCCTATCCAATTAAGAACAAAGATGGTAATATTGAGCAAATCATAAAGGTTGGAAGAGATATAACTAAATGGAAAAGAACAGAAAAAATTTTAAGAGAATCAGAAGAAAAATATCGGAATTTAGTGGAAAGCTTTCCATATTCAATACTTTTATTAGATTCTCAACAGCGTGTATATGATTGTAATAGTTCTGCTGAATTATATCTAAATAAACAGAAGAATGATTTAAAAAATATTCCATTCTCAGATATTATCCAATTAAATGAAAATCAGAAAGATGATTATAATGAAGTTTTTCAAAATGTTCTCGAGTATGGTTTAAGCGAAGTCATGGAATTTAGAACTTATGACAAAAAATCGTGGGTACAAGCATTTTTTTCGATATTTAAAATAGGAGATAAAAAACTTGTGCAGGTTATGTTGCAGGATATCACTGAAAAAATACTCGCAGAAAGAATTATCCGAGAAGAAAATAGGAGGTTAAGGGATCTCGATAACATGAAAAAAAAAATGACTAGTAAAGCTTCAGAACAATTAAAAAATCCAATAAATGTATTATCAAACGCTACTAATATCATTTTAAATTCTTATAGAGATAAATTAGATGATGATGTATTAAAACTCTTAGAATTGATTAAAAATGAGGGGGAAAAATCTTTAGATTTGGTAGGAAAAATAGTCAACATTTCTAAGATGGAATCTGATCAATTGATTTTAAATAAACAAACTGAAAGTTTGTCTGAAATTATATTGGAATTAATCAATTCATTAAATGATAAAGAAGAGGCACGAAAGATAAAAACTAATATAGATCTTTCTGAAGATTTATATTCTGAAGTAGATAAGTTGAGGATTAGGCTAGTAATAAATGAAATTATCTCTTACATAAGGAGAAATTCAAATGATCAGGATATTTTAATTAATCTAAAAAATGTTAATAATTTCGGAGAAATAGGGATAAAGGGTAAACTGTATCAATCTCCTGGAGATGAAATATATCAAGAAATTTCATTTTCGAAACAAATAATAGATTTACATAAGGGTCAAATTCATATTGATTCAGAAGAAAAAGAAAATTACTCTGTATTTAGAATTTGCTTACCATTAAAAGAATGGAGAGACGTGTTAATCCATCTTTATATAATTTATAAATCTGGTATACCGCTATATGATTATGCCTTTAATAATTTGGAGGGATTTAATGATTCATCTTTAATTTCTGGAGGAATTATAGGGTTAATGACAATTTTAAAAGCAATTCTTAAGGGAGAAACTCAAATTAAATCAATAAATCACGGTGACCGAACAATAATATTTAATTTAAATAATACGAAAGATGTTGTATTTGTACTCATTGTAAAAGAAAATATAAATTTGCTTGAGAGGAAATTAAAAGCTTTAGTTACGGAATTTGATATAAATTATAGAGATTTAATTGAAGACATAGAAGAAAATTGTTCCGATCAAGATAATTGGTTAGATTTGAATAATTTAATCCAAAAATATTTCGGTAATATTGAATAATATCAAGAGCAGTTAAAACTATTATTTATATAGGGAAAATATTGGAAGGTGTTTATTAATTCAAAGTATCACTTACACAAATTCAACATTGCAAAATAAATCAATAATTATCACATAAATTTTTCAATCTTGCTTTTAAAATTTTTGATATACAGATTATGGAACTAGTATTATAATATCTCTAATAGTTAGTTTTCATGTAAAATTTTTAATGGATTCCATAAGATTTGATCTTTTTTTTAAATATAAAATGCTCAATAAAAATCCAGTAAACAAGAAAATTACGCATGCTAATTCATTTCCAAGATAACCAAAAGGAACATTGCGAAGTAAAGGAAAAATTACACCAACTGCAAAAAAAAGTGCATAATACCGCTTTCTGTCTCTAACGAAGCTATATAGAGAACCTAAAAGTAATATTATTCCTCCCACAGAGGCTAACAAAATTGCAAAAATCCTGACAGAAATAGGATATCCATTAGAAATGACGCGAATATCTTCTCCAAGTTCACCTACGAAGGTTAAAGATGTGGGAAAAGGAACAATGATTAAAGCTATGAGAAGGAATAGTGTGAAAAGGATTACAAATAATAAGAAAAAATGGGAAATTTTGTTTTTAAATATTAAATATAATTGTCCCGCGCCCAAGAATCCTACTAATGAAGATGCGGTTACATAGAATATACTGAAGAGAATAAGATTGAAACCAAAAATATCTGGATTCATTAATAGTTCCATTAAAGTGGATATTCCAAAAAACAATAATGCGATCATCCACAATAATTGATGGATCTTACGTCTTTTGATGAATTGAATTAACAATAACACTGCAAAAACAAATGAAACAAAAGATGAGAATAAGGGAATAAGATTCAAAATTTGACACACCTATTACACCATTTATTAATATGATAAAAAAAACATCTTTAAAAAACTTTAAAGTTGCACTAGATAACTCAGGTTCCAGCTTTTCTTCAGACTTAAATTAGTTATTTTTAGATCATTGTCTCTATAACAAATTAATAGATAGCATTTAATTGGGTTAATTTAAAATTACGCTTAGCAAGTGAAAATATGCTTATTTAATTAAAAAGTAAGAATGGTAATATTATATAAACTCTCAATTAAATTTGATGATTGATTATAATTGAAATTTTAATTTTTCTTTAAAAAAACTATACGAACATTTATACTTTCAATTTAACCGGAATTAGTGGTTTTTTGATTGAATAAAAAAGCAATTTGTCTAAAGAGGTGTGAAAAATTAGTAAGGAAAAAAAATCAATTTTATATGTACAGACTAGTGATGACCCAGAACGCCAGTATTCTCCTCTTGTTTTAGCTCAGACTGCAAAAGCAATGGATATAGACGCTAAGGTATATTACTTAGGAAAAGGCTTAAGAATATTAAAGCCTGGTGAAGCTGAAAGAATTAAATTAGGTTCCTTTCCAACAGTCAAAGAGATGATTGACAAAACATTAGAAGCAGGAGTTGAAATTCTGGTATGTGAGGCTTCAAAGAGAATGTTAGGATGGGATAAAGTTGATTTAATTCCCGGGGTTAAAATAGTGGGAGCTGCTACGTTAAATGATCTCACGCTGGAAGCAGATACTACTCAATGGTATTAATTATCATTAATTACTATCCATAACTAACATAAAATAAGAGAATTTATTAAAGAAGCTGATAATCATTTTATCAACTTCTATATTTTCAATTTTAATTATTTTTATGAATTCTTGTCGTGATAGGTGTTGTATGATCATCGAAAATGTCCCTGCTTTCTTCCTTAATTGGGATGCTGGAGATATGTTTATACTTGCTCTTGAATCTTGTTTAAGATATCTTGGTCAAGAAACTAATTCTTGGTGGTTAGCGGGAATATCGGGGGATGCATTCAAATTTGTTTATGATAAAGAGGATGTACGTGAACCAATGAGAGATCGAGTACCGATCGACACAATATCGATAGCTTGTACTTCAATTGGTTGGGAAGGAAAATGGTATATCAATGAAAAAATAGAGAGGAGTAAAGAACTTATTATGAATTCATTAGAACAAGGTTATCCTATTATTACATCTAATTTGGGTAGTCAATGGTATCATGGTGCTAACATTATTACTGGTTTAAACGAGGATACTGATGAAATTTTTTTACAAATCGGTCGAGAGAATTTATTAGACTCTATTCAATACGAAACAATCTCTATTCCAGAAAAATGGGATGGTCCTGTTCCTGGACCTATTATTTGGGCAGATAATCCTCTTTTTCTATTTGAAAAGAAATTAAAACAACCAGAGGAAGAAAGTCTTGTTTTTGAATCAATAACTCGAGCTGTGAATCTATATAGGGGGGATTCATTACTTTATAAGAGTCATCCCGGTGCCCAAAAATATAGTACATCATCTTTGGAAGGAAAATCTGTTAAACAAGGTTTAGCTGCTCTTGTTAATTTGAAGGAAGAGATAGAACAATCAGAAATCACCTGGCCAGTAATTTGGAGTGTTACAACCCAGGTTGGACAACTTTCTTATGATCGCTCTAATGCTGGTAGATATTTAGAAGAAACTGCTAAAAAACACTCCCAATATTCCGAATTAGAGACAATAAGTAAAATATATTATGAGACAACCCATGTAGCAAACCTTATAAAACAATCCTATTGGGATAAAAGATGGAATAAAACAAATAATATAGAAAAATTAGTAGAATATATAAGTAATAGTAAGTCTTTTGTATATGATGTATCTAATTTAAAGGCTGAAATATTAGACCATATTCGAAATAGATTTCCGGTAATAGATACGTTATGGGGGCCTGCTGTTAAATTAGACAGCTCTGAACGAAGAATCTATAACTCTAATTTAATTAACATGATTCTTAATAACGAAAAAAGGAGCGTTGAATTCCTCACTAAACTAATTAAAGTATTTTAAATTAATTATTTTTTTAACCATTTTGGAATTCTAAAATCATTAATTAGAATACATTGCCCATGTTCCCAATCAGGATAAGGTTTAATGTCTAAAACAGGTGTTCCATTAAATGCATCGAGTCCTTTCACCCAAAGTATATTTTTATCACGTTTTACAAATTCAACTAACGTCAATCCAATCGGATTCGGATGAATTGGGGCCCTAGTTGCGAATATACCAATAGGTTTGGAATCTTGATCCTTTCGAGGAAAATGTAAATAACTAGTATCCTTGACTTGATCCATCCAGAAGATGATATAAATATGAGAGAAGTCTTCAATACCATCTAATGCCTTACTCATACCTTCATTTATTATTACCTTTGAAATAAGATTTCTATCTTTATCATCCTCTCCAATTGATTGCCGTTTCACATAACCAATCGGCTTTATTTGAATTTTAGCCATATTCATATAGAAAGTATAAAAATTTTTAAATTAATTGTAAAGATGTTTTCTATAATGAATTTTCCAAGTCTGAGAGTAAAGCTTTTTCTTTAATACTGTTAAATAAATCAATACCACATTCAGTACATTTTTTTTCATACCATGAAAAAGAATATCCGCAATTTGAACACATCCAACGTTTTTCCTGTTGTTTTAACCATTCTTGTATACCTATTTCCTTGATAATTTCTAAATTATGAATAGCTACTTTAAGATGGGCTAAATTAAGTTTTTTTAAATTATTGATTTTTTCACAGGGAAATTCAGAACATTCGTTACAAAACTCAATTTTTTTAGCTTGAGCACATGTGCGAATTCTACATCCTCGGCAATTTTCAAATACTAAATCACTTTTACACCCATGGCATTTAATTTCCTTGTCATGTATAGGGCTTATCCATTCATCTGGTAAACAATCATTACGATTTTGGCGATAAGAATTCATAATGAAACAAGCACCACAGTATAGTCCACAATATGAATCTAATTGAAATTCCATAGTTGATCTCGAGATTTTG
>JBHLOC010000051.1:1394-33556 GCA_048940925.1 Promethearchaeota archaeon | reverse complement strand
ATTGGAGATGCTAATGGACTATATCAATTCCGTCATAAAGCCAATTATGAGGCTGAAATTTGTACTAATAATATATTTGGATCAGAAGATCAGAAGAGATTGGTTGATTATTCAGCAGTTCCATGGGCGATATTTACTTATCCTCAAATAGGTCATGTGGGAATGACTCAAGCAGAAGCAATTGAAAAAGGCTATGAAATTTATGTTGCTATTAAAAATTATTCAACTGTAGCAAAAGGATTTGCAATGGGATTTGAAAGTGGTCAAGAAGATGATGGATTTGTAAAACTCATTGTTGATAAGTCTTATAGAATTCTTGGTGCTCATGTAATCGGTCCAAATGCGGCTCTTTTAGTACAACCTTTCGTTTATTTGATGAATTCAGGTTTTTCTTGTACCTTACCAGAATATAAAGATGAAATAGATATAACTAAAATAGAAAAAGCTTGTCCTGAAGCGGGATCATTCATGCCTATTTATCATTCTATGGTCATTCACCCTTCTCTTAATGAAGTAACTGGATGGGCAATCGGGAATTTGAAACCGGTAAACATTAAAATGGAACATCATGAACATCATCATAGTTAAAGTCAATCTATAATTTACTCTTTCTTTTTCTTAAGTTTAATTTTTGTTCTTTTTTTAAATCGTTGCTTAAGTTTAGGTTTATATCGAATTCCAGATTGATCTATCAAGAAGTTGAGATTTTTAAAAAGTAAATAAATTTTTTTTATTAATTCCAGAGTGCAATTTAAATAGATTATATTTTAGATATCATTTTCCTTCTTTTCATTAATATTACTTAAACCAACCATTAACTATTTAGATTCTTAATCCAATAATTATATCATATGGCATTGAAAAACTTTAATGCTAAAGATAATGATAAAATTGGGCAAATCTTTACCCCAAGTTATCTTGCTGAATTCATGGTATATAATATCTTAAGGTTTATCGATTCTTGCGGTTATGAACCTCAAACTTTAAAAGTTTTAGAACCATCAGTCGGAGAAGGCATTTTTTTAAATTTCCTTCTAAAAAATGGTTTTTGTAATATAACAGCTTATGAAATGGATATTAATTTGAAAGAATATCTTTTAAATTCTTATCCAAATGTAGAATTTAAATTTGAAAATTTCTTAGGTTCTGATCCGAATAAAAAATATGATCTAATAATTGGAAATCCCCCATATTTAGGCCAGAATTATAATGCTGAAATCTTTCAGGAGTATATTAAGATTTATCCCATATGCACTAAATTTTTTGTCGGAAATATGGATCTCTTTTACTTCTTTATACATTTAGGAATAGAAAAATTAAATTCTCGTGGATTCCTTTCATTCATCACTACTAATTACTGGATTACGAAATCTAAAAAAACTGGAATAAAATTGCTTAAACCACATATTTTAGATGATTGCGATTTAATACAATATATAGATCTATCACATTTGAGATTGTTTGAAGGAGCTAAAGGGCAACATAATTGTATTTTTGTACTACAAAAAAAAACCGAACAAGAAAAAGTATTAACTAGAAAAAAAGAAATTGAAATTATCCAATTTTTAAGAGATAAGGGATCTAATCTAAGTAATGATTCAGTTAATAAGAAGATCTTCAAGGAAATGATTTATAATAATGATTCTAGATTTATTAGAAGATATAAATCAGCTTTAACTAATTTTGATCTAAAACAAGATCAGAGCTGGAATTTGATGTATCCTAGCGAAGTTAAAAATGTAATAAACAAAATTGAGGATTTTTGTAAAATCGATGGTAAAACTTCTCTTTTGAAAGATTACTTCCTTATTCGTAATGGCATTATTCTGATAAATGATGATATATTTGTTTTGAAAAAAGGAACACGTTATAAGGTTGAGAATAAGGATTTTTACCTTAAGGTTAATGGTAAATTTGTGAAATTAACCAAAACAGAAAAATTAAGACTTAAAAAGTTATATAAAAGCAAATCAATTAAGGCATATGGATATTCACGAAAAAGTTCTATAGGATATTTAATTTATTTTAATAAGAATGAATGTAAAACGAAATCTTCGAAAAAGAGAATTCAGTTCTATGAAAAGAAATACCCAACTCTTATTAAATATTTAAAACAATTTGAAACAGAACTACGGAAGATATTAGTTAATGCAAAAGAGAATCCTGAAGATTTTTATTTTCCCAGAAGAGGATCATTTATTCGTAATTTTGAGAAATCTAATAAAGAAAATTTAGTTGATCTCGAGCCTTTCTACGATAACGAGCCAAAAATTTTTTTTAAATATATTTCAAATCAGAATATTTTTGGTTATACAAATGCTCAGTATTATGCCACATCAGATACCTACTTTCTGTGGCCAAAATTTGTAGAAAGTAAGATTGATTATTTATTTATATTAGCTTATCTAAATTCTAAGCTAGTAGGTTTTATATATAACGCTAAAAATATATCTTTAAAAAGAAGTAAAACCAAATTAGAATATGGGTTACCTATACCAAATACAAAAAACTTCAACTCTGAAGAGAAAGAGAATATTGTAAAATTAATAAAAATTTTAACCTCTTATTTAATAAAAAATCAAATTTCTAATCAAAATCATTCTGTAGAAAGAACTTATCAAAAACTAGATACTTTAAAAATATTTTACTCACTCGGAAATAGTCAATTTCGATCAAGACTCATTCATGCTATAGAAAACTATAACAAAGATTTCATACAAACAACATTAGATAAATTAATTTTTCAATTATTCGACTTAGATGAAAATAATATAGATTATTTATTAGAAAAATATTACAGCTTTTAGTAAATTTACGTTTCTTTAGCTTTATAGTAAGGAGTGAGAAGAGTAGGCGATATATGAAAGTCCTAGTAGCTTCTATAATTAGTAGGTATGGGGTCGATAGTTACGCAGGTTTATTGGAACATCTAGGTATGCAACCTACAAGGCTTTATAGGGCCATTCCTAGAAGCCTACGAACACTCGTTAAGGATATGGGCGGGTTGAAAAATATTATATACGAGAATTATCTAACCCCTCTTGCTATTCGAACATTAGAGAACTCTAAAGATGCACATGATTTATTGATAAAGATTGGATGGGACATTCCAACAACCTCACTATACAGGTTATCGAGTGGTGAAATAAATGAGAGAGGAATTCGTCTAGTTGAGGATAGGATCTTTAAACTATTTGACATGTCATATGAGGAGGCGAAGGTTAAGTATTTCAATGGTTATTTAGGAGATGACTAATAACTTTATTTTTAACTTAGTTTTTATTTCAATATAATTGAATATTTAATATTTCTAAGAAATTCAGGAATTTCTTTTATTTTATTTTTTCTTATATTTAAAAATCTTAGAGAGTTAAGATTAAATATCGTTCTTGGTAATTCTGAAATGTAATTATAATCTAAAGCAAGAGTTTTCAGTGATTTCATATCTTCTATTGACTCTGGAATAGATGAAATAGAATTATAGTTTAATCCTAAGACTTCTATGGAGGGTAATCTGATTATTGATTCTGGAATATGCTTGAATAAGTTATGGTCTAGATCAAGGTATGTTAAAGATGATAAATTTAAGAGTGAAGAGGGAAGAGTTGTTATTTCATTATAATCTAAATTTAAATACTTTAATGACTGTAATTCTGAAATCTCTATTGGGATATTAGTCATTTGGTTAAATTCAAGACTTAATGATTCTAATCTTTTTAACTCATATATCTCTTCAGGCATAGTCTTTAGATTCCAGCCATCTAGTTTGATATGTCTAATCTTATCGATCTCCCCTGATTTTAATGCGTTTCTGAAATCATTAAGCCCAAAAATAGCTTCTGAGAGGTTTAGATTACTAAAATATTTTAGTTTTACTGGTCGAAACTTTAGATTTGGTCTATGAGTTTTGATTTTTTCCCTAAAATCTTTAAGACAAATCTTCCTTTCAGGTATAAAATGGTTTGCCCAAATTCCCTCTTCATGTTCCCATTTTGCGACTTCTAGCATTTTCTGCCGTAGGTCCTCGGGCATTCTGAAACCTGTTATGAGAATGAAGTATCCTAGAACAAAATAGGGTGCTCTTCGAAAAGAACGATTTTCAACCATTTTTTTGAGGAATTTGAAATTTTTTTCGAAATTACCCCTTGTCAAAATTCTCTCATCCCAATAGAAATCGGAATAATCAATACCGCAAGCATCTAACATAAAGGTAGCTAAATCGATTTCTTCGTCGTCATCCAAGATTTGAGCGGAGCCTCGTCCCATGATATTCTCTCAGAAAGAATTAAGTTTAATATAATATTATAATAACTTACTCAATACAGTTTATAATTATACATTATATGGAAGAAGTTTATATATTCTAATTTATATTATATTATTGTCAAATATTAGTTGACAACAAAAAGTTTCCAAATATTAAGGTAGTAAATGATGAGGGATGATTTTGACGATTTTATTGATGAAATTAAGAAATATTTTAAAATAGATTCAGATATATTCGATGTAGATTTTCTTTTTTTACCTGAATCTGAAATCTATAGAGATAAAATATTTAATGATAAAAATGTTAAAGGATTTAAGATCTCATTTCATTACGAAACAGGAATGGATAAGCCTGAGATAAAAGTAGAAGGAAATCTTGATGATAAAAAACTTCATAATTACCTAAAAAATATAGATATAAGTAAATATCCAAAATTAAAGGAATTATTTAACCTTGTCCCTAAGAATGAAATAGATGCTGGTGAGCTATCATTAGAATTTAATAATCGAAATAAAGATATTGATTTTTTAGAACCATACACAGAAATAATTGATACAAATGATACTTTAGAGATTATTTTTGAAATTCCTGGAATGGATAAAGATAATGTTAAAATAAGTTTTAATGAAGAAGGAAATGAGCTTATTTTTAATGCTGAAAATGAAACCCATAAGTATACAAAAAATATATCCTTATCTTTTAACTCTTCAAAAAAAGAAGTTAAACTTGATGTAAATAATGGTATAGCAAATATAAAACTCAATAAATATAAATAATTAATAAAATTAAACCAAGGTTGATTACAATATGAGTGGTATCACAAGAGAATATAAAGGAGATGGAAGAAAAGTAAAAATAAAGGATGCATATAAAGGTGATGCTGGAAGAGGTAGAATTAGGATTGATCCTAGCGTAATCGAGGAGATGAATCTTAGAACTGGAGATGTTATTGAAATTATTCATCCAATGGTTGGAAAGAAAACTGCTGCGTTATTATATCCTGGAAAAATAGAAGATACAAGAACTAACACAATCAGGATAGATTCATCATTAAGGAGGAATTTGAGTGCTTCTTTAGATGATATCGTAGAAATTAGAAAAATTGAGGCAAGTTTAGCAGAAAGAATTACCTTTGCGGGAGTAGAAGAATCAGTTATATTAAGAAGATCTGATCAATTAGTTAGAATGTTAGAGAATCGAGTCATTACTAAAGGAGATATATTGAGTTTCAATGCAATGGGGCGGAGGATTGATTTTATTGTAATAGATTATTTTCCTAAAGCAGCCGCCGTTAGGATTCATTTAGATACTAAAATTACAATTTCAGAAAAAACTCACAAAGAACTTATAGAAATAGAGGCAAGGAGGGTAACCTATGAAGATATAGGTGGATTGGAAGAAGAAATCCAAAAAATCCGTGAAATGATTGAATTACCAATAAGACATCCTGAATTGTTTAAAAGAATAGGAATTGAACCTCCAAAAGGAGTTTTACTTCATGGTCCTCCTGGTACTGGGAAAACACTTCTTGCAAGAGCAGTTGCATATGAAACTGAAGCTCATTTTATTACAATTAGCGGACCAGAGATTATGAGCAAATTTTATGGTCAAAGTGAAGAAAATCTTAGGAAAGTATTTGAAGAAGCTAAAGAAATGTCCCCTTCAATCATTTTTATTGATGAATTAGACTCAATTGCTCCAAAGCGAGGAGAAGTTACTGGTGAAGTAGAAAGAAGGGTTGTAGCTCAATTACTCTCGTTATTAGATGGATTAGAAGGAAGAGGTGAAATTATTGTCATTGGTGCAACAAACAGAGTTAATGATATAGATCCCGCACTTAGACGACCTGGGAGATTTGATCGTGAAATAGAAATAGGGGTTCCAGATACTGATGGGCGTTATGAAATTTTACTAATTCACACTCGTGGAATGCCTTTATATAGTGATGTAGATCTGCGGTTAATGGCTGAAAAGACTCATGGATTTGTAGGTGCAGATGTCGAATCTTTAGCAAAAGAATCTGCAATGTTAGCAATAAGAGAAATTTTACCAAAAATTAATTTAGATAAACCAATTCCTCCAGAAGTTTTAGCAGATCTTCAAATTAAAATGAAAAATTTTGAATCTGCTCTAAATAGTATTGAACCGTCAGCATTAAGAGAAGTATTAATCAGTCAGCCTACTGAGACTTGGGAAGATATTGGTGGTTTAGAAGAGGCTAAACAACAATTAAGAGAAATTATTGAATGGCCCTTGAAATTTCCTCAATTATATAACCATTTAAACTCGAAACCTCCAAATGGGATTATGCTTTTTGGACCACCTGGAACAGGAAAAACCTTGCTAGCAAAAGCTTTAGCTCATGAAAGTGAAGTTAATTTTATATCAGTTAAAGGACCTGAATTCCTATCAAAATGGGTTGGTGAAAGTGAAAAAGCAGTGAGAGAAACATTTCGAAAAGCTAGAGCCGCAGCCCCTTGCATCATTTTCTTTGATGAAATTGATGCTATAGCAGGAATGAGAGGTAGATTTGCCAGTTCTCAAGTAACGGAACAAGTTGTATCGCAATTATTGACAGAGATGGATGGATTAGAAGGATTAAAAGATGTTATTCTACTTGCTGCTACAAATAGATCAGATATGCTTGATCCTGCATTACTACGTTCTGGAAGATTTGGGAGACATATTGAAATCCCTATGCCCGATAAAGATGCACGTAAAGAAATATTTAAAATTCATCTTAAAAATAAACCGTTAGCTAAAGATGTGAATTTAACTCAAATGGCTCAAGATCTAGAAGGATATACTGGAGCAGATATCCAAGCAATATGTGAAGAAGCTACGCTGTTAACAATACGTAAAGCTGTTAACGATACAAATATCAATACTCAGGATGCTGATTCTGTTAAAGTTGTGAAAATTACAAAAGCGGAGTTCGACGAAGCCATTGAAAAAATTTTAAAATCAGCTGATAAAGCTAAGATATCGCATGAAAGATATTCTAAAGAACCTTCAGAAGAATTATACAGATAATGAATTTATTATATGAAAATAAATCGAATTATAAATAAAAAAAGAAGTGATTGTTTTGGAATTAGAAGAACAAGAAGAACAGAATGCTTTTCTTAGTTTAGATAATTTACTTGAAATTTTAGGGAATCCCACTCGAAGAATTATTTTATCAAAATTATCGAAGGTACCTTTAGGTGCATCTGAATTAGCAGCCTCATTTGGCAAAAGCATTTCACGACAAGCGATTCACAGCCAGCTTAAAATGCTTTCTGATTCTGGAATAATTGAAAGTTACGGTGAGGATCCCAGAAATATTAAATATCGTATTAAGAATAATATTTCATTAAGAATTGACATTACTCCAGATTATTACAATATGAATTACAGTATTGTTAAAATTGATGAAACTCGAGAAAATTTAGAGTTTAAGAATACAGGATTTGACTTGGATTATAAAAAACTTAAGAATGTAAATAAAAAACTTAGATTTTTAGGTGAGAAAATAAAATCAATAGAACAAAACCTCAGAAATTTAGAGGATGAAAGAAATACCTTGATTCAACATAAGGAATGTTTTATTATAGAACTAAAAAATTTGATGAGAGAACAATATGAGGATGCTCTAAGTACAAAAGAACAACCAAATCTAGAAAAAGAGATTTTTTATACTCTTTTCTACGATCCTCTAAAATACTTTAAAAGAATAAATATCGATAAATTACTTGATGATATGTTTTTCTCTGAAATGGGTCCTATAAGGCGCGATCAACATAAAGTTTCAATAAGACATCTATTACGAGACTTATCAAATTTAATGGATTTCTTACGAGAGGATGAAGATAGTTGGTTTTTTGAAATTTAAATACTCTTTTTTTTAATTTCAATATTATAATTTACACATTTAAAGGTATCATATATGAATCTTCAAGAATTAAAAAAAGAAATGCCCAAGATATTTAAAAAAGTTAAAAACGACGTAAAGAAAGTGTATGGTAGACATCGAGCAGGCTTAAGTTTAGGGATTGTTGAGATGGGAATGTATAGAGGAGGATTTATAGGAGGTATGCATTTCCATCCTGGTACAGATATTGTGATGAATAAAACACCTTTGGAAATAATCCTCAAAGAACAACCATATGAGATTGTTTGGGCTTACACATATCACATTCTATTACATGAATATATTCATTCTTTAGGAATTATGGATGAACAAAAATGCAAAGTTATCACCCTTAAAATTAGTGAGGAGATTTTTAAGGAAACCGATCATCCTACAATAACAATAGCTAAAAATGGAATTGGCGCTTTTTTTCCAAATTTGCATTTAATTTATGCACCTCCCGATCTTCAACGTGAGGGAATTCCTATTGAATATATTTATAATTTTGATAAAGAAAGTTATGATTATTATTCATGAATAATCTCAAAAGTGATATTTGAAATTAAAATATAGATATATTAGTATATCTATAGAAAATTTTACCCTAATAGAAAACTAAATATCTAAATTTTAAACTTTTAAAGAATTCGAAATAATCATGCATTTATTAAGTGTGGATATTAATTTATTATGGGTAAATGGTTTATCCAAAATCTTATTGCTCCATAATGATAGGCTCTTTCTTTTATTGTCTTATCTGCGCTCGCAAAAATAATTTTTGAATTGCCATCAAATTCTATTATTTCTCTTAAAGTATCGATTCCATTCTTGATTGGCATCCTCTAATCCAGTATTATAATATCTGGTTTATTGGAGAAGGATATAAACATATCTATTGCTTCATTCCCATTACTTGCAATACCTATTACTTGAAATCCCGACATTTCTAAAATTAATTCATACAATCTTTGAAGATCTCTGTCATCCTCAGCAATAAAAATCCTTATTATTATAGAACGCCTCCAGCATTAGTAATTCATATAAAACCCCTAGTATAAATTACTAAATATAATTCTGCAAATCATCAACAGAAAAAGTAATATATATGTTTATGTATTTCAGCTTTTTTGTCATAGTTATATTTTAAATTATTAATAGAAAGTTTTTTTTAAATTAGATATTTACAAAATTAGAGAAAATCATTTTTAATGGGCATTTTTTTTAAGTCTTATAATAGCTTTCAACATAATTAATTATAAGGTGGCTGATAAAAAATCTCAGACTCATCACCAGAAAATATTGTTCATAAAGAAGATAAAGAAGAAATAGAAAAAGATATAGAAATCACGCCAGAACAATTAATCCTTAAATGGAAATTTCAAAATGTTGATAAAAAGCTTGTTTATGACATAGAAAAATGCATAGGTTGTTCATTATGTAAATTTGTATGCCCAACTGAAGCAATTGAGCTTGGACCAATTCCAGAAATCGCTCAAAAAATACTAGAAGAAAGTAATCCAAAAATATTGATTGATTATGAAAAATGTTGTTATTGTATGTTATGTGCTATTGTCTGTCCTAATGACGCTTTTCATGAAAACATTACTCCAGAAGAACAAATTGATTTAAATGAATACCCCTCGATTGGTAAATTTTATAAAATTGATCTAGATAAATGTATTGAGGACTCCAAAAATGAAGTGTGTCAACTTTGTCTAACTGTTAGAGAAAGAAATCAAGTGAAGGAATATTTTAAGATTCAAAAAGAGTGTCCAACACAATGTTTTCATATTGAATCACCTATAAAGGGAGAAGTAATTATAAAAAAGAATATGCTTCACAAATGTGATCCTCAAGGTTGTAAAGCATGTGTTTATATATGCCCTACAGAATCTTTTTTTATTCCCGAAAGTGCAGAAGATGTTAAAAAATTTGGAAAAATTGCATGCAAAGAAGATGAGTGTTTTTATTGTGGAGCCTGTGAAAACTCCTGCCCAGATGATTTAATAATTGTTAAAAGAAATGATATTGAAATTAATGACCCTAAAAAACCTGGAAATTACCCCTGGATTAGAGGATGGACAAAAAGTATTAAAGAAATCCTCAGAAAAAGATTAATTCTTGAAAAAGAACAAATTAAAATTCCACTCATAGAAGAAGAGATTAAAAAAGTAAAAAAGAAAATTGAAGAAAAGGTACCTCAATTATCTAAAGAAGATAAAATAAAATTAAATGAATTAAATGAAAAAATCCAAGAATTTCTCAGGTCTTCTAAAATTAGGTATTGGATAAAGGATAAGAAAACAAATAAAATAGTAAAAGAATTACATGAAATTTTAAATTAGATGTAAAAATAAATTAAAATTAAATCTCTGAATAAATTTTTTTGACTACTCCTATATTTTACCCTATTATATAATAGTTTTTAGGGGAAAATCTTAAAAAGGCTTTTAAAATATTGAATAAAATTGTTTAAATTAACGCACATTCAAATAAGGGTAAAAATTGGAAGGCATTGCAATCGGTTAAACTAACTAAATAATAATAGAATATCATGTTTAATTACTTTTAATTAGAAAAAAATTCATATCAATTATATAATTTCATGAATTTAATCAAATTTTACATAGAATATTAAAATTACATTTAAATATCCTACTTGATACAAACTGTAATAAGATTCTAATTAGAACCAAGAGGAAGATTTGTCAAAAATGGATGAAAAAAAAGAAAAAGTTATTGAGATTGGATTTAAAAATGAATCCATCCAATCATGTATTGATACAAATGAGATCTTTAAACTCCTTGAAAAACCCAAGATAAGAGAAAATCTTGACAAATGTTTAAGATCAGGATCAAAAATTTTTACTCATTAATGATTTTATCTTTCGAATTATTATTCTTCTAATACTGCACAGTTCAGAATCCATATTATATTAGAAAAGTATAATTATTTTTCTGATTAAAATCCTTAACTAATACACTGTGTTTCTTAAAATTTCTTATTTTCTTTATCAAATTTCTTCTTGTTTAAATATATAATCTAATAAATATATTAAATGTGAAAATCAATTTTGGAGAATTTTTAATGAAATTAATATTAAAAATTAAACCTAATAAACCATCTAAAAAAAAAAGAATTATTGCTTGGATAAAAAAACACCCCGACTTTAATGATGATGTCAGACAATTTTTCAAAATATTTCAAGATGATATAAAAATATCCAAAATTAGTAAAATTCTAAACTATAACGTAGTTACATCTGAAAATCCTGCAATAATCTTGAGCCTCTTTACTTCTATTCAAGAATCAATTCCTGAAGTTTATTTTAATAAAGAAAATTCTATTAATTTAGATGATTTTATTGATAAAGACAATATATTAAAATAAAATTAATAAATAACAAATTTTAATTTTGAATCTTATATTCTTTTCTTAAAAATGTAAAGAATTTTGGTTTCTATCTTTTTTTACGATTATTTCTCCCATTTAAAATCAAGTTGAATGAATTTTCTCGTAAACAGATAAGTAATAATAAATATAAATGAGCAAAGGAGACCCCATAATATTAAACCAATAGCATAAGACAAAGCCCCTATGCTAGGTAATTCTAAAATCATTCCTATGATAATTATGCCATAAGCTTGAAATAAGTTTAAAGTTATACTTGGAAAAACGGAATATATACCTGATTTTAATTCTCCCGTTCTTTTCTCATCATCTTCAGCAATATCTGCATAAATAATTGGTGAAAATAAAGCCCAACCGCCTAAGCATCCTGCTAATCCAATTATAAAAAGTAAACCAAAAATAAAGTATGACTCCATTGGAATTAAACCTATCAGAGTTAATGAAAGAATAAAAATTGCTGATAGAATGTTAAAAAGTAGGTAGCATAAAGGATTTATTCATGTATAACTAATTAAATCTTAATAATAACTTATGAACTTGATTATAAAAAAATGACTGATTGGAACAGATAAGTGAGAATTTTAATATTTCTGCATGGAACTTGTATTATGCATAAGAATGCCTTAGGTCTTTCAAGAAGACAAATTGTTCAGCAAATTATTGAAGATATTGATGAATCTATATATGATTTTGCTTCATATATTCCAATTGGTAATGTCGTTGAGAAATTGTCTTCGTGGCACAATCAAGGAGCTACAATTTTGTATCTAAGTTCTCATTTAACTCTGGAAAATATTAAAATAGATAAAATGGTTCTAAAAAAATATGATTTTCCGAAAGGACCAATATTTTACCGAAAAAACCAAACTTGGAATTCACCGGTTAAAAAATCTAAACCAGATATATTAATTGAAGATGATTGTGAGAGTATCGGTGGTGTATATCAAATGACTTATCCTAACCTTAGACAAGAACTGAAATCTAAAATAAAATCAATTGTTATTAAAGAATTTGGTGGAATTGATAATCTTCCTGATGATATTAATGAATTAAAAGAATGGAGTTCTACATCTTAATATTTGTCAAACTGAATCCTTTTTTATTCCGGAAAGTTCTGAAAAGTTTACTTTGATAATGAAAATTCGACAAAAATAGAAGAGGTCATAGATATATAGAAATTCGATCAATAAGATATAAGATTTAAAATATGGGAGAGGGGGGATTTGAACCCCCGACCCCTTGGTCCCAAACCAAGAATTATGCTATAGAGAAACTCCCTATAGTATCATACCAGGCTAGACCACCCTCCCTTTTAGAAGTGGGCTTTTCTTTTCAGAGATCTTATTCAATGCCTCTCTTATTATTAAGATAAACTAAAAATTAAATAGGTAATCTTATTTATATGCTGGTATAGATAAATATAATTAGTATTCTAAAAAAGTTTTATCGTTAAATATTGAGATTTTTATTTGTTGTTTATAAATATTGCCTAGAGTCATTGATTCAAAGCAATTAATTTTTGCTTTTTATTGTAATTGTTGGACCAGTTGAATATCTTTCAAGAGCTTTTTCATCTAATTTTACACCAAATCCTGGTCCTTTAGGAACTTTAGCTATTCCGTTTTCTTGTTGAATCTTTTCTATAATTAAATCATCTTCCATCATTGCATAACCAAATAATTCCGGAGTATGACCCAGAGAATTATAATTTGCAGCTGCAAAATGTAGAAGTGTTGCAGTACCAATACCCAGATTTTGATTATGTATAACTGTACTCAATCCTCTTAATTCAGCATAATGTAAACACTTAAGTGCTTTTGTGATTCCTCCAGGTCGTTCAGTATTAAGACCGAGAACTCGGACAGCTCCCATCTCTACTAAATTTACAAAATCATACATCGTAAAAAAGCCTTCATGAGCCATTAAAGGAATATTTACGCGACTTTGAACGTATGCCATACCTAAAAAATCATTAATATTTACCGGTTGCTCAGCAAAATCGATATTATATTGTTCAATCGCTTTAATAGCTTTCACAGCTTCATCTGGTCGATAAACCTGATTGTAATCTACTCTTAATCTAATATCTTGGCCTAATAGATTCCGAAGTCCTTCAGAAATTTTAATATCATCGTAAATACTTTTTCCAAGCTTATATCGGAATGATTTATATCCCAATTTCCATAACTTTTTCGCCATGTCTATCATATAATCCACATCAGCAAGTGAAATCAAAGCTGCTAATGGAATTTCATCGGTTGTTTCACCACCAATAAGATTACAAACAGATAATCCCGATATTTTCCCCATTAAATCATAGCAGGCAATATCTAAAAGACCTTTTGCCACATTTGTACGAGCTACATTTATATCCATTCTATAGTTAATTTTTTCAATATTAAAAGGATTTTCTCCCAATAGATATTTTGATAAACTATTTTGAATTGAATCAATAATTTGATTTGGAGATATACCTGTTTCTGGTAACCAAACGTAAGACTCACCCAAGCCAATATTTCCTTCATCTGTAATTAGTTTACAAATTACAAAATCCCCTCCCTCCCATTCTTCTTCTGCACCAATAGCCATTCCCAATCCTCCTTCTCCTGATTGCATAGCCTTTCGAACGGCTTCCCTGAATGGAACATGAACGGGTATCAATTCAATTCTAATGATTTTTTCTTTCAATTTTTAATCACATTCTCTCTTTGATTAAATTGCAATTTTATTTTTATCGATTTAATATATCAAATTCAATATAAAATCTAAAATTTATTTTATTTGAGAAAGTTATGTTATTCCATAGTAAAAGGAAGCGAAAAACTAAATTTAGCACCTTTATTTCTCCCTTCAGACTCAACCCAAAATAATATTGATATATAGTTAATTAATTACGAAATTTTGATCTTTTGATACAAGTAATTTATAAATTGCTTACTTATTTAATAATTAGCATCTTTGATTTTATTTATAAATTAAAATTGATATTCTTATTCGTAATCACCCTATTTTTTATATTTCAAAATGCAAAAAACAATATATCTACAGCAATTAGGAGATTTTAATAAGAAAATATTAATACGATTGAAAAACCAATTAATAAGAGAATTTAAAGAATTTGATATATCTTTCCAGGTTGCCGAAAATGAGATTCCTTTAGAAGAATCAGACTACAATGCGATAAGAAGACAATATAACGCCAACTCAATTTTAAATAAACTTGCATACCAATTACAAGAAATCCAATATTTTAGAATTTTAGGGATATTAGACAAGGATACTTTTTCAGGTTCATTAAATTTCGTATTTGGCTTAGCAATGAGCCCGAATATTAAAAATTTAAATTTTCCTATAATAGCTTTAATTTCAATAACGCGACTTAGAGAAGAATTCTATAGAAGATCTATAAATAACACTCTTTTTGAAGTAAGAGTATTAAAAGAAGCTATTCATGAGCTTGGACATACATTCGGTTTAAAACATTGTAATAATTATTGTATTATGAAATTTTCAAATTCTTTACGAGATACGGATAATAAACCGAAAGAATTTTGTGCATCATGTCTAAATAAACTGAAAAGTTATTTATATCATAAAGAATAATTACTTTCGAAACGTTCCATAAATTTATTATAGAGTTCTTGACTGATTTTCAAAACTTTTTTATTATTTTTTACTAATTTTATCAAATCATTTGGAATCTGTTTAAAACCAAAATAAGCACCAGCTAAACTTCCCCCAATTGCTCCAATCGTATCGCTATCTCCACCAGCTGTTGCAAGTTCGAAAATACATTCTTTAAAAGAAGTTAATTTGTTTAAAAAGATAAACAGTGAACACACAACAGTGCTTATTGTATAAGGGTGAACAAAAGCTTTACCAAGAAATTGTTCTATGAAATAAGGAGACTTAACCCCAACTTGTGAAAATTTAATTAACCCTGATTCAATAGGTATGCCTAAATTTGATTTTAATTTGTTTAGAATTGTAATAAATTCTTCCCATATCTCTTCTTGCGAATTAGAAATTGAATTAATAATTACATTAAAAAAATCATCTATAGAAAAACCTTCTTCTGGATTTTTATCGATTAAAAAAGCTATTGCTCTCGCTATTACGACTGCTCCTGCTGAAGCTGCGGGATGGGAGTGAGTAATTATACTAGATTTTATCGCGGCATTTTTTAATGCTTCTATATTTTTGTAATAGAAAAGACCAATTGGTGCTATTCGCATTGCAGTTCCATTTCCACCAGAGTTTGAAGAAGCTTGTTGCCATGGTATACCATATCTTAATTTTCTTATTGATGAGATACAACCATAACCAGGACCTATTGGAGGATCGTTTAACCAATTTACATATTCTCTGATAAAATTCTCAACATTAAATCCATTACCTTCAATTAAAGCTTTCGCTGTGTGTAATGTTAATTGTGAATCGTCAGTATAGGTGTTGAACAATCTTTTATTATTTTGGATGAATTCTTCAAAATTATCGAAAAATGAATATATTTCCGAACGAATTTTTCCTTCAAAAGGATGACCTAATGTATCACCAATAGTAACACCTAACAATGTGCCTTGAAATTTGTCTAGAATATCTTCTGGCATAATAATTTATTCCCAAATTTTAGAATATAAATTAGTCATTTTTAGTACTTTTAATTTTTTGGTTTTCAATAGCTTTTTTCTTTAAATAAGAATAGAATTAATATCTTCTAAAAAGCTTTAAAGCAAGTATAAGAAGGATTATAAGGTTATTAAAAAGTTATATATAGGAACTTTACTAATTTGTTAACAAAATCATTTATTTGTACAAAAAAATGAATGTTATGGGTATCTCTGGGACTCCTAGGAAAAAAGGAAATAGTGAAATCCTTTTAAAGTATGCTTTAAAACCTTTTAAAATTAATGGATGGAATATTAAAATTTTTCTTTTAAGTGAATTATCAGTAAAACCTTGTAATGCATGCGAGTCATGTAGTGAAACTGGTACTTGTATTATTGATGATGATATGAAAATTATTTATGATGCGTTTCGATGGTGCAATGCCATTATAATCTCAAGTCCAGTTTACTCTCGAAATGTAAGTTCCCAACTACTCTCTGTACTTGACAGGCATTATGCGGTAAGATTTGATAAGCCTCTAGAAGGGAAAGTAGGTGGAGCTATTGCAGTTGGCCGTGGAACGTGTGGAGGTCAAACAATCACAATTAATTCCATTTATACATGGATGCTTTCGTGTGGAATTATATGTGTTCCTGGTGAATTAAATGGTGTAACAGCAGTAGCCGACGAGCCGAGTGATATTTTAAACCAAGAGAATCGATTAAAACAAGCAGAAATTCTTGGATTAAATATTCTAAAAGTAGCAAAACTACTTCAGAAATAAACTATTAGTAAAAAATAGCTAAAATTACTTTATGAGGGTATTTCACTGAATTCTGAATCCACTCTGAATTTATTCTTTGAATATGAATAGGATTAACATCTTTTGAAACACTACAAATTATATTTAAGAAGGATTATAAATTAATTAAAAAATCTTATAAGGGAACTTTACTAATTTATGTTTTAATCTACTAATTAAAATTAAATGAGAGAGTGTCTTATGGCTAAAATTGATAAACTTAACAATGTTATCACAGCAATGATTACCCCCTTTAAGGATGACCTTTCAATAGATGAAGAGAAATATAGAGAGTTTATCAGGTTTCAAATAAAAAATGAGTGTCAAATTTTAACCATGGGAACAACAGGTGAGAGTGCTACCTTATCACATGAAGAGCATCATTTTGCTATGGACATAGCTATAGATGAAGCAAAAAAAAGTGGGAAGGATCCATTTGTATTGGCAGGTTCCGGAAGTAATTCCACTAAAGAGGCAATTTCTCTCTCTCAATATGCTGAAAAGACAGGAGCTGATGGTTTATTGATAGTTGTACCATATTATAATAAACCTGTTCAGCATTCCTTAATAGATCATTATTCTGCAATAGCAGATTCTGTCTCTTTACCCATAATACTTTATAATGTTCCAAGCAGGACTGGCAGAAATTTGGAAGCTGAAACGGTTTCAAAATTAGCATATTCTAAAGACAACATTGTAGGAATTAAATGTGCAAGTGGAGATATTGATCAAATAACAAGAATCATTAAGACAACGCCAGAAGATTTTATAGTTTTAAGTGGTGATGACAGCATGACGTATCATATCATGGCTTTAGGAGGAAAAGGAGTTATTAGTGTCGCTTCAAATATCATACCATCCAAGATGGTTGAATTTACTAACACAATGCTTAATAATGAATGGCTGAAAGCTCGAGAAATGCAAATAAAATTATACGACTTATTTAAAATCTTGTTTTGTGAGACAAATCCAGGACCTGTGAAATTTGCAGCTGAGATCATAGGGTTAATGAATAAAAGAATGAGACTACCTCTTACTCCTCCATTAGAAGTAAATCAACTCAAAATTAAACAAGTATTAGAAAATTTAAATCTAATTTAATAAATATTAGAGGGATAAAAATTGATTAAACTATTGGTTTTAGGGCCTACCGGTGTAATGGGAAAATTAATTAGCAAGTTAGCCTTAGAGGATGAAGAAATTGAAGTAGTTGCTGCTTGTGATATCAATAATATTGGTGATGAATTGGGTTTTATCTCTGGTATTATAGACACTAATAAAATAAAAATTACTGATGTAAGAAGGCTTAATGAGATAATTAATGAAACAAAACCTCAGGTAGCTGTTGATTTTACTGTAGCTTCGGCTACAGAAAAAAATTGTTTAATTTGCGTTAAGAATGGAATTCGATGTGTAATCGGAACCACTGCGTTGTCTCAAGAATTCCTTAATAAATTTGAAAGACTAGTAGGAGAACATAATGCTCCTGCTGTAATATCACCAAATATGGCAACTGGCGTAAATGTACTTTTCAAAATGGCTTCAATATTAACCCAATATTTACAGGACTGGGATATTGAAATATTAGAAACACATCATCATAGAAAAATTGATGCCCCAAGTGGCACAGCTTTAAAAATTGGATATTTAATAAGTAATACAGTTGGCTCTGACTTTGAAAAAATTGCTAAATTTGGTCGAAAGCGAGGTCCAAATAAAAGATTTGTAGGAGCAAAAAAAGAGATTGGATTTCATTCAATTCGTGCCGGAGATATTGTAGGTGATCATGTAATATTATATGCTGGGCCGGGAGAAAGGATAGAATTGAAACATCAAGCTCATAGTCGGGAGTGTTTTGCAAATGGGGCAATTAATGCCATTAAATTTGTTGCTAAGATAAAAAAGGCAAAGATTTATACTACGAGCGAAGTGCTTGATCTATAATAAAGTAGATTACTTTTATTTTTTCAAATCGTTAGAAGAATGAGATAAAATTATAAATGGTATCAGTGCAGATCAGTATTTTCATTAATCTCTTTAGTTTAATAACTAAATATCGATTTCATAATGCCAACACTTCATCGAGAATACTAAGGGGTATCCATGCCCTAATTTTCTCATTTTTTATAATTTTATCTCAATAAGAATATAATCATTTAAAGTTTTAATGGATATGGTTTAGATAAACTTTATTTTGTTTATATTAAATAATCTGGTATTATATCATTTCTAATCAAATCATCATAGGACTCTTCTTTACGTATTTTAAAACATTGCCCATTTGATAATAAGATCTCTGCAGGTTTAGGTCTTGAATTGTAATTACTGCTCATTGTAAAACCGTAGGCGCCAGCATCAAGTATAGCAAGATAATCTCCCTCAAATAACTCCTGTAAGGATCGACCCTTTCCAATAACATCACCACTTTCGCAAATAGGACCAACAATATCATATTGTTGCATTATTCCTTTACGTTTTTCATTACAAGGAATAATATGGTGATAGGCTCCATATAGTGTTGGTCTAATTAATGTATTGAAACCGACATTGATTCCAGCAAACATCTTAAATCCATTATCTTTAATTGTATTAATCTGTGTTAAAATAATGCCTGATTCAGCGGTTATATAGCGTCCAGGTTCAATATATAGAGCAGGTTCCCCAATGTCTCCTTTCTTAACATACTCTTTAAATTCTTTAAATAAAATTTCACCGTATTTTATCAAGTCTATAGGCTCTTCTTCTGGATGATAAGGTATACCGATACCGCCACCGAAATCTACAAACTCAAATTGTATATTTAAGGTCTGAGCAACCTTTTCTATAGCAGATAGAAATTTTTTAGCTGGTTTTTGAAAATCTCTAGGATCTATAATACCTGACCCTATATGTTGATGAATACCAAACTTTTTAAAACCAAGTTTTTTAGCTTTTGAGTATGCCATTATAATCTGCTCCTCTAAAATGCCAAACTTTATTTCTTTTCCCGCTGTTATTGTATGAGGATGATGTCCCGCTCCAATTTCCGGATTAAATCTAAATGATACGATATTTGGATCTTTTCCCTTCTTTTCATAAATTTTTACTAGTCTCTCAAGTTGACTTATGCTATCTAAATTAATTAAAATATTATTTTCAACAGAAAATTCAAAATCATCATTAGTAAACATATTTCCTGTATAGATTATCTGATCAGCAGAAATTCCCGCGCTAAAGCATGTGTATATTTCTCCAGTCGATGAACAATCAAAATTCGATCCTTCTGACTTTAATATTTTCAAAATTGAGAGATTAGAATTTGATTTAACTGCAAAATATATCTGATTCTTTTCATACACTGAATCTAATAATTTTTTTAATTCACAATATCTTTTTCTAATTAATTTTTCACTAATTACATAAATAGGAGTACCGAATTTCTCAACAAGATTTAACGTGCTTATATCAGCAAAGTGTAAAACCTCTCTCTTATACTCTAAATCCTTATTTTTCAACCAATCAATGTATTTCATAATTAATTATATTCAGTCTATTAATTATTTATTATAATAAATTGGGATAATTTACTTCATAATTATTATTAAATTTTATTTAAATCTCAATTCTGTTTAATACACCAGTAAAAACTTTTTCGATAGGACCTTCCATAAGAACAGTTTTACCCGTATATGTGATTTTTAAATCACCACCATCATTATGTACAGTAATCAGCTCATTTTTTTTTAATACACCTAAAATAGAACCCGCAACAACAGAAGCACATGCCCCAGTGCCACATGATTTAGTAATACCTACTCCTCTTTCAAATACTCTGACAATTATCTCATTATCAGAAATAATTTTTACAAATTCAACATTAGTCTTGTTTGGAAATCGCTCGTGAGATTCTATTGCAGCACCGTACATATTTAATTTATGGTCATTTAGTTGTTGGTCTATAAAAATAACAGCATGCGGATTTCCCATAGAAACAGCTGTAAAACTAAATATTTTATCCAATATGACTATTGATTCATTTACGCATTGATTTATGTAACTATCTGAAATAACAGGTATTTTTTCACAATTTAAAATAGGGGCTCCCATATCAATTAAAACACTTTTTACATTCCCATTGATAATATTAAGGTTCGTACTTATAATACCCTTGAGAGTCTCAATTTTGATCTCATTCTTTTTTACAAGATCGTTCTCATAAATATACTTAGAAAAACATCGGATTCCATTTCCACACATTTCAGCTTCTACTCCATCATTATTAAATATCCTCATTTTGATATCTGCATCTTTAGATTCACATACAAAAAGCAATCCATCTGCTCCAATAGAGAAATGAAATTCACATAACTTTTCTGCTAAATCTGATTTTTTTAGTTCAGGAATTTTCCATTTAATATCATTAATTATGATATAATCATTACCTAAACCATGATACTTTCCAAATTCCAAATTTTCCAAGACAAAATTATCCATCTTTGAATCAACTAAATCTCTAAACATATAATTTTAATATCCAATAATAATTCAAAAAATCATTGATTCTTATATAGAAAAATTAAGGTTAAAGATAAAATTAAAGGTGATTATTTTAAGGGAAGTAATTTTATCATGTTAATACCCAAACTTAAAAATGAAAACTTTTAAAATGTAATTTATAATATCTATTTTAAAATAATTCTACTTATAATTGATTAATGAATCGTAAAAAGATATTTATATCTTGTCTATTCTTTTTTCTTTTATTTCCAATTACTAATAGTGTTGCATTCTCGCATGTTGATTATATTAAAGATGGAAATTACATCTTCTTTTTATTTGATTTAAATGTAAGTGAAAATATTGAATTTACTGTATCCCATGAAGAAAGCGGAAACTTCACTCTCTTCCTCTTTAATAGACGCCCCATCGAATCATTTGTGAAAAGTGATAAAACTTTGAATAATAAGATTTTTAATCATCGTGGAACAGTAGCTTATAGTGTAGATGATAACCCTTATATAAATTATACTGCTCTCCAGGCAAAAGTATATTATATTGAAATTATTTTAGTTGAAGGTGGTCCAGACTCTTTTACACTAACTTGCGATAAAGACTTAACAAGATATTATCTTCCAATAATACCTGGTTTTCGTTTGGAATTCTTATTAATCTCACTCATATTCACAGTAGGAATAACATTTTTACTAATTAGAAAGAAAATGAGCAAATGAAATAATATTATAAATATATCCAGAAATATCTTCTTTTAGATATTTTTTAGAAATTTAAATATCGAATGTTATATCTTAAGATTTATATATTAAATGAACATAAGGAGTAAAATTGTAAATGTATGAGAAAAAACCTTGGTTAAAATTTTACGATAAACATGTACCTGAGTGTATTGATTATCCAAGAACTACGATGTATAATACTTTATTAAAAACCTCTGAAAAATATCCTAATTCAATAACTTATGACTTTATGGGATATGAATCAACTTATAAACAATTGATTGAAGAAATTGATCAATGTGCAAAAGCTTTATATAATTTAGGATTAAGAGAGGGTAATCGGATGACAATAGCAATGCCTACATCCCCACAAGGCATTATCTGTTTTTATTCAATAAATAAGATAGGAGCTATTGCAAGTATGATCCATCCCCTAAGTCCGCCAAAACAAATTGAATTTTTTTTAAACTTGAGTAATAGTTCTTTTATGCTTACTATTGATAAAGTTTACAATAATGTAGAGAAAATTATTGACAACACACCTCTAAAAATGATAATTCTGACTCAATTAGGGCCAGAACGAGTAGATATTCCTGAAAATCCCAAAATCCAATGGTGGAAATATATTATGGCTAGATCATACTCAGATATACCTAAATCTGACATGGGTTCTGATGAATTAGCTGTAGTTTTATATTCTGGCGGAACTACTGGGGTTCCAAAGGGAATCATGCTTTCAAATTACAACTTTATTGCAGAGGGGACACAAGTTGCCACTTGGATGGATTTATCAGATAAAGATTCAGCGCTTGCAATATTACCAATCTTTCATGGTTTTGGACTTGGTGTATGTGTTAATGCTGTATTTATGGGAGGAGGTAAAAGCATCTTAGTTCCATCATTTACACCAGATCAAGTTGCTGATTTAATTAAAACTAAAAAACCAAACTTAATATTTGGAGTGCCTACATTATATGAAGCTCTTAATCGAAACCCACAATTTCAAACCACAGAGTTAAGTTTTTTAAAAGCTGCTTTTTGTGGAGCTGATACTCTACCACGTACAACAAAAGAAAAATTCGAAGAAATTTGTAGAAATAATGGCTCAAATGTTCAGCTCAGGGAAGGATATGGATTAACAGAAGCAGTTACTGGAATATGCGCAATGCCATTAGGTGAATATAGAGAAGGTAGTATCGGAATTCCCTTTCCCGATATGATGATGAAAATAGTAAATATTGATACATTAGAAGAAGCTCCAATTGGTCAAGAAGGTGAGTTATGTATTCATGGACCTGCTGTTATGTTAGGATATCTAGATAAACCCGAAGAAACTGCAAAAACTCTAAGAAAACACAGCGATGGAAAAATCTGGCTCCATACAGGAGATATTGCTACAATGGATAAAGATGGGTTTTTCTATTTTAAAATTAGACTAAAACGTATGATAAAATCATCTGGTTTTAATGTTTATCCAGCTCAAGTCGAAGATATCTTTTATAAACATCCAGATGTTCTTGAAGCTTGTGTTATTGGAGTACCCGATGAAAAACAAATCCAAAAAGTAAAAGTATTTGTAGTGTTAAAAGATCCTAAAAAAGCCAGTATTGAAATGGAAAAAAAATTGATTGACTACTGTAAAGAAAATTTGATCAAATGGAGCTGTCCACGCGAAATTGAATTCACTGACCAATTACCAAAAACTTTAGTCGGAAAAATTGACTTTAAACAATTAGAAGAAAAAGAAATAGCGAAATTAAAAGCAGCAGGAAAATATTTCGGAGAATGACATTAAATTGAACATTAGTAACAGTTTCAAATAAATAACTTTATTATAGGAGTAATTTTTATAATATGGAAAAAGTAAATGCATAATTGAAATAATATATTTATTCTAAATAGAATGGGTTTACATCTCAACGCAAATAACTTTTTCTGAATTAATAACAGACGTGAGAATAATCCTTTTAAACATTTAACTTTGTTGCTTTTTTCCTTTACTCATTTAACCTTGTTCTTAATGATAATAATTATATGATCTAATTCTTATGACAAATTGTTATATTATTAAAATGAATCAATATAAAATTAAAAAAAATTAGGTAAATAAATACTGTTGATTTGTGTTAAATATTAGTGCTACTAACAAAGAAAAAAAAATTAATATAAATATAAAATTATGTCTAATATTCTTAATCGAAGTAGTATAAACCCCAGTATGGTATAGCTATGCTAGTCATGTTTAATAAAGTTCCAAAAGGAGGAATACCAAAATAAGTAGACCATGGATCGCTTGGATAAACTGAGATTCCCGGAATTAAATGTTTTGAGCCATTAACCCATTGAATAGCTAAACCTATGCCTATTGGCCATTCATAATAATTACAATGACTTGGAGTATAAGCAGTACCTCCACCAGCACCCATTAGGGGTGCGGATTTTTGTATAGATTCTAATGCTGTAACAATGTCGTCAGGATCAAATGAATCAGCGTCTTCAATTGCCCATGCTAATGAATACACAGCATCATAACTACCTGTAGCTGTATAAATAGGATCGGTGCTATATTTGTCATTATAGTCGTAAAGAAACTTTCTAGTTTTGCTGGTTTTGTTGGTATCATATACAGACTCCATAGTAATTGAATAATTACAGGCTCCTGCAGTATCATCCCAGTGGCTAGAAGATTGTGATATAACATTAATCCCATAAGGCAGACAATGTGGCTGATTAGCACCATATGATATCGAAAATTTTTGTCCTGTTGCACCAGAAAATATCGGAATTACTATTTGGGTATTGGCATCTTCAATATCATCCCAATATCCTTCTAATTGTATGAATGTTGCATTTACGGGTACAGCAATACTTACCCCTGTATAAGTCATGTTCCAATATTCATTAGATTCTAAAGCTTCTGTGATAGCGCTCGCAAACAGCGCAGTCCAGGGTAAATCTTCTATCATAAAACTGAATCGAGAAATATTATGTCCTAAACCACCAGCTGCCTTAGGTTGTGATAGTTGCAATGATGTAAATATTAATAGTTGTATTAATTCCGTTACTAAGGTAGATGTGTTTTGTGGACTAGGATGGAAAAAGTATTTAAAGGAGTTATAGTCATCAAGTACCTTCTGTGCTAAAGAATCAGCTGCGACTCCAGTATTAATGAATACAATTTTTTTTTCACAAAATAATGGCTGGTATGCTATAACACATTCAGTTCTGAATCCTCCCACTGCATATTGAACTCTTTTATAATTAATAAGTTTATTTGCGGCAGCAACTGCATTTACAGTATTTAATATCGGATTAGCTTCATCCGTATTCTCACTTGTTATTCCAAAATAATATGTTTCACCATCAACGTGAACACCACCAGCTTTATTTATTTCCTCTACTGCCATATATGAACCATTCCACGATCCCTCACCTTGGAATCGTTCTGTATCAGCTATTATCCCTAACTTAATTATCTGGCCCAAGGTGATATCAGTTGGAGCTCCGGGACAATCTTCAGCGCTCCAAATATATTGGACTGATAAAGTCCAAGATCGATCAGCTACTTTGTCTCCATCAGTTACATTGACTTTTACAGTATAAGTACCGTAAGGATTAGAGTTTGCATCGAATATATAGTTGGAATTATTCCCTCCTACTTCGGCTCCGTTTAGAAACCACCCATAAGTAAGAGGATCACCGTCAGGATCAGTCGCGCTAATATTGAATTTTTGAGTTTCAGATTCCTCTATAAAGGGATCTTTTAAAGGATAATAACTATTGATCACAGGAGCGTGATTATAACCGCCATTACCATTACCACCTCTCTCACTTACGAGATTTATTATCCAATAAATCACTGGTACACTAGCAACAATTATACAGATTAGTACTATAATAAAAATCTTTTTTCCTTTCATAATTCACCAGTTTTTAGCAAGATTAATCAAATTCATATTTCTAATATAAATTGAGCATTTATTATCAAAAGTTAATCAGACTTCACTACTCTTTTTAATTATATTCTATTTAAATCTATCGATATTTAATTACCACAACCTCTAAGAATCTGAAATGACGAATATCGACATATATGTCTTATAAAACATTGAGGTTTTCAATAAACAAATTTTATATTTTTTATAATGTTTTTTTCATTATCATTAACAAATAAAACATACTAAGTGATGTAAAAATTTCCTTCGATGAATTAAGTAAAAAATTAGCAGAATTTATGAAAGATACTGAAGAGATCGAACTTCAAGATGTAGATTTATTTGCAGAATACCTTGAATTCCAAATGTTACCAGGCCTTGTTACTTCTGCTGCTCAAGCAGTCCTCCCGGGAGTTCCTGGGAAAGCTGAATGGACCCCCGCAAAATTTTCACTCGATTTAGAATATCCTGGGAAAATTGAAACAATTGAATTTGTAAGATCAAATGGAAAAAGAATTGTAATTGGTGGAGAGGTGGTTCCACCATTTTATAACTTTCTAAATCTTGAAAAAAGAAATCCTCATCCTCCACTTGTAACTTATGATGTCTTCGACATGGGATCTAAAATGATGTTGCCAAAACCCATAAAAGAAGAGTATAAGGAGGTTCTAGCTGATCCCCCTGAATGGGCAAAATTTGCTGTTAATAAGTTTGGTGCAGAATGCGTAACATTTCATAGTTTAGGTATCGATCCAGGAACATTAGATTGGCCGATTTCGAAATCTAGAAAACTTTTCGAAGATATTCTTCAAGCAGTTGATGTGCCAGTCATTATCGGCTGTTCAGGAAATAAAAAGAAAGATGTTGAGATGTTCACAGAATTAGCCGCTATCTCAGAAAGTGAAGTCCTAATGCTCTCAGCAGCAGATAAAGCTACATGGGAAGAAGTTATTCCTTTAGCTGTAAAACACGATCATAATTGCCTCCTTTGGACAAGCTTAGATTTAAATAATCAAATTAAAATGAATAAAGATGCACTCGAATTGGGATTGCCTCGCAATAGAATAGTAATGGATCCGACATGTGCTACGCTTGGTTATGGAATGGAGTATAGTTTTAGCATTTATCAGCGCATGCGGGTTGCCGGACTTCTTGGTGAAACTGATTTAGCATACCCTATAAGTGGAGGTACAACAAATGCGTGGGGTGCACGAGAAGCATGGATGAGTGAAAAAGTAGCACCTGAATGGGGTTTACGACAATATAGAGGGCCTATATGGGAAATCATCAATGCTCTTTGCTTGAGTCTTGTAGGTTTGGATCTCGCTATGATGTTTCATCCTGTAGCAGCTAAACATGTAAAAGAAATCACAGCCGAATTTTTCGCGGAAGTTCCGAAAGTCTTAGAAGAAAAAGGATATACAGATTGGGTTAATGCTAATTTAAAGCGTTAGACTTTTTTTCTTTTTTTTTCCAAATACGCTTATGTAATACTACTATTTGAAATTTTCCAATAAAGAAAAAGCAAATCTGCTTTATATTATTAATTAATTTTGTTTTCTATATCTACTAAGGAAGTTTTGCATCTGGACGAGCTTCTGTAGCTGGTTTACCTTCTATACCCCAATGAGCTTTTGGAACTTCATGGACAAGAACCTCTACTGCTTGTGCTGGAATACCCATATCAACAAAAACTTGAGTTATTCCAGCTATGATTTGTCTAATGCTCTCTTCAGAAATTCCTTTCCACATATTTACATGAACAACTGGCATATTATAACACCTTATTTTATATATTATTTATACTTTTTTAAATCCATACTTCTAGAAAAGCACTTTGTAAGATTTTCATATTTAAAATATACAGTTTGCATCTCAGGTAAATGAAGAGAACTCGAATTTAATATTCTTTTCATCAAGCCATTCTCTAAGTTCTGTGTCATCCTTAAAACGCTCCTTTATTAAATATAATAATATTGAAGGTACATTCTCACTGTTCACCTTTAACCAATATTCATGATCAAAATCTCCAAAAAAATTTTTTACTGACTGGCCACAATCATATCCAGAAAGAACCAGATCACCATTATCCTTTACTTCTGCAAAAAGATTATGTGTTTCATTATCCCTATTTTTGTAATCATAAATTGTAATTTTTTTCATAAGATTTCTCCATTTTTATATCATAAGCATATTTTATCTTAGAGTTTTTTTATATAATTAGGAAGATTATTAGAATAAGATTAGTTCTTCTTTTTAATTTTATATTAACATTAAAAAATTTTAAGGTTAATTACTTAAAGTAATTTAAAGATTCTTTAACCATTTTTTTTCTAAGAAAGAATTATTAAAATGAGCGAAAGTAAAATAAAAAACAGACCTGAAGAATTAATTCAAGCAGAACAACTCATTAATGATGCGAAAATACATGAAGCTCAGGCACTGTTAACAAATTACGAGAGAAAGAAAGGACTTACACTTCATGATAGAGTGTCTTGCCACCTTCTCCAGTGTGACCTCTTATTCCATCAAGGTCGTTATAAAGAAATTCTTATACTTGCAGAACAAACGTATAAAGAGTGTAGTGAAAATAGATACATTCTTCACTCAGTTGATTGTTTGATATTCATGGCTCGTTCTTTTATTTACCTTTATAAAATAAATAAAGCTCTTGATGTAATTACTCAAGGAGAAGAATTATTGAAAAGTGTTTCATGTGAATTATCCACAGAAATTATGAAACGAGAAGCTTTCATAATATTTTTAAAAGGATTAGTTTTTGAGAGAAAAACTGAGGGAAAATTGTGTCTGAAGTATCTTAAACAGAGTTTAGAATTGGTCGAAAAAACAGATTTTAAAAGGTTAAATGCCATAATTCTAAGAGTTCTTGGTTGGTGTATTCTACGCTTTAAAGGAGACATGGAACAAGCTTTCGAATATGTAAAACAAGGAGTAAATATTGCTAAAGATAGTAAAAATAAGTTTATAATTGCTCAGTGCCTATTAAATTTAGGATTATTATATCAATACAAAGGAGATTGGGAAAAATCGCTTAAGATTCTAAAAGAGTGTTTATCTACCTATGAAGAGTATGAGAATAAAGAAAGAATTAGTAATGCTCTTCACGATATTGGATTTTTTTATACTGAAAGAGGAGAAATAGATCGTTCTTTGGAGTTTTTAGAACAAAGTTTAAGATTAAACCGTGAGTTAGGTATTAATTGGAAAACTGCAAATAGTTTGATAGACATCACTATAAATTTAATTAAAAACCATGATCTTGAAAAGGCGAATCAATATTTGTATGATTTGGAGCAAATGAAAATTTGCTCGAAAGATAAAAACATCAATTTATGGTATAAATTTTGTAAAGCTTTGTTATTAAAAACAAGTCTAAGGGCTCCCAGTCGAGGAGAAGCTGAAATAATTTTAAAACAAATCATTGATGAGAAATTTGGTAATTACGAACTCAATTATAATGTACTACTTAATTTATGTGAATTACTTCTAACCGAGGCGCGTATGCTTAATAGTTTAGAAGTGTTAGAAGAGTTGGATTCTCTAGTTGCTCAACTATTGGATCTTGCTGAAAAATGTAATTCATATCCCCACTTAGCTGAAACCTATTTTTTAAAAGGAAAAATGGCCTTGTTGACTTTAGATGTTAAAGAAGCAAGAAAAAATTTAACTCAAGCTCAGCGAATCGCAGAAAGATGGGGTTATAATCAGTTGGCAACCAAAATTTCTCTGGAACACGAAAAATTAAGTAACCAAATAAGATTGTGGGATGATTTAAGTGAGAAAGAAATTTCTTTGTCGGAACGAATAAATTTAGCAGGAATGGAAAAACAAATGGAACATCTCCTCCACAATCGTGTTTCTTTGAATATTCAAGTTACAGAAGATCAAATAACAGTACATAAGGAAAGGAAAATCTGCATAGTCTGTAAAGGTGCAATATCAGGATTTATGTTCAGCTGCACATGTAATGCTATATATTGTGAGAACTGTGCTCGAGCATTAACTGATTTAGAAAACGCGTGTTGGGTATGTGGTGCTCCCATTGATATGTCAAAACCCATAAAACCTTATGTTAAAGAAGAAATCGGAGAAAAAGTTAAGATTAAAAAACCGAAAAAAAGTAAGTAAATCTTAATTTTTCAAATAGAAATGATATATTCTACTTATTTAATTTGACTCAATTTGTTCGATATTTTCAATTAGGTTGGAAATTCTTTCAATCAGGTAATTAGCAATATCTTCAGAAATTTTGCCTTTTTCTAAGAAAAAATTAATTTTAGATATGATTTTCTCTAATTTCCAATGGGTAAACTCTAAAATATATTCAATATTATGACCCATTGAAATCTTAAATAATGCCAGTTCTAGAAGTCCAGCAGAGAATGAAATCATGTTACTAAGATATTTTCCACTACAGCATTGAATTACATCATTAATAAAATCCTTTAGATTAAGTAATTCAACTTCTATAAGTGCGATATTATAAGAGAGTTCTAGTCCAATAGACATTCCCTTTAAAAGCACAATATTATTCCTGATTTCATGGCTAGTATCAATTATATATTCAGCATCATTATCATCTATCCAACCAATTTTATTGAAAATTTTAGTTTTATGTTCAGCAAACCCTATAAATAATATTGCGAGACAATCATAAAAGAGACCGCCTGTAATTTTTCCATTCTCAATATAGTTAAATGCTTCGTATAAAAAATCCTGTGCTGCTGTTAATTTTTTATTAAGAGAATAGTTAAGACATGGACTTAAATTCTCTCCGATATAATTCTTTAATTCTTCTAATTGCCAAATGACATATTCATACTTTTGAAATAAAACATTTTCGAACGTTCCAGTGATAGAAGAAGTTAGAGCATCATTTGGGCGATCATCATCTCCATCTTTTACTTGTATAAGGACTTCAGATATACCACTTTCGAAAAGCCATTCATTCTCAAAAACAAAAGAATACGTATTTCCATATTGAACTTGTATAAAAGGTTCAATTAATTGTCCATTAATATAAGTTGATATGTTACCTATTCCACTTTCATCAATCGCATTAAAAGTAACATTTATTTCAAAAACATCTGGGATGATTATTAGATTTGATAATTCTGGGGGAATAATATCATCATCTATTATTTCTTGCTCTTCTGCTAATTCAGCTGTTAGGGAATCCATAATTAATGTTCGATCATCATCATTATCTCTCGCAGAAATTTCAATTGTGTAAACACCTAAATTTGGTGGTAAATTCCATGATCCTATCTCAGTTCCCAGGAGAGCGATGATATAATCGTCTAAACCTTCTGTAGATTCATAAGTTATGGTAATGTTTATTTCGCTTATCCCAGAATCTAGATCAAAAACATACCATTCGAAATACCCAGGATCATTGTCAAAACCGCTTCCAAAATATAGTATATTAATTTCTGGAGGCGTGTCATCATCATCATTTATAGTAATTGAAATAGGTAGAGAACTGGTCAATGCATCATTTGGTCTATCAGTATCATTATCTATAGCAGTAAATTCAAAATTATGAGCTCCAAGAATATTAGGGACAGGATAACTTCCAGTAGGATCAACAGAAAGTCCTGATTCATCATACGCTGTTATGATAATTTCTCCTGGATTTCCATCAGTTCCGTCACCGGTATATACATAATTAATTTCTGGAGGTGTATCATCATCATCAATTATAGAAATTGAAACAGTTATGTTTGCTGTCGATGCATCATTTGCTCTATCATTATCATTATCAGTAGCAATAAATAGAAAATTGTGAGTTTCAAGAGTATTAGGAACAGGATAACTTCCAGTAGGATCTACAGAAAGACCTGATTCATCAAAAGCAGTTATAATAATTTCTCCTGGATTTCCATCAGTTCCATCACCAGTATATATATAAGATATTTCTGGATCTATATCATCATCATCGATAATAACAATAGAATCAGAGTTAGATCCTAAAAATCCATCATTATTTTCAACTTCTACATATATAGTATG
>JBHLOC010000051.1:0-1294 GCA_048940925.1 Promethearchaeota archaeon | reverse complement strand
GTATCACCATCATTCTCATATACAGATAAAAGATCTCCTGATACATGAGTCCCTACTACTATTGTATATGAATGTGGTCGAAGATCGTTTGATGCAGATTGAGTAATAGAATGAGCCTTACTAGGTAAAGGTAAAGACGATATTAAAAAGAATGTTATAAAAATTAGAATTGTAAATGATTTACTTACTTTATGAATATTTAGAGTATTCGTTTTTATTTCACTTGCTAAAAATTTATTTAATATTAAATATAGTTTGGTATATTTTTATTTAAATATGTCTTTCATACCTTCGCATAATCCTGCTAAAAACATAAAAGGTATTATATCTCATTTTTTGCTGAGGTTTCAAAATTCTATGAAGAAAAAGAGCATATGATTTATTTTAATGATAATTTGAAATTTTAGATTTTCTAATTTTTTACTCTGATTTTTCTAAAAGTATCAAATGAAAATAATGATGATAATTTTGTTGATTATTCCTATCTAGCTTATTTTTTTATAAACACCTTTTCCATATTTTGTTCAAAAACTTACCAATAATACCTAAAATAAACACCCATCGTAGCGACTAGAAAGACTATAAAAATCACAGCAAAGGATATACCAAACACAGGTAAGAGCCATTCAGCATAAGCTCTACCATAACAATGTGTTTGATAGTCAGATTTTTTATAGCAAAGATTATATTCGATTATATTTATTGCTACGAAAGTTACAAATAAGCTACATGAAACTATTATTATTAGGAGTATTATAATCTTCCTGGTGCTTAAGAATATTTTCTTTCCACCTTCTTGTCCGTTTTTTAAACTTGGTTAAGTCTATTGAAATTGTGAGTAATCATAACTTATATTTCTTATTGTATATGGAAATTTCAATAGATATATGAAAGAGAGTATTTGGCGGGATTTTAAGTAAATGAATACTTAAAAAATTTTAAGGTTAATTACTTAAAGTAATTTAAAGATTCTTTAAACATTTTGTTCTAAGAAAGAATTATTAATATGAGCGAAATTAAATTAAAAAGCAGACCTGAAGAGTTAATTAAAGCAGAACAATTCATTGATAATGCGAAAATACATGAAGCTCACGCACTGTTAAATAATTTCGAGGAAAAGAAAGGACTTACACTCCATGATAAAGTGTTATGCCACATACTCAGGCTAGAGCTTTTATATCAACAAGGTCGATATAAAGAAGTTCTTAAATTTGCCGAAGAAACATATAATGAGAGTTTAGGATTAGGAAAAAATTTCCTATCAATTGATGCATTAAAGTGGATGGCTTTTGCT
>JBHLOC010000050.1:4446-33779 GCA_048940925.1 Promethearchaeota archaeon | reverse complement strand
TTATGTCAAAAAGAAAATATTGGACAATAGGACAGATTGATGCTACTGGTGTCCGAGGACCACATGAAAAAGAGCTTGAAGATATTAGTAATGCTAAAATTCCTCTATTTACAGGAATTGATATAAAGCGATTAAAACAAATTATTGAGGAAAATCTTGGAGCTAGGATTGAAAACATTGGGTTCAGTGAAGACTGGACAATAACTATTGATATGTTTCCTGAAGTAAATATTCATATGGCTTACTCTTATTTTGGTAATGAATTTGGAGATGACATTGAAGCTGAATTTAAATTTTATTTTTCAGGAGAAAGGGTTACTTGGGTTCCAGGTGAAGATAGTGCTACTTATATTGATATAGTAATGAATTTAATTGAAAGAAAATTGAAAACCCAAGATCTATTTGAACAGAGTTATGATTCTAAATCTGATTTAATGAAAAAAGTACTATTACAGAGGGCAAAACCTTTCGAATTATTAAAAGAGGAGGATAAAGAAAATCTTGAGACCTTTCTAGGAGCTAAAGTATGGAAACTTACTGAAGGATGGAGAATAAAAAAAGAGGTATTTCCGAAGATTTTTATAGAAACTATTTGGCATAAAGGTGCGGGTTTAGATATTATATTCTCAGGGGAGAATTTAATTAAAAATATAAATAGCTATCATATAGAATTGATTGGGATTTTCTTAATTAACCATATACTCCGATACATCACAGTGAATAATCTTGATAAGGAATTACCTGATATCTGTTATATTATGTTTTCACGATACTTCACAAAATTAAAAAACTGGGTTCATAGAACAAGATAAAAAAAGAAATAAAATTTATTTTAACAAGCTGTCCAAGAAACGGAGCGTCCTTTTTTTCCTGCTCTCTTGATTTTTTGTGAATTTTCCAATTCTGACATAATTTTCCAAATTTGAGAATTACTTAGCTTAAAATATCGCCTTAATTCTGGAGTAGTCATCTTGGTTTCACTTAATAAATTTGGAATTAATCGCATAATTTCTTCCACAGTATCTACATCAGAATCCTCAGTTTCTTTAGCCTCTATTTCTTCATTATCCATTTCTGTGATAATTCTTGATGCAATTTGATTCAATTGTTTAATACTTTCATCAATTCCATGTGGTTTCATGAAAAGGCAACATAATTCTAAGTCTTGTGGAAACGCCACAATATAGAATTTGTCATATAATATTGCTCGTGGTTTTTTAGAGCCTTGGTTACCACCTCGAAATGCTAAATAAAAATTCATAGCGAAATCATCTAAATTTACACCAACTTTGGTATTATTATATTCTTTTTTCCATTTGAGAAATGGTCCATCTATCATATCAAATCCAATTAAAGCGGCACCAAATAATTCATTCTCACTAAAATTCATTCTAATAATCCCCTCCTAATTGCTATTTGTTCTAATTCTTTTTTAATAATGTTAAGTAATTTCAAACGTTCTGCTGGATCGATTGCAGTAAGCCCATACGTTTTTACATGTAAAAGATCTTCAACTCTTTTTGCATTCATACGTCCGTCATTTAAATCTTGCTTATTGGCAATAGCTATAATTGGACATTCTTCACCTACAAAATGACAGGCATAGTTTATGAGTTCCCTTGAATTTAACACGTTTCGTGGTGTTGAATCTGTAACTACAAATATTAAATCTGAACCTAATAAATAATCTTTAGAATAAGTCTTAAGATACGAAGATTGACCACCTAAATCCCAAACTCTAAGGAAATAATCATCGAATTTTACTGTTTTTAAATCTAATCCATGTGTTGGTATATAAAATCTATCTATTGTATTCTCTGATAAAAGTTTCGCCATAGTTGTTTTACCTGTTGCTGGAAAACCGACTAACGAAATTTTCACAAGTTTATCTATTTCAGAACTTAACATATTAATTTTGACATCTATACTGACTAACTAAGAAAAAATGAATAAATAGAGAATATGAATCAGGATAATATCTAAGTATTATCAAGAGATTTTATCGAAAATAAGGAGTATGAACATTCTACTCCTAAATCTCATATTTGAAAAGTATTAGAAAATTATCCTAAATTACCAAGATTTATTCATTCTAGGATATTTTACCGAATTCAAGAAGATTATAAAGAAATTTTGGATTAGAAAGGAGATGTTTATGAAGATGATCGAGACAAATTAGATTATTCTTTTTATGATCTTTATATGGAGTTATTCGATGAGATTAATAAGGGAAAATACAATATTGTAAATTATATATGTTTGAATTTCATTATTAATATTAGATCAGACTAGAAACCTTCCAAGAAAGTGCTTAATAGTATTACTTAAAAATAGAAAATGGATAAGTAATGGATGTCATTGACATTCTAAAAATAGAAAAAAGTAGCAAGCTTGTTTAATAAAATTAACGATGCAACTAAGTCTCGGATAAATGGATTTAAGGCATATAAGGTTTCTGTATTTATGGATTATGATGAAGCGATTAAATGGATATAAGAATAAGGTTTTATTATAGAGTATACTTAATTAGATCTTATACCCTAATATTCATATATAAAATAACATTTATTTAAAGATGGAAGGAATTAGAAAAGAAGACCTAAAATTATCATACAAGATTAGTATTTTCGGGGATAAAGGAGTTGGAAAGACAACATTGGCAGATCGTTATATCACAAATATTTTTCATGACAATATACAAGCGACTCTTGGGGTATCAATTCATATTAAATACTTAGAGTTAGAGAATGGAACAATAACGCTTCAAGTATGGGATTTTGGTGGTCATAATAGGTTTAGATTCCTGATATCAAAATATGCTCAAGGTTCAGCTGGAGGAATTTTTATGTTTGATCTTACTAATTATGAAAGTTTAATTGCTTTAAAGGATTGGCTTCCAGAATTTGGGAAGACAATTAGATACATACCTCTCATAATGGTTGGTAGTAAACTAGACCTTGAACAACAAAGGGTTTGTAAAAAAGATGAAGTGTTAGACATAATGAATTCATATAAATTCTTTAAATATATTGAATGTTCATCAAAAACAGGAGAGAATGTAGATTTAGTATTTAGAGTTTTATTATCTAAAATTCTTGAAGATAAAGGATATAAAAACATAAAATTCATATAAGAAAGGATTTACAAGTTTAAAATTTTCTTTCATAGCATAAACTACTATTTAAAAGGGAAAAATGAGGATTTTAACTCCATTTTTATTTTAGATTTTTTTTGATTTTATCTTCTCCTAAATGTATTGAATTAAGATTCCCTTATACCTTAAGATCCTTAATAATTCAATATATTCTGTAATAAAAAAAAATAGAAGCATTTAATTTTTCTTTAGAAATACTTTTCTCATCCAACTTGGAAGTATAAACCCACCGTACCAAAAAAGCGCACTCGCAATTAATATTAATCGTGTAAAAATTATAAGCACTGCATTTAAAGGAATTGCAGAATCTAATAATGCACCTATCGTGAAAGCAATATAAGCAACTATCAATAATTTTCCTTTTAGTTTTACTTCGGGATCTTCAGATTGTAAAGACAAACGAGCAAATAATACTCCTGTAATTACTACAATCGCTAGAAAAGACAAAAGAAAGAAAATTGTAAAAGATTGATAATTGACGTCAACAGGTGGATTTAACTCCCCTATTATATCTGGGTTAATGAAGAGGAATACAAGGAATAAGATTTCATATAATAATCCATAAATTCCAGTAATTATTAGAATTTGTTTGCGTTTTTCAGAATAGAGAAACTCTGTGAATCCTAAAAGCCAAAGTACAATTGCAAGAGGCACGAAAATATTTCCAATTAAAAAATAGAGCTCAGCAGTTATTCCAACACCGTTATTTAGCGCAACCAAGAAGGAAATACAGGATGGCCACCAACTACTTGATAAAAACATCCATGTACTCCCTATATAGAGGTAAGTTCTCTCTCTATACCTAAAATACTTAGAAAGGATTATAACACCAACAATTATTGATATAAAAACAAAAATCATGCTGAATATCCCATTAACATAATCTAAGGAGGTTAAACTCATTTCTTATCTTGATCTCATTTTTGTTTTTATTTGTTTGTATAAGTAAAAATTAAGAGACGGAATTATATAAATTTTGAAAAAAATATGTAAAGAATGTTTAAGTTCATTTAGATGGTATAGAAAAAGATCAATAGAATTAATGAGAAGAACGTTGGAGCTATTAAACTGATTGTTAATAAACTTTGAGATACCTTAATGCATTCTTTTAATGTATCTAATATTGCATTAAAGTAAGAGGGATCTCCCCAAATTTTTACATCTTCTTGTGACTCTTTGTAATAAAACTCTACGGGTTCTAAATCATTCTCAGCTTTATCAATCAAATGTGATATTTTATCAAGTATAAAATCAATTTTAATCTTATCCCCAAGAGGTGAATATCCTCTATTTGAAAATTGTCTTGCAACAGTGTGAGAATCGGATGTCGTAATTTCTCCTCGTTCTATTCCTCTATTTTGTAACATATTTAAAATATATGATCGGATGTCTACAAAAGCATTATTACTATCGAAATGTATTAATGCTGTTTTTTGATCAGTATTGACATTTCTAAATAAATGAACAACAATCCCGCCAAAGCCTATACCCTCTTTTTCTGAATATTCTTCCATTATGTCTTTCGCTACGCCGTATAACATCTGAGCTTTTTGGTTATTATGGATTTTCTTACTTTTAATGTACTTTCTTGAGACATCAATTAAATCTTGAGCTTCAATAGAATTTTTTTTAATCAAGATTTCATCTCCAATGATAGCATTATGAGAGTCGATAATAACAATATCTTCGTAATTATTAGCAATAGCTATTTCTCTGATTTCCTCTCCTACGTCTGCTTCAATATCGTCAGAAGGGAGCGGATGTCTCGTTATGAAAACTATTGGGACATTTGCAACTTCCATACCAATTAATTTTGCAGAGTTTGAAATTTTTCGATTAAAATCTGTTATTTCTTTAATCCAAATTGTATTATTAATGGATTGTACTTCATGAATATCTTGTTTAATTCTCTTAGTAATTTGTTCAACATATCTTTGAGTTGTTAAATTTTGAGTATGGTCATTTGTTGTATGATAAACTGTGGTTCCTGGAATATAATCAAATGATTTATAAATATATTCAGGTAAATCTGATGAACCACAAGTTTTGAAAGGACCAAAGTGAACATGAGGAATGATGAATAATCCTTTTATCTTATTAGATTCTAGACCACGAATGAATAAATATTGAATTTTTACTTTTGATTTAATACCCACTCTATCGAAATATTCTTCAATTAATTCATCATTGCCATCTGTCATCATTGAAAGGATAAATGCTCTAATAAAAGGATATCCTCCCATTCCAGTTGCTTCTTTATACACATTACTAACTTGAAATAATCCTTTTCTGTAAGGAATAGCAAATAGAAGAGCGCATACTACTAAAAAAATCATAGCTCTCATAAAGAAAAAAAGAGAGTTAGTGATCACATTAGGCAGGGGATAATCCCACCAATATTTATATACGCTATAGAGAGTAATAGCCACCACAGGTTGAACAAGAGCTAATATTAAGTAGCCAGGTCTACCGACCGTAGTAAACGAAAAATAAACTACAAATGCTACAATATAAGAAAGAATAGCACCTAGTATGAAAAAGACTTCTTGAAATGTCGAATTATTCAGAACTATTGCTAATATTTTGCCAAAAATATATGTTAATCCCATAATTGCACAAAAATATACATTAATTTGTAATGCCCATCCTTTTGGAGGTAATCGTAAAATTGGAGATCTTTTAGAATAAAAAAGAATAGAAAATACAGTTCCAGATCCTGACAGCAATAAAAAGAATACAAAATATCGAATAAAGTGAAAGAAATCAAAATATCCATGGAATAAAGTATTAAATGTAAGTGATAATAAACCAAGAGTAAGAGGGATTATAAAAAATAGACAATATGCTAAATATTTCGATGAAAATAACTCCAAATAAGATATAAAACCAGGAATTTGACGAGTTGGTTGTTTTTCCACACGCATATATTGATGTATAATAAAATTTATGAAAATAATACTTATTTGAAAAAATTACTTTTATTGTAATGATGTATTCGTATAATTATATTTTTATGTAAAAAACTACTTTTTTTGTTATGGCTAATAGTGAAGATAGATTAATCAGATTAGCAAATAGACGTTTTGGCGAAATAATCACGGATGGGTTTAAGTTATTTCGCCAAAATTATAAGGTATTAATTTTACCTCTTGCATTCTTCCAGATTATATTAATAGTTCTCAATATTTTTATATTAACTGATTTTAGACTCTATATAAATTCTTTAGGTATTACAACTTCTGGAATTATCGATAAATTATTAGAAAATGTAGAACCAACAGCAAGTGAGATGAATTTATTAATGAATTATCTTATACTGAGTTTTGCACTTCTTTTTCTCCAAAACCTAATTGGTGCTCTAGTCATAACGATAGCTATGTGTTCAGTCAGTAATTTTGTATATAAAAGACAAATGTGGACAGACGAAAGATTTGGGGATTCATTTAAATCAGCGTTCAATAAGAAGATATTCTTTCCAATTCTTTTTATAGGGATTCTTTTGCCGATAGGAGGAATAATATTTATTCCAGCTATTATTATTTTTGGTTTTTATATTTTTCTAGTATTTACTTATAATATGGAAGATATTCAAAGTCCTGTTTCAGAAGCTCGAGCAATTGCTAAAGGCTCCTTCTGGAAAATAATTGGAGTTTTTATAATTAACTTTATTATTATATTCATAATTGGGTTTATTTACAATTTAATCATAGAATTTGCCATAAATACTAATATTGACGATTTCACTTCATTACATGATTCATGGTTAAATCCTGAAACAAGAAACTTTGGGATGCTAATACTATATCAAATTCTCATAAACCTCATAGATATTATATTAGCTCCTCTCTTTATTTGTTTATTAACATCATTATTCTCTTCTTCAAAAGCTAAGAAAGATTTAGGATATAAATACCAAACAAGATATTATCCCGTAAGGGAGATATACCGAGAACCATATCAAAAACCTTTACAGGAAATTCAAGAAAAAAGTGAAGTAAAAAGCCCTTTACCATCACCAGAATCGCAAATCGAAAGTCAATTTTATTGTCCTTTCTGTGGATATTTGATAAAAACCCCTAAAAAGTTTTGTCCCAATTGTGGGGAAAATCTCTCATTTATTGATAAAGAATGATAATTAATTTAATATACAATGCATATAAATATAGAAAAACATTTTGATTTAGAGGCAGAAAATATTAATAATCCTGTTGTTTTAATAGGATGGCCAGGAATAGCTTTAGTAGCTAAATTAGCTATTACGTCAATTAAGGATTCAATTGATGCTAAAGAATTTATTACTTTTCATTGTTTTGACTTTCCTCCAAAAGCTACAGTTGAGAAGGGTGATCTAAGTCTTCCGACAGCAAAGTTATATTACAAGTCAAGAGAAAGTGAAAAAAGTAATGATTTTTTTATTTTAACAGCAAGTTATCAACCACAGTCGCCCGAAGGTGTGTTCGAGTTTTCGAAGGTCTTTTGTGAAGAAATGCATAGAATTACAGGGGGAAGTATTAAAATGTATGTAAGCACTGGAGCCATGATCTCTGATATAGTTCATGATGATCCATTAGTTTACGTTTGTGGCACAGATCAAGAGTTAGTTCAATCTTTCCTTGAATTTGATAATACTAAAATATATGAAGGAGGTTATATTTCAGGAGCAAATGGTATTTTACCTGCATATGCAGGTAATAATAATTTCGCGCCTGGGATTTGTCTTTTAGCAGAAACTTTACCTTTACCGATGATGACTTTGGATCCTCGTTCGTCAAAAGCCCTGGTCTCTTTACTAAAAGACTACTTTTCAATAAAGATGGATTTTAGTAAATTAAATGAGAAAATTGAAGAAATGGAACATATATTTGAATCCTTTAAAAAACAAGCGGATCAGTTCATGAAACCACCACAAGAAGACAGAGGGACAGACTCTTATTTTCGCTAAAGTGTCATATATTATACTTAAACTCCAATTTATTCTTTCTACTTTTTTTTGAAAAATTTAAAATTAGTAATTTAATTCAATTGTACTATTATCTAAAATTTAAAATAGAGAATATCTAAATTATGAAGTTTGTAAAACTTTTTGAACCACTAAAATTAAGAGATTTAGAAATTCGTAATAGAATTGTAATGCCAGCTATGGCACTTAATTATTCTCCTGATAGAACTGTAAATGATAAAACTATTAATTTCTATGAAGAAAGGGCTAAAGGTGGTGTTGGACTTATCATTCTCGGCGGATGTGCTGTAGAAGCAAGAGGAGGAGGTCCAACAATGTTGTCAATTGATGATGATAAATATATCCCAAACTATACTAGATTTGCTGAAAGAATGCATAAGCATGGAGCTAAGACAATAGTTCAATTATACCATGCTGGAGCATATTCAGGAATGCCAGGTATGGTTTCTTCTTCAGCAGTTATGTCAAATTTAACAAGGAGGGTTCCAAAAGAATTAACAATTGATGAAATAAAAGAGGTTCAAGAAAATCATGCACTTGCTGCGGAAAGGGTAAGAGAAGCTGGTTTTGATGGAGTAGAGTTATTAGGATCAGCAGGATATCTTATAAATCAATTCCTTAGTGAGATGACTAATAAGCGAACAGATGAATATGGGGGATCCTTAGAAAATCGTCTTAGATACCCTTTGGAATTAATAAATCTTGTTAAAGACAGAGTAGGAAAGGAAATTTTAGTAGGAATTCGAGTGGCAGGAGATGACTTTGTTCCAGGCTCTAATACATATAAAGAAACTGCTGTTTTTGTGAAATATTATGATGAAGCAGGAGTTGATTATATAAATGTGACTGGTGGATGGCATGAAACTAGAATTCCTCAACTTCCTATGATGGTACCTCCTGGAGCATATGCATATTTAGCTGAAAATGTGAAAAGAAATGTTAAATCTCCAGTATTTTCTGCTAACAGAATTAACGATCCAATCCTTGCAGAACAAATTCTAAGAAATGAATGGGCAGATGCCATCTGTATGGGAAGAGGGCTTATTGCTGATGCATATTTACCTAACAAGGCGAAAGAAAATAAGCTATGGGATATTAGGAAGTGTGTAGGCTGCAATCAAGGCTGTTTCGACCATATTTTTACTGGTAGGTCAGTTGAATGTATGCGAAATTATATGGCTTCACGTGAAGGTGAAATAAACCTTAATCAGAAAACAAAATCTCCAATGAAAGTAGTGATCATTGGAAGTGGCCCCGCGGGATTAGAAGCTGCTCGTGTAGCAACACTATTAGGTCATGATGTTACGATTTTGGAGAAAAATGAAGAAATAGGGGGACAAGCAAATATAGCATGGGTTCCACCGGGACGGAAAGATATCATTGAAGTTATTAACTATTACAAGGCTCAAATTAAATACCGTAATATTGATTTACAATTAGGTACTGAAGCAACTTTAGAGAAAATTAATGAATATAATCCAGATGCGGTTATATTTGCTACAGGAATTAAGTACGACATTCCTGATATTCCAGGAATTGATGGGAGTCTTGGGAGTACCATTTATTCTGCTCATGATGTCCTTACCGGGGATTATCATGTCGGAAGAAATGTCGTTGTTGTGGGTGGTTCTGCAGTTGGTATGGAAACCGCGATATGGGTTGCTGAATTAGGCAGATTAGATTCAGAGATAGCACGATTTATCAGTTTCTATAATTTAATGCCTCAAGAAGAAGTTCTTGCTAAATGGCTTAGAGGAAATAGAGATGTAACAATCATCGATAAACTTCCGAAATTAGGGACAAATCTGGGGAGAACTACTCGCGGTTTTATGATCGGTCACACTATGAAATTGGGAATAAAAAGAATCACCAGCGCGAATATTACTAAATTTGAAGGCAAAATTATAGATTATGAAGTAGAAGGTGAAAAGAAATCATTAGAAAATATTGATACATTTATCCTAGCAACAGGAGCTAAACCAAATACTGATTTATATGATGAAATTGAAGCAACTAATCCTTCATTTAAGATGTATAAAATAGGAGATTGTAAAGAACCTCGAATGATGATTGAAGCGATTCATGAGGGATTTGAAACAGCTTATAATCTAGATAAATAAGTAATAACAGATCAAAAAAATTTTAAAATATTTATTTATATCTAATATTTTTATTTTATTAATTATTCTATATAGAAAATATAGAAAATAAAAAATTAAAAAACTTTATAGATATCATCATAGTTGCCTTATTGATTAAATTTGCAAGAGATAGATATAATATGCACATCTAAAGAAATCAAAGATAAGATTTCAGGGCATTTAAAAGGTATAGATCAACAATCACGGAATTACATTAAGGATATCATCAATTTGATTAATAGAGAAATTGGTATTAATAAAATTCTATCTATCCTTTTATTTGGTAGCCAGAGAGTAAAAAATCATGAAGCTACACCTGTTTCAGATTGCGATTTGCTAATTATTTTCAAAGATAGAGTATCAAATCATCATATTAAGGAAATTGAGAGATATTTTATTGCTCTTGAGATAAAACATAATTTTAGAGAATTTGATACAAAACTTAGTACAAAAGTCTTGGGAGTTCTTCAGCAGTCAACAGGAATCTTTGTGAGTCATTTTCTTACAAAGAGGAAATATTGGGAAGAAGCTGCGTTCCATAAAATATTCAGGGTAAATAAAGTATTTTCAGGTATGTTCGCGCCTCGTAATATTGTATTAGGAAATGTTCTAATAAACAGTACTATTCTTTTTGGTGAAGATTTAAGAAGTCAAATCAGACCGAAAATTCAAATTACTTTTCTCGAAATGTTCAAAAGTATGGTTATGAACTTGATGATTTCTTTCTTTTCAATTGTCATTTCTCAATTTAAAAGGTTTAAACCTATTAAATATCAATTAGAAGCAATAAAGTGGTCCCTGAAAGCCTCAAATTATTATTGCTTTAGAGACACAGAAAATCTTAAAAATATTACCAATAGGTTTATATCTTTTGAAAAATCAAGATTTCATAAAAATGCTATACATTTTTTCTCTGATTTCTTAAAATTACGGAGATCTCCAAGAAATAATTTGGGTTTTATGATTCGTTGTCCTATTCGAATTGTTAAAATTCATATCCAAGGAATTTCTTTTAAAAAATTGATGAAGAAAAAAGAAAGATTTAGAGTAAATTCGAAACAAATTGAACCTGTTATTCCTGATCGAACGTTTCCCTTAAGAATTTGATCTGATATTAGACCTCCTATTGAGAATAAAATTTTTTTTACTAATTCTATATATGATTATTGGGACTCACTTACTTCCAAAAAGATTTTTTGCTAGGCAACATGGGTCAGTGAAATTAAAGAACGAGATTATGACAAAGAATTGTTTAAAAAACTAAAGTGATAAGTATAATCCTGAGGAAGATGAAGATCGTGCAAAAATGATAAAGAAAAAACCCATATACTTCTATTGATTGAAATTTTTTTTTTACGCAGAATTTTTAAAATGACAAGGAATGGAAATTAAGGGAGGAAGAAAGGGGAATGAAAAATGACGATTTCTATGATGATGAAAAATATCGAAAGTTAAACAAGGAATTAGACGAGGAATATTGGGGGATTGAGTGATCTCTAAGGGTTTCTATTCTACTCTGTCCAATGTGTTTTAAATCTAATAAGGATATGATATTTAATCTTGTGCGCAAAACATGGTATTGTGCGGAGTGCTATGAGAAGTTGAGAAAAATGAATAAAAAAAGTAGTACTCCAGAAGAATTTCCTTAACCTTTTATTAAGAATGGTTTTGTTAAAGATTTAACAAGCATTTAGATTTGAAATATAAAAATATAAATATTTTAAAATTTATTTAAAATTGTAATTATAAATTTTTTTAAAAAAAGACCATAATATGGGTTGATTCATTCTATAATCTGTGGAGATTAACCAAATTGGTGAGAAAATGTCTGAGATCATAGATCTACGCGAGCTCTTCTTCGATATATTAGATATTGTCAAGTTTGAACTTCGTTTTTACCAAGATCTTGCTTCTCCAATGTTCGAACGCATAGTAAAGACCCGTGTTTTCCAGACAAAACTACAGAAATTGAAAGATTTCATAATGAAATACTTCGATATATTATATAGAGATGAGGATAGTCCTATTAATCAAGCAGCATTAAATGCGCAGCTTGATAACATTGCCCGTATTACGAATTATTATGATGATCTTTCACAATTTTACACAGATCACACAAAAATAATGATAACTAAAGAAAAATTACAATCTCTCGTTGATTATTCCCATGTTGAAGTTTTATTTTTAATATTCTCTAATATCCTCGACTGGGAGCATTACAAGGCTTCCCTACTATTCCCGACTGATAAAACAAAAGAAAAATTATTAAAGGAGTTTTTAGGCAAAATTGCAAGTGCTGAAATAAAGGGAGTAGAAGATATTATAGATTTAGAGCAGTCAATTGATACTTTTGTTCAGAGTGTCGAAATTTAATTTTAAAATACTAAATTTAAGACTGATTTTTAATATATAAAATATATATTTAAATTTCTTCTAACTTGTTAGCTTATTGAAGAGAAAATCTATTGACTCAACTAACTAGATTTCTACTTTATTAAATAGAAAAAACTTAGATTTTTATTTTCAAGAGGTAAAAAATATGTCAATAATTGTGAAGTTTTATGGCGATTTAAAAAGAAAAATATCTTTAGAAGATGAAGATAATGGAATACCTAAAACATTAGAGATTAAATGTAATAATTTGAGCACTATTTTAGATATTCTTGAGAATTTTAACATCAATGAAGAGGAAATTAGTCATATTTTTGTAAATGGAAATTTGTGTAAATTAGATAAGAGTATTAAAGATGGAGACAGAGTAGGGATATTTCCAAGAAAAATGGGTATAATTTTTTTAGAAATTCTACCTCGTTATCGGTAACTTCTTCATATAGTTATTGTAGAATAATTATTTAAGCAACAATAGAGTTGTCTGATAGGTTCTTTGAATCTTGTTATTTTTCACTAAAAAGAGTTTACTATATCTAAAAATATAGTTTTTTTCATGGGAAAAACAGGAAAATACATTTTCTCATAGGAAAAAAAAGACAAAAGATACTTATAAATATATTATTCTCTATGTAACTGCTTAAGATGTAGAGATAATATAGATCAAGTTATAATTTTCATTATAAAAATGGAAGATTGTTACGATAAAATCTTAAAGGCATCCACCAATAGTGAGGTGAGTAAATACAAAATTTTGATTGAGTTAATGAAAGATCTAGAAAGCGAAATATCTAATGCATTAAGAGTTAGAAATTGTTTACTTTTTTTAATTAATTTATGCTTTAATCAGGAATATCCTGATTATGTTCATAATAAAGGCAAAAAACCAAGTAAGCTTTCTGAAGCAGAAAGAAGTGAGATGCTGGAGCTATTACAAGCAGAATTTAGAAATTAATAAAATTTCTTAAAAAACCTTAAATTCTGTTTCTTTCCATTTATCATATTGGTTAAAAATATCATCAATTTTTTCTAAGGGTCCAATAAGTGCTTTTTGTCTTTTCTTATCGTCCTGAAATGTGTCAAGAATCACTTCATAAAGATCAACATTATATTCTTGACTGAGATCAGAAAACTTACTTAAATCTTCTCGTTGAATTCCTACTTCCTTTAATTGATTCAATGCAAATTTTATTTCTTCTTGTAATTTTAGTGTTGCATTTAAAGCTTTAGAACATTTATTAAACAATTCTTGTTCTTTATCTCGTACTATTGATTCATCATCAGACAAATTGGATTTTTCAATAACAACTTCAAGTCTTTCATTTAGTAGGTATTTTACCCGTTCATAAACTCTTATTGCCTCAGATATTTTGAACAATGCTTTTATTAAATCTTGTTTCTGATTTATCCTTGCCTCGACAATTTTTAAATATGCGTCTTCATAATAAGTTTGTATTTTTCCATAAGTACTTTTCTCCCATTCACCGATTTTATAATAAATTTGCTTTAATTCATTTTTTAACGGTGCTATTTCCTTGGGCTCTAAATTCTCATCTGATAATTTCTTAAAAATTCTATGAGCTTCTTGCCTTATTAATAAAACTCGTAGATAAAAGATATGTGCCTTTTTCTCTACTTCAGTAATACTTCGAGATTCCCCTTCATATTCACAGAATTTGAAAATAATCAATGCATCGCTAAGTAATTTATTGAATTTCTTTTCATCACTTTGAATATAATATTTAGAATCTTGAACTTTTTGAATCGCTCTATCCATTTGGATTTCTAGTTCAAAAATATAGTCAATTAAACTAATTTGTTTTCTTTCAGATAAGATTCTTGATTTGTAAGCCATATCTTTTTCTACGTTTTTACTTGCAAAATACCATAGAATCGCTGCTGGAAACCAGAAAAACACGGTAAAAAATAACATATTGAATATACTTCCTAATAAAGAAATTAATGTATAAGAAAGTAGGAGAGTTACACCCTTACTTATTTGCTCTGAAAGTTTTAAAAACGAAGCAGCAGTTCCTTTATGTTCAGGCATATTAACGTCTATCATGACAGCATTCCTATTCGCAACTGGTCCTGCCCCAAGCATGGAAGCCGTTAAAGCGAAAACTAAGAAAACAATGTAATTTGGATATGCAACAAAAATTTCACCAATAGTTCGAAAAATATACAACCAAATTTTGTCTGTGGGAATTGGTTCTGGATATATGATATTGAGCTTATTTATATTAATAGGATGCAATGAAATAAGTAGAACAATCGCAAAAGGAATTGATAATATTAAGCATATAGTCGCCAATCTAGCTCTATTCTTTTTATTACGTCGAAATAAAACATCTCCTAAACGTGCAAAGACAGCATTCCCAAGAAGATAACCAATGCCTATCATACCAGCAAATATAGTAGCCGTTTGAAGTCGTATTTCTGTTGGTATTTGATTAAAAAATTGGAGCATCAACATTGATGTTGTAAAATAAACTAAAACAGTACCTGGTATGATTGAGAAAAATCCCTGTATTGTTAAATATAGGTTGGTTTTTTTTCTTATAATTATTGATAAATCTTCCTTTGAAATTCGATAACTATATTCCAAATCTAATTCCATTAAATCTAAAAGTTCATTCTCGCTAGCTCCCCGTTTAGGGATTTTAACGAAAAAAAGTATGAAAATAACACCTATACTTATACCCGCAAAGAGATAAAATGGAAATCTCCAACCGAAAATTGGACCTAAAAAAGAAGAAAGTCCTTGCCCAGCTCCATTCGATAGAGAACTTAAAATTGCTAGTGTTCCAAACCATCCAGATCTTTCTTCAGCAGGAATAGCATCTGAAATAATAGAATACCCCACGGGTAACACACATCCTAATCCTGCTCCACTGGACACTCTTGAGATCACTAACATTAAATATGTCGTCGAAAACGCTGTTAGTAACATTCCAACTGTCCATGAAAACGCTCCTACTAGTAATACTTTCCCTCTGTCAACTCTATCTGCCCAATATCCCCAGAGCAATGCAAATAGGGCACTGATTAATATAAAAAATGCATCAGGTATTGCTATTAGTGCTTGTGGGATATTGAATTCTTCTTTTATTGTTGCATAACTTGGAATAAGCATATATGCACATGCAATTGAAATAAATAACAATACCATTACTAATACAATGGGAGCAAGATCTTTGAATTTTACATTAGTTAATCGGCTTATAATCTAATTACCATCCAAGCTTAATTATTATAAATAGCACTTGCAAGTTAAAAAAACTTACAACTAATCATTCCAAAGAAAAATGATAATTTAACGCAGCTTCTACATGAAGTTCAACAGTATCAAGCAACCTTACTTTTGTATCGTTTTGATTTAAAATTAGAGGTAATTCCGTACACCCTAAGATTACTCCATCTATTTTGTATTTATTAATAATTTGTAATAATGTATTCTTAGATGCTTGTTTAAAGAATCCTAAAACTAATTCATCAAAAATAATCTTATTTATTTTATCTTGCTCATCATCCGATGGCGTAATCACATCTATACCTAACTCCATGGCATAATCTTGGTAAAATGTGGATTGCATTGTAAATCTTATCCCTAATAGAAGTAATTTCTGCATATTCTCTTTTTGTGCTTTCTTTAAGGTAGCTTTTATAATACTTAATATTGGTACTTTTGAGAGTTTCACCAAATCTTCATATACCACATGAGGTGAGTTTGCAGCCATTATAATATAGTTTACACCAGCATTTTCTAGTGCTGTAATTCCACTCATGAGATATTCAATATATTTCTGTTTATCTTTACCTAATTCAAAGTCAATTACTTTCTGAAAATTTAAACTAAATATTATGATTTCAGGGTAATTATAATCATTGAACTTATCATAATATTTTTGGAGAATTAAATCATAATACTTTATGGTAGATTCATATGACATACCACCTAAAATACCAATTCTTTTCATCTTACTTAAACCTACTTTCCCATTAACTCCACAAAAAGAGTTAATTTTTATTTAGAGTTGATTCAATAAATAAACAACTTGAATTAAAAATACTTTATAAGTCAAGTTTCCGATCATTATTTGAAATTTCTTATCGAATCCATAGTGTTCACTTTAATTTAATTTAACTTAGATTCGATATTTAAAGATGAGAGTGATGTAAATATTTAAACACCACAATTTTTAAAATTTAAATAGAGATCGCCGTTATATCCTGAGAATTTAAGTATTTTGTTATTTCTTTTAATGGCATACCAATAAATTCACATAAATCATTTATTTTATTTGTTAAATCGTCTGATTTTTCGTCTAAATTCGCAGCTTTATAGAGAGTAGCTGCTTGAACATGGCTGTCAATTGCTAATATTAAATTTTTTTTCGATTTTTCAATGTCATTAGCATTCTTATTAAATTTATCTGCTGCTTCTGTAAAGGACTTATTTTTTAGTTCTTCACTTCCACCTTTTATGTAATTTTCTATAGCATGTTTAAAAATTTCCAAAGCTTCTCTTGGATCTTCAATTTCCGCTGCTTTTTTTCTAAATTGATCCCCAGAATCATTCCAACATGCTTTACTCAACCCATCGTCGTTCCCCTGAGACGCATATTCAGAAGCTTTTGCAAATTTTAGTTCTGCAAAATCAGGATCTTCAATTTTTTTTGCTTCTGCTCTTAAATTTTTTGCAGAGTCTATTAATTTTTTATTAGCTTCATTCATTACCTTTTCTGATTCAGCTTGTTTACTAATTTGAGTGTAAACTTCTGACGCAGATTTAAATATTTCGAATGCTTCAACAGGATCATCGATTGATTTTGCGTTTTCTCTAATTAATTTTGCTACTTTTTCTAAACAACTATTTCTATTTTTTGGTTTATCAATTTTAATATAACATTCAGCAGCTTGTTTATAAATTTTAATTGCTTCATCTACATTTTCTATCTCTAATTCTTTAGCTTTTTTTTCTAAATTTTTACATTCTTCAGCCAAATAGATCAACTCCTTATATTTTTATAGATTTCTATATTTAACGTTATAAATTATCATAGAATTTAAGTAATTTATATCTTTATGTAGCATTTAAACCATTTTTATTAAATATTTGATAAAGATTTATAACCATTCCAATAGGAGGGGATTAAATCTACACAAAAAAATTAGATTTCAATAAGATTGAAGATTATAAAATAGAGCCGGTTACGTTGATACCTAATTCAAATAAATGATTATTAAATAATTAAATTATTTTTGAATTTACTAAATAAATGCGTGAAATCATCGTTATTTTATTACAAAATGAAATTAAATAATAAAAATAATAAACCCCTTATGAATCTAAGTAACAAATCATATACTATCAGATATTTCTTCTTTTGAAAAGGGGATTGTCTCTATTAATAAAATTTCGTACATCTGTATACTACCATTAATTCCAAAATGAAAATCATTGTAAAATTTTATGCTACAGTGTGCGTGTAACTTTAACTTTGATTCTATGATATATTAGATTAAATTGATAAAATAATTAATTAAATTGATAATAAATCTAATTTTATTTATCTAATTTAAAATTGAAACCTTTAAAAAAAGGATTTAATCCAATTTTTCTTAATATATAAAAGATATAATTTTTTTATAATCATTTCCTTGAAAAAGGTGTCTTTTCCTTAATATTAACGATATAAAATAAGTACCCGAAGGGATAACTACTTTGAATTACGTGAAAGGAGTCAAAAGCGAACAATTCTCTTGCAGATAATAAAAATTGATAATAAAGATTTTCATTTTGAATAATTTTAATAATTCCATGAATTTGGAAGCTTAAAAATTTTGGCGCTGTTCCAGTATATAGTAATGATACGAGAGGGTTTCTTGCAATGTTTTTAAAAGTTGTTCCTTCAAATATTTCTAAACCTCCTAAAAAATAGGGATCAAAATTGTTTAGATTTTTATAATATTTTATAACAGTTTCCATACGTTTTTTGATTGTGCTTTCCCATGGTTGAGAATTACACAAATTTTTTGTTTCTATAAATAAATTAAGGAATTCGTGGACTTTATTCTTCTTTGGTAATAAACCCAACCCTTTTGTGGCTAAATTGACGAATTGGTTTTTATTCGATTGTGTTGCTAATACAGGAAGGTGTGCTGGAAGAGTTTTGACTGAATTTACCCCTCCTAATTGTATTTGTTCATACATTTTTAATCTCGCTTCTGATTGCCATTGTAAGAACTGATGTGGTAATGGTTGAAGTTCATATTCGATAGACTTTCCATTATGATACTCAATTTTTACTTGCTCATTCTCAAGAAAAATATCATATTCTAATTCCATAATTTTCTCTATTTTTAGTTTAAATTTTATTATATTATAAAATAATTTAATTTTTCAAATTTTATTTAAACTTGGGATTTTTCATTTGTTCTTTTCTTTGTTTCTTTTATCAAAGTACTTTAATTCAATGGATCTCACTATTTTTTACTAAAGTTAATTTTTATTTAAAACGAAATAACCTAGAAGAGATTAAAAAGATTATAAAAGTAATTATAATCACTATTATTAGAGGAAATATCGAAAAACCTAAGGTTCCCTCCCAGAAAGATTTAAGGGAATTTAAAAAATAATAAAAAGGCATTAATAAGGGTATAATGTTAAGGAAATAGGGTAAAGGAATAAAAAATATGCCAGAGATGACTGAAATTCCTAATACAGTTATGATAGAATATAGATGAACTTCTCCTGATGAACTTGCTAAAATAGCTACAATAATTCCAAGACAATTCGCAAAAATAATTGATATAATGAAATTAATTACAACCCAGAACAACGCAAGTATTTGAAAAGTATTTAAGTTAAAAATAAGTAGCAATATTAAAGGTATGCTTAATTTAATACAGTCTATTAATACACTTGCAAAAAGGTAATCAAAAATTAATCGGTAACTTTTAATAGGAAGTACCGCCAACTTTTCAATTATTTTATTTTCTTTTAATTGGATTAACCTTACAGCAGAACCAAAAGTTGAGATGAAGATTATTATCAGGGTGAAAAAACTAGACTTTACATTTAAGGCCATTCCTGGAATTATTAAAGGAAATGTAAGAATTAAGGGTAAAATTAATTTAATAATTAAATTTTTCTTGTTATTTAATATCTCTATAAATTCTATTTGCCAAAAATTATTAGGGTACATATTCTTCTCCTTTTAATTTTAAAAATAGATCTCCAAGATTAGGACTTTTAATATCTATAAATTTTATTTGTCCATTTTTACTTACGATTTCATTTACAATATCCGCTAATATTATTGAATAATTGGAAATTTTCTGAGGTTTGGCTAAAATAATGATGATAAAATCATTATTTTGACTGTTGTTCTCAACTTCTATTTCTTCTATATTCTCAATTTTTTTTAATCCATCTAATGGAATGGGTAAAGTAAGTCTAAGTTCAATTCTAATATAAAGTTTTAATGATTCCATTAACTTTCCAGGATTTCCTGAAGCTATAAGTTTTCCATTACTTAACATGCTAACTTTATTTGCTAAAAATGCAGCCTCATTCACATCATTGGAAGTTATGATAATGGTTATCCCCTCTAATGCCAATTTTTTTAATGTAGAATACAATATTATTCGGGAATGATAATCCAAACCCATAGAAGGCTCATCAAAGAGTAAAATCTTAGGATAATGAACTAAAGCTTCTATTAAAGCTAATTTCCTACGCATACCGTAAGAATATGTTTTTACAGGATCATCCTTTTTATCCCATAAATTAATCCATTTAAAATAATATTCAAGCTGAGAATTAATATCATCATGATGTATTCCATAGGAACTTGCAAAAAACCAAGCATTTTCATATCCAGTTAGCTGATCCCAATGAGCAGTGTGGTCGAATAAGACCCCTATTTCTCTTTTAAACTCATTATTTGATTTTTTTAACTGACTATCGAGATATTTAATTTTTCCTTTTGAAGTGGGTAATAAATGTGCAAGGATTTTTAATAAGGTTGATTTTCCAGATCCATTTGGTCCTAAGATAACGTGAATTTCTCCTTTATAAAAAGTAAGAGAGATATCTTTAAGTGCAAAATCTATACTTTTATGATATTTCTCCCAGATATTATCCAAATGAATAATTGCAGCCATATTATCTAAACTCTAATTCTGTATCTTCTGTTATAAAAGCTGGTGATTCTGGTAATATCTTTTTAACTTCATAAACTAGGATGATTTGACCTTCTTCTAAAATCTCTCCTCTTATTTTACTTTTCAATATATTTTTATGAAAATTGGGAGCCAACCTCTTAATTTTATGAAATGTTACCTTTTCAGCTTTTGGGATCTTGCTTTTATCTCGAGAAACTTCAATAGTCTCGTTCTGAATATCTTTAATTGAATTCTCTCTAGCTTCCATACCAAATTTATTTGCCATTTCCTCTACAAGTTCTGGTATAACTTCTGAGAAACCCCTTTCTCTAGCATAATCCTCTATCATTTTTTTAGCCATATTTCTAACAAAAACGGGAATTTTTTCAGCCATTTTTTCTGCTTCTGGTTTCCATTTGATAGGTTTGATATCTGAAGTTCTTAGTTCTGGGATACTTAATTTCTGTTGAGAAGGAATTACAATAAGAACATTAGTTTTACTTAAGTTCGCACAGTTAAATGCATGAGATCCTACTAAAGAAATATCTTCTTTATGCAATCCCCATCTTCCAAGAACTATCAAATCAGAATTCTTAAGATTAGAGTACTCAATAATTTTTTTGTATACTTTTCCTGTTAGAACGTTTATATTTAGTGGAATATTTTTCGATTCCGCAATTAATTGTGCTTTCTTTAAACCTTCCAAATATAATTTCTCTAATCCTTTATCTATTATCTCATCATGAATTTTCTCTTGTGCTGTAAAATTAAACCTTTTCTGAGCTTCTATAGATAATACATCTGCGATTGTTTTAAAGACCCCTGAATGAAAATATGGGTCGTATACTGCGATAGCATCAATAGTAGTGTTATAAATATTCGCAAAGTTAATTGCCCGTGTTAAAGCAACATACGAATTTAAACTTCCATCAATGCCTACAACAATAGGATTATATTTAAAGACCATAGGTCTCTTTATAATGAGTAAATCTGATTTTATATTATGTAATAGGATCCGCTGAGTTAAACTTCCAAGAATATATTCGTCTTCTTTACCATGACCCCAACCTCCTAAAATTATTAAATCAGGTTTTATCCGAGTTATAATTTCAATAAGTTTAGAATAATTCCTACCTTCTGGAGTTATACCTTCCACCTTCAGATTCTTTTCTAGAGCCTTATTGATTAATGGAGCCAAATAAGCATCTGAAATTAAGTGCATCCCATCTGTTATTAGATCTTCATGTGTATTTCTTAAATAACTTAGCTTTTCAGGATTTTGGTATCTCTCTGGTAGCCCAGTTTCCATTTCACTAAATCTAAATTTATGCATTTTTGAAGCATACACATGGCATCCATATAAAGTACTTGAATCTGAACTTTCAGCAACTTTTAATGCAATATTTATTGCAATTTCCGAATATATTGAACCGTCTAAAGCAACAAGGATCTTATTATACATAAATACTATAGCAACTAATTTTTTTATTAAGATAGTTTAAAAAATAATAAAAAAGTATTTATCTCCTATTTTAATAAGTGGATTAAATAAAATGCCTTATGATATTATTTTAATTCATTTTTTCCTTTTTTAAACTTTCTACGTTTCCTTATAAAAATAATCACTCCAATTAAAGTTAGAGCGAAAACAACACCAAATGAGGCAAGAAAGAAAAAATACTCAAATTTGACAGAACCACAATCATTGCTTTCAATAACATTCCCTTCAGAATCATCATCTACAGTATAACAATATTTATTGCCTTTAAGGTTATTTCCCATAATGGTGTTATAATTTGAATTTTGACTTAAATGGAGCCCTAGATAATTATTATTTGCAACATTTATAGATACATTATTATAACTACTATTATATAAGAGAATTCCAATTCCGGTATTATGCGAAGCAATATTACGCAATATACTATTATTATGACTATTTACTAATACTATACCAAATCCATTTACAGTGTCTCTTCCGTGAAAATTTACTTTGTTAAGGTTGATAAAGTTATTATAACTCTCATTTAATCCAATACCAATATAAGTATTATTGCTAATAGCATTTTCTAAAACTGAATTATTATAACTTTTAATCAAGTGTATTCCATATCCCACATTGGAAAGAATTGTGTTATTTATTACAGTTCCTTTAGTGGAATTAATGATTTTAATTTCAGTATCGGTTATTATAGCTCCAGAACTTTTTATTATACAATTTCTAATCATAAAGTAATCTAATGAATTTTCTATAATAATAGCGTCACCATTACTCCTATGATTATTAATAGTGATGTTTTCAATTTTATAAGGGTTATTAAATGTACCAGATCCTGTAATAAACTCGTAAATTGCTTCACTCTCTGACCAATTATCTTTAATGTGGATCTGATTATTAATTATCCAAGAATTGGTCATTCTAGGAGATAATTCTTGGGTTTCTATTTTAAGATTTAGCGAAATTGAAGAAAATATAAGTGAATCGAATATGATAAACCAAATAAAGATAATCCATAAGAAATAATTGCGGTTATGTTTTATCATCGATATCTCTTTGAATAAATTTATCATTTTCTTTATTCAAATTTAATTGTAAGCACAAATATAATTTCGATAAACGATTTGAAATTTAAATTTATTGTTTTAATGGCATAGGATCTCTAACGGTCATATAAACTAAATAACCAATAAATCCCGTAAGAAGAATTGCTATCAACCAATATTTATATTTCATCTTTCTCTGTTTTGCGTTTCTATAAGACCAAAATGCCAAAATAGCACCAAGAATAAAATAACCTAATACAATTAATCCAATAATTACAGGTGATCCTAAAATTAAAGCACCTAAACCTTCATCAAATCCAGGTTCGTCATAGAAAAATAACAATCCAATAACCCCTCTTTAATATTTACTTATTTTTATCATTAATTAATAATAATTATTTGTATATTAATCATTATTAAATTTTGAGTTTAAATTTTTAAATCTTCTTTTGACATAGGAAAAACCCAAAACCAATAGTAAATGTCTTCATATCAATTATTTTCATTTTAGCCTTTTTAATAGCTCTATAAAATTCAAACCACTGGAATCTTGATTTTTTTGGATGCTTAACACCTAAAAACTTCTCAAAAAAGTCAAGTAATCTTTTATTTAGTTCGTCAATTAGAAGAAAACCTCCTGGTTTTAGGACTCTACTAATTTCTTTCAAGGCTTTTGGATATTGAGGAATGTGATGGAGAACGGTGAAAACAAATACCACATCAAATTTCATTTCTGGAAATTTTATGTTTCTAATATCTCCAATAGAGATCCTCGCATCCAAATTCTTTTTTTGAGCTTTTATTACTTGCTCGGGTAGGATATCAAAACCGTATAAGTTTAAGGGATGAAATTCTTTTTGAATTAATTTTAAACCGAACCCAGAACCGCATCCGGCATCTAAAATAGTTTTATTCGCTATGTGAATATTATGAGATTTTAACAATTTTTTAAAAATTTTCATTTCAAAGTACTTTTGCATAAATTTCTTCAATGGACTATTTACAAATATTTTATCTAAAGTATCTATGACTATAACCATTTTATCGTTTTTCTCATTTTAACTTCAAATTCTTAAAGCTATCTATAAACGATATATAAAGAGAGTTAAAATAAAAAAAGATTTAGGTTATAGAATTTAAAATTAAAAATTTAAAAATCAAAAATTTTATTAAATAGCTTTAAGGATTAAATCAAGTAGCAAATAATAATTGGCTAAAATGGGTTATAAAGAAAAATTTATATATTAATAAAGTGAATATTTTTATTATTTAGAGGTTCTTTTTAATGAAAGATGATGTAGAAAACCCACCATTAAAAAAGAAAGTTATAGAAAAAATTAAAGAAAAGAAATTACTTATTATTATCTTAGGTTTCGCTATATATCTCATAATACTATCATTTGTATTTGTTCCACTTCAAGGAGGATTAATATCTTCAACTCAAATAATGCCTCCTGTTGATAACCTCCCTGATCAATATGAATCAGACTTACCACTTCAGGAATTTTTTGGTATTTATGGGCGTTCTATAGCAATTGCTTTCTTAATGTTATCACATGTTTTATATGCAAATCTACATCTAGGAGGATCTTGGGTTGCCGTAACTTCTGAGTCACTTTATATCAAAAATGGAACAAGTAGATTTAATCGATTATCGCGATCTATAACATTATTTAATGTAATGTTATTTAGTCTTGGAACAACATTTGCTACTGGAGGCATACTTCTTTTTATAGTCTTTGTACCCAATCTGGCATCTATTCTCTTTCATATTTATTGGTGGCCTCTATTTTTAGAACTCATTGCATTCTTTTTAGAGGTTTTTTTTCTTTATACATATTGGTTTTCATGGGATAAAATAAAAACTAAATATCACCAAATTCTTGGTTATGGTTATGCCATAACTGTATTTTTTCAGACTTTATTTATTAATATGGTAGCAGCAGGGATGTTAACTCCTGGAACTCCTACGATTACATTTGGAAGTGATGGAATTATTACTATGTCAACAAATGATTTAATATCATGGTGGTTTAATCCTACTACTTGGATTTTGACATTTCATCGTTTTGCTGCAGCAATCTCTGTATTTGGTTTCATACTTATTCTTTTAGCAATGTTTCATTACAAAGATCGACCAGATATTGCCTCCAAAAAATATTGGGATTGGGTTGGATCTTGGGGTATGATGTGGGGTCTATTTGGGCTTGTTTTTCAACCAATATTAGGTTTATTATATGTAAATCAATTATTTTATTCTGTCAATCCCGCTTTTCAGATGATGATGCATGGACCTAGAGCATGGGAGATGTTACTTGTCGTAGCCCTCATATCAGCACTATTTTTAATTATTCTTGTATATTATATCGATAGAAAGGAAGAAATCCTTAATCGAGAAGAAAATGCAAAATATAAGAAATTATTTGATCGGTTTCTTATCATTAGTGCGATATGTGCTTTTTTCTTAGTACAACCTTCATGGTTAGGTGATTCTTTTGAATTTGAATCTAATTCTGTCTTCAATCCCCTTGGCATTATGGGTATAAAATATATTGCTCTATTAATTTTGATGATCATAGGGATTTTAATTGTTGCTATAGATGTAAAGATGCTAAAGAAAATGAAAGAAGGAGAATGGGGAAAACTTTCAAGTGTTTCTAGGTATGCTGGAATTCTTACAGGAATAATTGGAATGTTTATTGTTATTGTTATGGGATATGTTAGAGAATCTAGCCGGGCTCCATATGCAATATTTGGAATTTTACCTGTTGCGGGGTCTAGTACACATCCTACTCCAATTGCAATTGATCGTCTTTTTATCGTTTTTGGGTTGATAATGATAACTATTATAGCAGTATTTTGGTTCACTTCTAAAGTTACTGCTCATCATCCTGAAGAGATGGAACAATTATATTCAGTAAACCCTGATAAAAAAAATGAAACTATTTCCTAATATTGTATCATAAAGTAAGAACCTAAACTTATCATATAGTAAGAAGATACCAAATTACTAACTGATAAGGTTATTAGACTATTGAGAAAGATATATATTTAAATAACTAAATCTCAGCTAATAGAAGGCAAATATTCAAGTTAGATGGCAACTAAAAAAGATATGAGATATTAGTTCAAGGTATATCATTATATTATCTTTTCTAATTAGTAATTCACAATTATGATTTGTAGGATAAGATCTAATTTTTAAAAGCAATAATTTTATAAAATGGTACCTCATAATAGGTAATTATGGTGCAATTATTAAGATGCAAAGTTTGCGGATTTATTATAAAGGAAAGTAAATTGGGAGAGAAGTGCCCAGCATGCGGAGTTCCAAAAACGGCTTTTGAACCCTATAAAGAAAAAGTTTCAGAAAAGCGTAAAAAGATCTTAGATCTAGAGATTCATCCCATTTTAACCCATTTCACAGTAGGATTTAGTGTTTTTTCTTTTATTCTGACACTATTAACATTGACATTTCCATCATTCTTTAGAGATGAAATTCTGAATACTATTGATATTCTGAATGTATCTTTACCAATTTTTGTCTTTTTAACTCTTATAAGTGGGATATTTGATGGAAGGATCCGATTTAAGCGAATTGTTACTGCTCAACATGTAAAGAAAATGATAATAGGGTCAGTTTTGCTAGCTTTGGCAATTTCAATAGGAGTAATTAGTTTCTTTTTGTTGACTGAAACAATTTTAATTCCTCTCCTGATCATTAGTTTATTATGTGTTGTTTGTGCTGGTTTACTGGGTTTAATTGGAAAAACATTGAAATGTATTGCATTTCCAAATTAATTCCTTATGATCTTTTCGTTAATTTAATCTTTTTTTATCATTAAAGCAGATTTAATTATAGCCTCTTTTTGAAGAACTCGACCAAGGCGGTTATTTGGAATATTTGACATTGTGAAATAGGGAATTAATATGCGAGAAATAGGTATTTTAAGTAATATTACTAAAATTGCTGATCTTATTACTGATATAATAAAATTTCGAGCAGTTCCAACTCTCATTCCTAAATCTGCTCTTAAAGTAGCAGATTTCGCAGCAATTTTCCGATAATATTCATACTTATAGGCTAGAACTTTAAGATTCAATTCGGGATTATTTAAATAAGATGAAATTACATATGCTAAAAATTCAGCGTCAGCAAAACCTGTATTCATTCCTTGACCTCCAATAGGGGACATAGTATGGGCAGCATCTCCACACAAGAATATTTTATTTCTCCAATAAGATTTAGCTAAAAATCTTTGCACCCCAAAAGAATTCTGAGAAATTCTATCATTTTCATCTAACCTGATCTTTGTACGTTCGTATATTGTTTTTTCCAAGAATCCTTTTTTTGGTTCTTTAATAAACTTTGTGGTTTGAATAACCCACCTTCTTTCTTTATTTGGTAATGGAAAAGACTCAACACTTCCTTTTTTAGTAAACCAGAGGACTGCATCTTGTTTAAAAAGAGATTTATCAACATAATCTCCCATAATAAAAGTTGGTTTATAATAATATCCCATAAAGGGTATATTGACTCTTTTTCGGATATCTGATTTTTCACCATCACATGCACATACGAACTCAGAGTAGAAAGTAATCTCTTTTGAATTTTGAGCAGAATAGCATTTCACCAAATAATTTTCAGAGCTTGGTCTTACATCTAAAACTCGATACCCCCGTAATAAGGTTACACAAGAAAATTTTTTTAAATTACTTTCTAATATTTTTTCTGTGATTTTCTGTGATAGAGAAAGAATAAATGGAAATTTTGAAGATGTTTTCTTTATTTTTAATGCACCCAAGCGGATTTTAGTTCCAAAAAAGATTGCTCTTATTCCTTTAATACCATTTTTAATAAATAATTGGGTTAGATTCAACTGCTTTAGTATTTCTAAAGAAGGAGGAGTAATGCCAATAGCTTTCGACCAAGGTTTTCTGATTAATTCTTTTTCTAAAATTAAGGTTTCAATATTTTTTGAACCTAATAGATTCGCTAATAATAGTCCTACTGGTCCAGCACCAACAATTAATACTTTATGATCCATTAATGTATATTTTATAGTAATATTTCCTATTATTCAAATGAGGAATATATATAAATAAAATTAAATATAAAGCTATAAAATTATAGGCTTTGTGCTACTTCAATTTATTATAATTTATTAGGAAAAATATAAAAAATTCAATTAGATTCATACAACTAATCTTTAGTTATATATTTAAGATAATTTTATTTATCGCAAAAACTATTATGGTGACTAAAACACAACAAGTAATTGGATGGATTAAAGCACTTAGACCTAAATTCTTAGTCTCATACGTACTCTTAGGTATTGGGGGAATTATTGTTGGGATTACATCTTCTAAAAACCATATACATATTCCTTTTCTCGTATTATCATTTTTGACCATAATATTAGCGGGAGTTGGTGTTCATTTTCGAGATGAAGCATCAGATTGGCTTGCTGGTTATGATGTTGAATCTGGCGGGGTTGGAGTAATTCGAGAAGGAATTTTACAAGTAAAACCACTTCAGATTGTAGGAAGAATCTTGACTACTATCTCTTTCGGATTAGCAATTCTACATGTGTTTTTAGTTTGGCAACTAATTTATATTATTATTCCAATAGCTATAGTGATTATAACATCAAATTATATTACAGAAAAGATCTCCTTAGGTCATGAATTTGGTCCTGCATTCGCGTATTCTATGGCATTGTTATGGGTTTATATGGGGCAAGGTTGGGTTGTTACATTTTCAACCATTTGTTTTGTTTTATTCGCATTTCTACTCGTATTTGCACTCGTTCCATATCAAGATGTCGGTGATTATGAGGCTGATTTAAAATCAGGTAAGAAAACTCTTACAGTTAAAATAGGGATTGATGCAGTTGGGCAATTATCCATCCTTATTGCTATAATTTCACTTATTTTTCTCTATATAAGTATTTTAACATTAGCTAATTAAGTT
>JBHLOC010000050.1:0-4346 GCA_048940925.1 Promethearchaeota archaeon | reverse complement strand
TTTCATGATCTTATTCTTTAAATCAAATTTAAAGAGTGTAAAATATTCTACTTAATACCACTCAACTAAATACTTTTTGAAGATTTTTATATTACTAAAGAAAATTAATGTGGTAATTGCATCGAAAAGATTGTTTGAAAACAACGAAAATGTTTAAGTCTAATAACGAGGAAAAATTAGAATCAAAAATCACTCCAGATTTTGTTCCAATGCTAAGAATTGTGTTCTGGAATAGCTTAGGGTTTTTCTTCTTTCAATTTTTAATTCCTTATGTTACAGCTCAACTGCTTGAAGCTTCAGGAACTGAGATGGGTTTAACATTTGCGAGTCAAACCATTGGAGGTTTAATAAGCACACCAATAGTAGGATATCTTACTGATAGAATGTCTAAAAAGCTTTTAGTATTAATAGGGAGTTTCGGGAGAGCAGCATGTTATATTTTATTGTATGTTGGAATTATTTTATCTTCCTTGATTATATTTGCAGTTGGATTATTTGTGCTCGGATTTTTTGCGGGATTTTTTTGGAGCCCCTTGAACGCATTAATATCAGAAAAATCACATAAAACGTTCCGCTCTTCTGCATTTGGGAAGCAAGGAGGAATGTTAGGGAAGGGTAATTTTGTAGGTTCAATTATTAGTTTTGCTATATTTGGAATAGCAAATTTTTATGTACCAGAAAATAGAATTATTGTATATTTCCCCTTAGTTTTGTTTACAATTTCTAATATCTATGCGGGAATTACTTTCCATAGAAGAGTAGATGAAAATTTAACATATGATATCCATATGAACTTCACTAATGAGATTCAAATGGAATCTCAGACAAACGTAAAAGACCCATCTTTTAAATTAACCATTGCATTTATTATTGGTTTTTTACTTTTATTAACTGCTTTTATGACAAGTAGCACCAATCAAACCATTGCTCCTCCCTTCTTCCAAGTTTATTTAATAAATGAATTAAATGTAACAAATCCAACCCTGGTAATGATTATATATTTCCCCAGTCAAATTATATCATTATTACTTTCTCCAAGAATGGGTAGACTTGCTGATAAAATTAAACCTCAAATTGCGATAACGATTATATGTGGATTTGGAGCGCTAGTAACATGGTTAATAGTTAATAGCACTTCGGGATTAATGTTTGGGATTATTTTAGTATTTGATGTTTCATTAGCATGGGCTAGTTCCTTGGTGTTACAAAACGTACTCAGTCGCATATCTAAAGGTCATCGAGGAAAAATATTTGGAGTAGTTCAGTGGATGAGTTTTTTAGGAGCTATTGTAGGTCCTATTGTAGGAGGTTTAGCGTGGGATCATATAGGATTTCAAGCACCCTTCATAATTTCAATATTTATAGAATTATCTTTAATTCCTTTATATATTGTAGGAATAAGCATATTAAAACCCTATATGGCAGAAAAAATAGATATGGATATTAATAAAAAAGAGGATTTATTTAGTAAAGCTTAATATTAAAAATCAAATTACATTAGACTTTGGGAGGATTATTTTCTGCCCACATTGGATATCTCTTAGCACATACTTCAAAATTTTCATATAGTCTCGGCATTTCTAAATCTTTTCGCATACCATAAACAATTGGTTCTATTTTTTCCCACAGCATAGAACCATATAAATCAAAGACAAGATCTTCGCTAATAAGTTCCTAGTCTGTGACCTTTCACACCTACTTCTATTAATTGATAAAAGATACTTAATTCCTGAAAATTAATAAAAAATTCTTTCTGTAATAATTTTCCCTTTCTTTGAAACTTTTATTCCTTCTATTTCTAAAAGTGCACGTTTCATTTCAATACCACCTTGAAATCCCCCGAGATCACCATTTGTTTTAATTGCTCTATGACAAGGAATAATAATAGGAAATGGATTTCTGGCAAGGGCGTTTCCGACTACTCTAGCTCCCTTAGGTATACCTATAGTATTTGCAATTCGTTTATAGGTGCTTACCCACCCTCTTGGAATCCCATATTCAGCTATAAGTACCTTCTTTTGAATTTCATAACATTTATCAAAATCAAGTAACCTTAGGTCAAAATGTACACTCTCACCTTTCAAAAACTTCTGGATTTTCTCACCAACTATAATTATTGATGAGGATGACTCAAGTGTGATGTGTTTGAAAGACTCTAGAGCTTTACTTTCGGACTTATGCTCAGGATCACTAAGAAATATACGTTGTATTTTTAAATCAGAGCCAATTTCTTTCCATACAGTTGTTATCGTTTCGAAAGAAGTATGAAAAGTAGTGTAAAATAAAAGCTCCATACATTATCACTATATTTAATAAAAAAAAAGAAGATATAAATTAAGATTTTTTAGTATTTCTTTTATTCTTTTACTTTTTTTGCCAATTTCATAAGTATTGGGAGAATTTTAGCTACTTCAATCGCAGGAGTGGTTTTAATGAATTTAAAGATACCAGGTTTAGCAAGTCTCCATATGCCTGTCATTTCCACTATTTGTTCTTCAGTTTCAGCATCTACAATGATAATTCCCCAATTATCAGAAGTGCTAACATTTCATGCAATTTCTTTTATAATTGTAATATTTAAATAAGAAGTAAATAAATATTTCTTTGCTTTATAATCCAATTAAATTAAAATAATATATCTAGAGGTTAGAATTATGCCATATGTGTTAATAAAAACTTGGTTTCCACCTCACAAATCAGAAGAAGTTGCTAAAGTTTATATGGAAGAATTGAAAAAATATCCTCCTGATAGATCTTTGGGAAAATCTTTAGCCACTGCTATAAGATCAAATGAAAATGGTATAGCATCCATCGAAATATTTGAAGTAAAAGAAGGAAAACTTGAAGGAGCCTTAAATCACTACCAAGATGTTCAAATTATGTACCACAATATCGAAGGATTTAAATATGAAATAGAGGTATGGCGCACAGCTGTCGAAGCAATGGCACTGCTTGGAATGAAACCGCCTGAATAGAAAAACGTAACAAACTATTTCAATCACATTCAAAATTTTAATCCCTTATTTTTTTTATTTGTTTTAAATAATTTTGCTTTGAATAAATTCAATAAATCTTAATCTAACTAATTAAATTCTATACTTTATATTTAGATAAATCCCTGTTTCTAATCTTAAAATGCATAAATTTAAGTTCAATTCTGGACATTTAGCCACTAACGAACAAGTCATTAATGAAAAAGTATCCGTCCTTATCAATGATTTAAAACGTTTTTATCTTGATATCTATTAAAAATATGTAGAATAAATAACACCATGGCTAATAATTAGAAAAGAATCAAAACATTTACAGGAACAACTCCTAATGGAGGGATAGAAAAATACTTTAATAAGATCGTACTATACTTTTTATCATGACAGAAGAAGGGAAAGAAGTGTCAAAAGGGAAGTTTATTGTTATAGTAACCTTTGTTACGTTTATGCTAGGATTAGGAATGTTCATACCCGCTAATGATTTTCTATGGGTTGAAGCGTGGATTGTACTCATTTTATTCTACGTGTTTTTTATAAATAATATCTTATATTTCAGCAAACACGATCCCGATTTAATTCAGAAACGCTCCAAACCAGAATTTAAAAAAAAATGGGATAAAATCGTGACTTTTTTTACATCTATCGGATTCATTCCGATTTTCTTCGTTCCCGGCTTAGATAGGCAATTTGGATGGTCAAACGTACCCCTCATAGTTGAACTAATTGGTTTTATTGCTTTTATTATAGGGGCTATTATTATTTTCTTAACAATGAAGGAGAATTCCTATTTATCAAAGGCAGTGGAAATCCAACAAGGTCATGTAGTTATTACTACGGGCCCTTATAAAATTGTTCGCCATCCGATGTATCTAGGCCTGATAATTTTTATAACAGGATGGTGTTTAGCCCTCGGATCGCTGTTATCACTCATATTCGTGGCGTTTATAGTAATAGGTTTAATTATTCGCATTGTATTTGAAGATAAATTGCTTCATGAAGAACTTGAAGGGTATAAAGAGTATGCTCAAAAAACTAAGAAGAAGTTAATACCCTTTATATGGTAAAAAGAGGCTATTATTTATTTATGTATTACTGCCGCCTTAGGCTCTCACTTCCTTGAAATTCTTATCCACAAGTTCTTTCAACACCAAATAATCCGTTTTTTAGTAGAACTTTAGTTAGCTAATTTAATTCTATATTTTGTATTTAGGTAAATCCATGTACCTAATCTTAAAATACAAAATTTTAATTATTTGGGAGTGTTTTATAATATATAATATTGGGCCTATGGATTAGTGGAAGATCGTTCGCTTGGCATGCGAAAGGCCGCGGGTTCAATTCCCGCTAGGTCCATTA
>JBHLOC010000010.1:14050-108693 GCA_048940925.1 Promethearchaeota archaeon | reverse complement strand
TTAAATTGACAATGAGTAAGGTGTATCGTAGATTTACGCCCTTCTTTTGGCTGGATTTTTTTTAATGCTTCAAATGTCTCTATGGTATGTTCTTTATTACCTGGATGCCCTAAGTTATTGGCATGAACGTGTATTGTGTGTGGTAATTTAAGTTTTTCCGTGATTGTTGATAATCCTTCTAAAATTTCTCGCGGAGTAACTTCAAAATGGAATACGTGATCATCTAAAGAAGAAACATTCTTTCCCCAAGTCCAGTTTTCAACACCACCGGGATTAACAATTTTGACAGCATATCCTTTAGTAACCTTCAGTATCCATGAAACATAGGCAGCTAATTTTTCATAATCCTTATCTTTAATATACTCCATTACAAACCAATTATTTCCGAACAATGGAAAAGCTGCTTTATCAATAATAGGAGTCACTAAGAATTCTTCATGCGTATGACGAGCTTTAAGAAGGGGCATTGCGGGTTCAACAACGGTAGTATAGCCCAATCGCGCATATCTATATCCAGTTACCCATGTTGAGGGTACAGACCATCCAGTTCCGCTTCGAGTCAATTTAGTCTTCTTTTCATTAAATTCTTCAAGTTTATCATCGGGACGAAAGGAACGCCCTGCATTAACTTTTGTTCCTGCGATATGTGAGTGGATATCAACGCCTCCAGGCATGACGATCATTCCTGAGGCATCAATTACTTTAGCATCTCCATTTACATTTTCAACAATTATTCCGTCCTTAATATGAATTTCCTTCTTTTCGCCATCGATATTATTTAGTGGGTCAAAGACAAGTCCGTTTTTAATGATAAGATCTTTCATAGTAATTTTCCTTAGTTATAAATATAAACTTGATACAAATTTGTAATATATGTGTATAGATATAAATCTACTAATGTAAAGAATTTATTACTTTTATAAAAATTTATTATAAATTTTAAATATAAGAATAAGATTTTATTATAGAAAATTTTTGAGCGAAATATATTATTTAATTTCCTCAAAATCTTTTTTAAAGCGTTCCTGAGCGATATTATTTATTTCACCGGGTTCATAAAATCTTGTATAATCAAGATATTTTGCCCAATCAAACTCCTTCTTTTTTGAGCTCGGAGCAATATCACTTTTTTCGTTTACTTTTTCCATTCTTTCACCTCCTTCTTCATTTTTCATTAACTTTTGCGAACCATCGATTTCTTTTTAAAATTTGCTTAACAGGATGTCAAGAGAGGACAAATCCACAGAAAAGTTATATTAAAAAAAGAAACCAGGTTTGTCTCTCTTAATTTAAAGTAATAATACTACGATTAAATTGAGTAATTGTAATTTCATTACTTTATTCAAGAGAGGTCTTATTTCCATCGTTACTAATCTTTATCAAATGTACATATTTAAAGATTACTGTGTAAATAACGTATTTATGAATAAAAACTACTTATTCTTCAGTGTCTTTAGATATCATTATTTCATTTGGTTTAAACTTAAATAAAAGTTCTTCCTTTAGATAAAATAGTTTAATTAAAATTGCAACTGCAATTTGATTACAACTAGCTTACAAGGAAATTTATAAGCTCCGTTTAGTAGTGGGGTATTATTCTATGGTAAAAATTTTTATAGTGGACGACGACCAATCACTTCAACGACTCTATTCTTTAATACTAAAAGAAGCAGGATTTGAAATAATTGATACAGCATTTAATGGAAAAATAGCAGTTGAAAAATATAAAAATTTTCACCGAAAACCCGATATAATATTAATGGATCATCGAATGCCAATAAAAAATGGACTCGATGCTATGATAGATATTTTACAGATTAATGAACATGAACATATTATTTTTGCGAGTGCTGATATTACTGTAAAAGAAGAAGTATTATCTCAAGGAGCATGTGCTTTTCTCAACAAACCATTTGCCATGAAAAAACTCTTAATAACAATTAAAGATGTCATTAATCAATTGGTAATAGAAAGGTGAATTGAAAATTAAGATAAATATTGAAGATCTAATTGAGAGCTTTCCTGTGGGCATTTCTATTACAACTCCCGCAGGAGAGACGATTGAATGTAATTCAGAGGCATTCAAAATTTTTGGATATAACTCTAAAATTGATTTTTTAAAGGTACCTGTTTTGAATCATTACTGTAACCCTGAAGATAGAACTAAATTTTTAACATTAGCTGAAAGTGGAACTTTAAATGACTTTGAGGTAAAGTTAAAAAAGAAAGATGGAAGTATATTTTGGGCATCAATTTCTTCAACAATTCAACAGTTAGAAGACCAAACCCTTCTTATCAACTCATTTCAAGATATAACAAAACGTAAAGCTATTGAAGATTCTTTAAAAGAATCGGAAGAAAAATTCAGAACGATTACAGAACAGTTATTTATGAATATAAGCATCATTCAAGATGGTCTATTTAAGTATTTTAATGAACGATTTCTAAAAACAAATGGATATTCTATTGAAGAGATTAAAAATTGGGAACCCTATGAATTTTCCAAGCTCATTTATCCTGAAGATAGAGAGTTTGTGATGGAACAAGCAAGAAAAAAACAAGCAGGAGAAAAAGATATTGTTATACATTATAAGTATAGATTGATAAGGAAAGATGGAAAAATAAGATGGCTTGAAAACTTCTCAAAAACAATTCAATATGAAGGTAGACCAGCAGATTTAATAATGTCTATTGATATCACAGATAATATAGAAGCTGAACAAAAATTAAAAGAATCAGAAGAAAATTATCGCGAAGCATATAATCGAGCTGATTTTTATAAGGATTTATTTGCTCATGATATGAGTAATATACTCCAGAATATTAGAAGTTCAATAGAATTAAGTGCAATGTGGGTTAATGATCAAAAAAGAAAGCAAAATTTAAATGAATTGTTTGATCTAATTAAAGAGCAGACAGAGAGAGGATCTTCTTTAATTTCAAATGTACGTAAACTTTCAAGTATAGATGATGGTATAATAGAAATAAGGTCAATTGATCTTAAAAAAGTGCTTAATAATGCTATTGAAAATGTTCATAGCCGTTTTCCTACAAGTGAATTTAGTATAAAAGTTGATTATCCCGATGATTCATTGACAGTATTAGCAGGTGATTTACTTATTGATGTATTTGAAAATATCTTGATTAACGCTGCACTTCACAATAAGCATAATCATAAGGAATTAATTATTAGAATATCCAAAATAATAGAAAATAATATCCAATATCTAAAAATTGAACATTTAGATAATGGTATAGGAATTAGAGATGATTTAAAGCAAATTATATTCGATAAATCTTATAAGAAGGATAAAAATTCTCGTGGAATGGGTATTGGTCTCTCACTAGTAAAAAAAATACTTGATGGCTATAAAGGGAAAATATGGATTGAAGATAGAATAGAAGGAAATTATGAGAAAGGGAGTAATTTTATTATTATGCTTAAAATTGCTTAAACGTCTATAATATATAATTTAAACTAATTGCAATTAATTAGTTTTGTTTTCTATCAGAAATTAACTTAAAATAAATAAACTATATAAAATAGTATTGAATAAGACAATAATAATACATAAGTATTGTATCATTTAATATTGAATTTTACTTGGGAAATATAAAGAGAATAAAAATAAATTTAATAATCTCTATTAAAAAAATATAAAAAAAATAAGAATTAAAATAAGGTTGAATTAAATGGGCGCTGGAAAAGTATTGTGTATATTAGGCGGAATCATTAGTATTGTTTCTACATTTATATTATCTTGGATTTCACTTGATATCGGGGGCACTGATTATTTTGCTTATGGAATCGGGGTAGTAAAAAATTTGATGAACATGTTCACAGATGCTGAGACATTAGGAACTACATTAGGAATACCTGGTTTTGCAATTTATATTATTGCGGTGATTTTAATTATCTTTTTGATATCTGGAATCTTTCAAATAATTGGGGTGAAAAGTCGTGCAATGGCAATTATTGGATCAATTTTCGTTATTTTAGTCGGTGTTCTTATATTCCTTGGTGCTTTTAATGTTGTTGATGCTCCAGCATGGGTTGAAAACATATTTGGAGATTCTGAACCTCTTGTTGAAGGTATAATTCCATTCGATTTACCTCTTGGACCAGTATCTCTTGGAACATATATTTTACTTGCAGGTGGAGTTCTAGGACTTATTGGTGGCATCATTGGTCCAGAAAGTTATTAAAAATAAGAATTTAAATTTTTTTTTTATTTGTTTAATTATTTTCTAATATAACTTTCCATTAGTTTTTCAATATCTTCAGGTTTATTAATATTGATAAAAGAAATTAATTTCTCATCTAAAGGTTTAATCGAGTTTTCAATTGATAAATAATTTATTTTCCAATTTTTATCTAATAGATTTGTTAACTTGAGATCCCTATTTTTTAAGTTTTCTCTAGACTTCTGAAATGCTTTATTAACTGGATAGATGGCTAATAGGGGTTCCATGAGTTTATTATTCCAAATTGGAATGCAACAATCAAATCCTTTAGATTGTTCTATTATATATTTAACGACATTATATTGAATAAATGGAGTATCACATGGTAGCGCTAACACTTTTTTATAATTTAAATCTCTAAGCTCCTTAAAAGCTGAATATAAACCTTTTATAGGATTCTGGAAGTTTTTCCCTAAATTAATTTTATCTTCATCAATAATAAAAGCCATTATTTCTTTGAGATTAATTTCCTTAATATAGTCTTGAACTTGGCTTTTTGAATTAGCTACTAAAAATATATCAAAATTTCCCTGAGATAATGTTTCAAGTTGATAAGAAATAAGGGGTTTACCAAGAAATTCAAATAGTCCTTTATCGCTCCCAAAACGACTACTTTTACCTCCAATCAAAATTATAATGGCAAGATATTTAGATTTTTTATTTATTTTTACCACATTTTAGTAAAACATTTTAATATACTATTAGACTAATTATTAAAAATTATTTATGATTTAAATTAATTGAAGATATTCATTTGCTAAATTTTATCAAATAGATATTATGCACTCTAATAGAAAAAGATTATACTTTTTTGAGAAGGTTAGAGAACAATGTGCTATATTTGGGGTGACTTGTAATGATATCGGGTATTCTATATCTAAACTTTTATATCAGGGATTAATAGCATTACAACATCGAGGACAAGAATCTTCAGGAATCTCTGTATTAAAAACAGGCGGATCAATAAATACCTATAAAAAAAAGGGATTAGTTTCACAAGTTTTAGAAGATAAAGTATTATCCCAATATTGGGGAAATGTAGGAATAGGACATAATAGATATGCTACAACTGGTGCAATAGGGTATAAATCAACCGATTATTTGCAACCTTTTCATTTTAAGAATAATGAACTTGAATTCTCGATGGCATTTAACGGGACAATTTCTAACTTTGAAGAAATACGTAAAAATATGGATGATATGGGACGAGTTTTTATAACTGATACAGATACTGAGGTTATGGCACAACTAATTGGTTCTATTGCTTTAGGAACAGAGGATTGGCCTGAGATATTGAAAATGACCAGTAAATTATTAGATGGTTCTTATTCTTTGATTTTGATGACTTCTGAAGGAGATATTTATGCTTTACGGGATCCATTGGGATTTAAACCGTTGTGCATAGGTGAATTAAAGTCTGAAAAAAGAAATATCTATCTTGTAGCATCTGAATCATGTGCTATAGATGCAGTGGGGGGTAATCTTTTAAGAGATGTAAAACCTGGTGAAATTTTACATTTAAGTCATCAAAAAGATATCCATTCTGAATTGATAATAAAATCTAACAAAACGGCTTTATGTCAATTTGAATTTGTATATTTTGCCCGACCAGATTCCATTATTGATGGAATTTCTGTGGCGGAAGCAAGATTAAGATTGGGTGTAAATTTAGCTAAAAATGACCCACTTTTAAAGAATCCTGAAATAAAAGAAAACGCGATAGTAGTTCCTGTGCCGGATTCTGGTCGAAGTGTAGCTGTGGGATATGCGAAGGAAGCAGGACTTCCTTATTTAGAAGGGTTGATGAAGAATCGATACGTACACAGGACTTTTATTATGCCTGGCCAAAAAAAACGTAAAATCGCAGTAAAAGAAAAATTAAATCCTATTAAAAGCGTTGTTTTTGGCAAAGATGTTATTCTTTTAGATGATTCTATAGTGCGTGGTACCACTACTCAACAAATAGTTGCAATGTTAAGAGAAAAAGGAGGAGCAAAACAAGTTCATTTACGCATAGGTTGTCCTCCAATAATCAGTCCATGTTATATGGGTATCGACTTTCCAACGACAAATGAATTAATTGCTGGAAGATTTCTAAAACAATATGGTGATAATTATTTAGAAGAAATACGAAAAAAAGTAGGTGCAGATACATTATTATACCAAACAATAGATGATTTAACTCACGCTATTGGAAAAAATAAGAATCAACTTTGTCTGGCATGTTTAACAAGTAATTATCCATTAAAATCAGTGCAAAAATTAGCAGAATTAGAAAAATCAATTGTTAAAAGCAGAGCTTAAATATCTAATTTTTTTCGACCATCCCAACAATATATACATAGCTTTTCCTTTGACAGTCCAGTAGCATTGAGCAAATCAAGATTTGAATCTTATTTTTTACAGAAATCTATAAAATTCTGATACATCTTTATACCATATTTACTAGATTTTTCTGGGTGAAATTGTGTAGCAAAAATGTTTTCTTTAGAAATTATTGAACAAAATTTAATTTCCCCATATTGAGTTAATCCTAATATATTTTCTTTATTATCAGGAATACCATAAAAACTATGCACAAAGTAAAAATATGAATTATTTGGAATTCCTTGAACTAAAAAATGATCATAATCTTGAAAATCTACGCTATTCCATCCTATTTGTGGAATTTTATGAACTTTAGTAATATCAAAAGATACAATATTTCCTTTAATTATATTTAAACCATTAAAATTACCCATTTCATTACTTTTAGAGTATAAGAGTTGAAGCCCTAAACAAATCCCAAATAAGGGTTTCCCCTCATTGACACACTGATATATAGTTTCAATTAGGTCTTTTTCCTTAAGGTGTTTCATGGCATCACCAAATCCTCCAACTCCCGGTAAAATCACTCCATTCGAGTCTAAGATGATTTTAGCTTCAGAAGTTATTGAACTAGTTACACCTAAATATCTTAGGCATTTATAAATGCTTTTAAGATTACCCATTTCATAATCTATAATAGCTATATTAAACGACATTTCATTTTAACCTCATCGATATTCCTGCTTTGCTACATTCCATCTTTACTATTTCTATAGAGTACTCGTTATAATGAAAGATTGAGGCGGCTAATGCTGCATCTGCTTTACCCAATTTAAATACATTAATGATATGCTCAGGATTACCTGCCCCACCGGAAGCTATTATTGGAACATCTAATTCCTCACTAAAAATTCTTGTCAATTCTATATCATATCCATTTTTAGTTCCATCACAATCCATAGAAGTTAGCAGAATCTCACCGCTACCTAAATTGGTTACTTTTTTTCCCCAAAGAATAGCATCCTTCCCTGTAGGTGTTCGACCTCCATTTATGTAGACTTCCCACCAGCAAAAGCAATTGTTTGCTTTTATAACAATATTATTTTTTGCTTCTTCAGGTGAATTAATATAAACTCTTTTAGCATCGATTGCGGTGACTATGCATTGTGAACCAAAAATTTTAGCTCCATCTTTAATTAAATTGGGATTTTGAACCGCTGCAGTATTCAACGATATCTTATCGGCTCCTGCTCTTAAAATTTCCTTAATATCCTTTACCGTTCTTAAACCTCCTCCTACAGTAAAGGGAATGAATACTTGATCTCCAGTTTTTTCTACTAACTCGACTAATATTTTTCTTTTATCAGAGGAGGCCGTAATATCTAAAAAAACTAGTTCATCAGCTCCTTGTTCATCATAAAATTTAGCTAATTCTACAGCATCTCCTACATCTTTTAGGTTTATAAATTTCGTGCCTTTTACAACTTTACCATGAGTAACATCTAAACAAGGAATAATTCGTTTGGTTAAAACCATTATTTTAAATATTGATTTATAAGTTTAAATTTATTCTTTATTTGAATTAATATTTCTGAATAAACCTCCTATTAACTGACCAGTACTTATTCCCCCATCACCAGGAGGTATTAGCTCATGCTCTAAGAATTCATATCCTGATTGAGTTATTTCATTTTTTATTGAATTAGAAAAAGAATAATTATATGCAACTCCACCTGTTAAACCAATTTTATTTATGTTATGTTCTCTCGCAACTTTTATTGCAACATCAGCAAAAGATTTCCCAATTTCAACTTGAAATTTAGCGGCAATATCTTCTTTTTTGTATTTACCTTTATCCAATAATTTTAGAATATCAACTATCAATTCTGATGTTTTTAATATATATTTTCCATTTTTCTTAATAGACCTTATTTTTAATGGTACATTATTTATTTTCCCTCTTGAAGCTATCCCTTCAAGCCGCATGGCAGGTTCACCTCTATAAGTTTTGATTTTCGAAGCACCTAATAAATAAGAAACTGAATCAAAAATTCTACCAGTAGAACTAGTAAAAGGGATATTTTGAGATTGAAAGTGATTTTTACCTTGCTCAAATTGATTAATTAAAATCTCTAATTCTGTGTCTTTATATTCAAGATCTTGAGATAATTTTAATTTTTTAAATTCTTTTTTGGAGTCATCCAATTCTAAAGCATTTAAAATAATAGACGCCACCATCCGAGCGGGATATTTTGTACAACGATCTCCTCCTACCATAGGTTGATATTCCAAATGAGCTAAACGAGCATAATCAGAATATGAAGATAATAATATTTCACCACCCCAAATATTACCATCATCACCATAACCAACCCCATCTGTACTTATACAAATGATTTTTTCATCAATATTTACCATATTTTCAGCCATTAATGCTAAAGCATGTGCATAATGATGTTGTATCTTATAAATACTGCATTCGAACTGATTACTAAGTTCGTTAGCTAACTTAGTTGTGATAAATTCAGGATGTGCATCACAAGCGATAAATTCTATTTCAGAATCAGCAATTTGAAGGAGGGCTTTTATATGAAATAAAGCATCCTTTAGAAATTCATATGTTTCAAGATGAGAAACATTTCCAATATGTTGAGTAGGGAAAATCCTATTTCTCCTTAAAATAGCTCCAGTTGTTGCTAATAAAGGACCTGTAGCAATTGCACCTGAAATATCTACTTCATATGCTAAAGGGATATACTCTGGCACATAACCTCTAGAGCGTCGAATTAATTTTTGTCTAATATTGTGAACTCTTAAAACACTATCATCAGCTCTTTGATATATTGGTCGATTGTGAAGGAGAAAAGCATCAGCAAGATCTTGGAGCTGTTCAAATATCTTTGTGTTATCTATAGCCATAGGAATATAAGATTTGTTCCCACTGGTATAAATTAATGGTTTATCTCCTAAGCATTCAAATAGAAGATAATGGATTCCAGAATAAGGAAGCATTACACCAATATTATTTAAACCAGGAGCAACTTGTTCACTAATCATAGTATTATCATCTCTTTTTGTTCTTTCCAGAAGAACAATAGGCCTACGGAAGGAAGTTAAAAGCTCTCGCTCTTTAGATGAAATTTTTAATATCCCATTTATTAAATCTAAATTTGGGACCATTAGAGCAAATGGCTTATACTTTCTTTCTCCTTTTCTTTTACGTAATTTTAGAATAATATCATCATTATCAGCTAAACAGACTAAATGGACTCCTCCTATACCTTTAATCGCAACAATATCCCCCTCATTTATTATTTTAGCTGTTTTAAATAAGATTTGATCTATTGAACTATCATTGATAATTCTTCTCTGGTTATTATAAAGTGTATAATAGGGACCACATACTGAACACGCAAAAGTTTGGGCATGAAATCTCCTATTATTAAAGTCCGAATATTCTTTAGTACAAGATTCTGGTTTAGCATTTTTACATAAAGGAAATTTAATCATAGTGGTGCGTTCTCTATCATAAGGTAATTCAGTCACGGTTGTGAATCTTGGGCCACATACAGCACAAGCGATAAAAGGGTATTTGTAGTATTTTTCTAATTGAGAATTTCGCATATCTTTTAAACAATTATTACAAATTGCAATATCTGGTGGAAGCGTAAGACTAATACCCCGTCCTTTTTCACTTTTCTTTATTTCAAGATCATCATAATTTACTGAAGGATCTAAATAATCTACGGTAATATTCTCGATAAAAGAGATTTTAGGTTTCTTTAATTCAACATCTTTTAAGAATTGGTTTATATTTTGAGAAGTACCTTGTAAAACCAGTCTTACACCCGCGTTCCCTCTATTTAGTATATAACCTTTAAGATTTAAGGAACGTGCTAAGTTATATAAAAAAGGTCTAAATCCTACTCCCTGGACGATTCCTTCAATGTTTATCTCTACTGTTTTATAATCTTTCAAATAACAATTTCAAATTTTTACATTTGATTTAAGTTCTAATTTAATTAATTAACACTTAAAAAAAAAGCTAATATTTTATTATAATAAGTATTATTAGATTAAGATTTTGATTTAAAACCTATAAATAACTAAAGTAGCGAGATATCATAATGAATACTAAAGAAAGAACATGGGATGTTCCTTATCATAAAGCATTCTTTAAAACTAGTCATAATTCGTATGAGCATTCTATAAGAGAACAACTAAATAAAGGTGTGAGGGGACTTGAATACGATTTACATGATGATAAAATTCAAGAATTAGGAGATTTTGAGGTGTATCATTTACAAAATCATATTGATGTACTTCTTAATGATGATGGCAACCCTGATAATCTCTTATTTACGAATTGGCTTAAAGTCTTAGATGAATGGTCTAGCGAACAAAATAAAGAACATGCACCTATCACACTCTTTATAGAACTAAAAGATAGCATTATCGACTCAAATAATGAACCCGAAGAACTTTATGGGATTAAAAAACTCAATGAGATAATAATCGATTCATTTAAATCCAATACACTTTTTACATTCAAAGATTTTAGAGAATACAATTTTAAGTGGCCAACAGTTGGAGAATTAAAAGGTTGTATTTTAATAGTACTTGTTAGTTATTGGGGAGGATATTGGGCTGCAAGTGAAGGAGGTCTCGATTCGAGGTTAAGATATTTAAATAATTCTTTAGAAGGTAAAGATGATGTCTGCTTTGTTTCTTGGGTTCAAGAAGATAAAGGAGATAAAATATCATATCTTAAAGAGAAAACCAATTTTTGGAAGTGCAACCTTGACTATAGTACAAAAAATTTTACTAAAAATAATAAAGCTCAAAGATTAACAAGGGTCGATTTTGATAAAATAGTACGGGGAAGGCATGTAAAAACATATTTTAATAAAAATTATGATAAGGGATATCGTTGTAATTTTCCTGCTACAGATGCTTGGGGAACTGAAAAATATAACTCTTGTTTCCCCTGGTCAATTTAAATATTATTAGTACTATAATATTTATAATAAATACTACATGTTCCTTCCATAGAAACCATACACGGGCCAATGGGGTTAATAGGAGTACAACTTTTTCGAAATAAGCTACATTCATAAGGATATAATTTACCAACCATTACTAGATGGCAAGAACAGCCAGGAGGGATATCTTGAGATTTTTCAATTTGAACATCAAATTTTTTATCAGCATCAAATTCTTGATATCGTTCTCTTATGGCCAATCCTCCTTCAGAGATTCTTCCTATACCTCTCCATGGTGAGGAGATAGGCTTAAAAACAGCATCAATTATATTCTGAGCCACTTTATTCCCTTCAGGCTTTACAACTCGTGAATATTCATTCAATGTTTCAAATTTTTTGTCTCTCACCTGCTTTACAAGCATTAAGATGGATAATAAAACATCATTTGGTTCAAATCCAGATACAACATTAGGTATTCTATATCCTTGGGAGAAAAGTTCATATGGTTTTAATCCAATAATTGTAGAAACATGGCCTGGAGAAATGAAACCGTCTATATTCAACTGTGATTGACTCATTAAAAGCTCTAAAGCCGCTGGAATTAATTTATGAGCACAAATCACTGAAAAGTTTGAGGGGGGATTAGATTTAAGTTCATAAGCGGTCAAGGGAGCAGTAGTTTCAAACCCAATAGCAAAAAATATGACTTCCTTATCAGGATTTTTTTTAGCAATTTTAATAGCATCATTTGGTCCATAGACAATACGAACATCAGCACCCTTAGCTTTAAGTTCTGCTAAAGAGATATTTGTTGCAGGAACGCGTATCATATCTCCGAATGTAGTGATAATTGTATCTTTCCTTTTTCCAATCTCGATTGCTTTATCAATATCAGCCGCAGGGCATATACATACAGGACATCCAGGACCAGATAAGATTTCTATTTCTTTTGGTAAAAGTGTTCTTAATCCATACTTAGAAATTGTATGTTCATGGGTTCCGCAAACATGCATAAATTTAACAGGTTTGTTAATCTCCTTAACAATTGAATTTATTCCTTTTATAATTTTTTTTGTAAATTCTTTATTTCTTAAAATTTTTGTTCCTAGAATTTCCATCAATTTACTTTTACCTCCATATTAGCAAATCCGAGGAATCGGTTCACCTAAAGGCATATCCACAAATCGAGTGCCACCTACTATTGTTTTTAAGAGCACTTTTTGAGGATTTTCTTGTTTTACTTCACCAATTAAATTAGCATCCTTTCCAATTTGAGTCGATCTTATTTTATTTAATATGTTATTAGAGTGTATAGGATCAACTGCTAAGAGAGCTCTCCCTTCACATGCTATATTATAAGGGTCAAGACCCAACATATCGCATATCGCACTGACCTCCTTTTTAACTGGGACCTTTTCTTCATCAACCCAAATACTCACATTTGATTTTCTTGCCCAATCATTTAAAGCAGCAGCGATACCTCCCCGTGTTGGATCTTTCATAGCATGTATCCTATTACTTTCAATTTCAGATTTAATTTCTTCAAATATTTCTAATAAAAGTGAAATATCTGACTTTAAATTTGTAGAAATGTTTAATCCTTCTCGTGATGCCATTAAAGCGGTACCATGATCTCCAATGCTGCCAGTTATAATAATTTTATCACCTACTTTTAGATTGTTATCTAAAACTTTTATGTTTTTATTTTTTATTCCAATACCAGTAGTCGCTATGATTATTTCATTTAAAGTTCCTCTTGGCATTACTTTTGTATCTCCCGCAATTATTGCAATATTTGCTTTTTCTGCCGAATTGTTCATTGAATTAACTATTTTTTCTAACTCATTAAATCTAAAACCTTCTTCAATAATGATCATAGAAGTTAGAGCTAATGGTTCAGCGCCCATCATTAAAAGGTCATTAACAGTTCCATAAATGCTTAAAATACCTAAATCTCCTCCAGGAAAAAAAAGAGGATAAATTGTATGACCATCTGCAGTAATGACAATTTCTTTATCATAATTATTTAATGGAATAGTAGCTCCATCATCTAGTTCCTCAACACCAATACCATTATTAACATTTTTGAAAGGGATATTTCTCGTAATAAAGTCAATTAATTCTTCCTGTAAAATTCCACCAGCTCCATGAGCCAAACGGATAATGTTTGAGCTCTCTTTTTTTTCACTCATGATTGTAAAAGAGAAACAAAAATTAAAAGAATTTAGGTTATAGAAGAATGTTCAAGTAAAAGAACAACAATAAAAATTGAATTGATATTATCTAATTTTTATTTTATATTCCCCATATTATCTTGATATCTGTGTTTTAACATGCTATCTGCAAGAGTAAATCGATTAAACAAACCAGCTGGATCTTTAATAGAATTAGTAATTTCTTCAGGCTCAAGATCTGCACATAAAGAACCTAAAGTACTTATAAATTTGACTCCTTGATCTTTTATACCAGTAGGGGTTCCATAACAACCTAAACATGGAGCATTTGCTTTATTCGGACAAATAGTTCCACATCCAGCATGTGTAACTGGACCAAGACATATATATCCTTGTTCTAAGAAGCATTTATCTTTAATAGGTAATCCTTCATAATCTCTTTTCAAGCTGGTAGGAACTTTGTCAACTATAGTCCTATCACAATGGCTACAAACGGTTTTAGAACTAAATTTAAAGTTAGGATCATATTTTAAATGAAATAATATTAAACCTACAATTTCATCATTTATGCTAAATCCAGTGGGCTTTACATCTAATAAAGATACTAAATTATTATTGATTGATTTTTCTATTTTATTAAAACTCTCAGGTTGATAAGCTAATCGTTGCAAAAGATCATCACGAAAGTAGAAATTTGTTAAATTAGCTACTCCCAAATACAATACCAGAAACTGATGAAAACTTCTTTTTATTTCATCATCTAAATCATCCAAATCATTAATTATATTTTTTAATGACTTAGCTTTTTCACCAGGATTAATTGTATATTTAAAACATCCATAACAAATATCAGAGTTATTAGGACACATTAAATTACAACCTGAAGCAGTTATTGGGCCATAACAGAGTTTTCCTTGATCCAAAAAACAGCCTTCATTAAATAAGTCGCAATTATCACATACACATTTATCTTGATCTCTTGATTTAGAACCTTCTTTTAATCTAGTTACCAAGTATGATAATGCCGCCACAATATTCTCAGTTTTTGGGGGACATCCAGGTATAAACATATCTACATCAATTATCTCCTTAACGTTATGTACGAATTTTTCAAATCTCGGTAAAGAAAATGTTGGTTCTTCTGTCGATGGCACTAGAATTGATTCAACTTCTTGGAATTTTCTTTTTACTAATTCATCTATTTCATATAAATTAGCTAACCCCGCAATGCTCCCATAACAAGCACATGCTCCAAAAGCCACAATTAAATCACATTTCTGCCTCATGAGTCTAACTTTTGCGGCATCTTCTTCTGTTCGTATCACACCTTCAATAAATCCTATTTTTACAACATGGTCATCTTTATTTATTAGCGAATCGCTTTTCATGTCAATAATGGTTGGCCAATAAATAATCTCAAATTCTTGAAGAATTGGAAGTAATTCAAAATGTGCATTTAATAAACTTTGATGACAGCCCCAACACGAGCTAATTTGCATAAAAACTATAGGTATTGGCATCTATTTATTGTTAATCTTAAATATTTTTAAATAGAATAAACATAGAAGTTATTAAAAACTGCAGTTTATAATTTAAAATAAAACTCTATTTACAAGTAAAGTAAAACCAAAAGTATTGAGAATCTTTATTTATAAAACAAGTTTCAAATCTAAAATTTAAAACAAAAATTGTTGTAAATTGAAACTTTTCATAAATTAATAGTTTAGATCTTCCAAAGTTATGAAATCTAAAAGGAAAGCTTAAATATTAATCATCTCTCTCTTTTTATAGATGTAAATAACTTTATAACTATGAAATTTCTTTGTACGTATTTTACGAAAAAATAGTGGAGAGAAACTGAAAATGTTAGATTATGAGGAAGATATAATCACAGGATTCAGTGATGAATTAGTGAATTCATTACGGGATGCGGGATATCCTCAGGTGGATGCTTGTATTCAATGTGGTACATGCTCTGGTGGGTGTCCTTCTGGAAAAAGAACAGCCTTAAAAGTAAGGAATGTGATTAGAAAAGTTCAATTAGGGCTTGATGAAATTCTTTCAGAAAAAGATATTTGGTTGTGCTCAACTTGCTATACTTGTCTTGAAAGATGCCCGCGCAAAATACCAATTACTGATATTATAATTTATTTGAGAAATTTAGCTGTTCAAAAAGGTTTCATGCATAAAAATCATCTAGAGTTATGTAAAAAGCTTTTTACATCAGGACATGGAGTTCCAATTGATGATAAAAAATGGAATGATTTTCGAGAATTTTATGGGTTAGACCGAGTTCCTCCAACTGTTCACTCTCATCCAGAAGATTTGGAAGAAGTAAAAGTACTTCTCGCAAGCTCCAATTTTAATAAATTAATTAATATTCCTTTTAAAAAGAAAGAGAAACCTAAATCATCAATGATAGAGGAAACTATTCCAAATTATTTAATTAATGGAAAAATCCAAACAGAGAAGAAAAAGTAAGGTTTTCAATCTGTTAAACAATAATTAAACACTTAATGTATTATATAATTTTTATTAAACTGAAGAGGAATCTGAAAATATGGGAGAAAATCAGAAGTATTCATTATTTCTTGGATGCGTGATTCCAAATAGATATCCTTTCATAGAATTAGCAACTCGAAGAGTATTGAAAAAGTTAGGTATAGATTTTTTGGAAATGGAGGGAGCTTCGTGTTGCCCTGCCCCTGGCGTATTCCGTGGATTTGATATAGATACATGGCTAATTATTGGTGCTAGAAATCTAACTATTGCTGAAAAAAATAATTATGATCTAGTTACAATGTGCAATGGATGTTATGGAAGCTTACTTGAAATTAATCACCAATTAAAAAATAATTTGGAAAAACAAAGAATGGTTAATGAACATCTAATCAAGGTTAATCGCCAGTATACAGGAAATATTAATGTTAAGCATATTATTGAAGTATTATATAAAGACATAGGGATTGAAAAAATAACCCAAAGAGTAAAATATGGACGTAGAACAAAGTTAGATCTTAATGTTGCCGTACACTATGGTTGTCATCTTTTAAAGCCCTCCCAAATTAGACCTTGGGGAAATGAGGTCGAGAATCCACGTTTCTTGGATGAATTAGTTGAAGCTACTGGGTGTAAGAGTTTAGATTATAAGGATAAATATATGTGTTGTGGTGCAGCAGGAGCTGTAAGGAGTGCATTTAAAGAGATTTCCTTAGATTTTACACGAGAGAAGTTAGAAAATATGGTTGCAGTTGGAACAGAGGCAATTATAACAGCATGTCCTTTTTGTCATCTTCAGTTTGACTTAGGACAAATCGAAATTAATAAGATATTTAAAGATAGAATTGAAGCTCCTTTCAATATCCCAGTAATATATTATACTCAACTATTAGGTCTTGCTTTAGGTATGACGCCTGAAGAGGTTGGATTAGTTAAAGATAAAGAATTAACAGGTGTACCCCCATTTATTTCAATTGAACCTTTCTTAAATAAAATAAGTGATGAAATTGAAGGATAAACCGAAAATTGGAGTTTATATTTGTCATTGTGGTAATAATATTGCAGGAGTTATTGATGTTGATAATTTGACAAAATTTGCAAAATCATTGCCAAATGTAGTTGAAGCGCATAATTATAAATTTATGTGTTCGGAAATTGGACAAGATTTGATACAAGAAAACATTAGAAACGGTGATATCAATCGTGTTGTCGTGGCTGCATGTTCACCTCGTATGCACGAATCAACATTTAGAAAAAATTGCGAGGAGGCAGGATTAAACCAATTTTTATGTGAAATAGCAAACATTCGTGAACATTGTACTTGGGTTAATTTAAAGGATCCTAAAGGAGCATATGAGATTGCAAAATCACATATTGGAATGGCAGTAGCAAAAGCTAGCAATTTAAGACCATTAGAAAAATTTAGTGTAGATATTGAGCCCGCGTGTTTAGTAGTAGGAGCAGGAATATCCGGTATGAATGCCGCTCTAGATCTTGCTGGTTTTGGATATAAAGTGTATTTGGTTGAAAAAACTCCGACGATTGGAGGACATATGGCGCAATTAGATAAAACATTTCCAACATTAGATTGTTCATCTTGCGTAATAACTCCAAAGATGTCTGAAGTTGCTAAAGCTCAAAATATAGAACTTATGACTTATTGTGAAGTTACTGATATATCGGGGTATGTTGGAAATTTTAAAGTAACCATTAAAAAGAAACCCCATTATATCGATCAAAAAAAATGCACGGGTTGTGGAACATGCGCTGAAGAATGTATAGTTGTATCCCCCAATGAATTTGATTTAGGTATGAAAAAAAGAAAAGCAGCCTATATACCTTTCCCTCAAGCTGTTCCAGGGAAATATACAATTGATATGGACCACTGTATTAAGTGTGGAGTATGTGCTGAGGTTTGCCCTGTTGGAGCTGTTGACTATACAGATGAACCTGAATATATTGAGATTAAAGTAGGTACGATAATTTTATCAACAGGTTATGATCTTTATGATCCTACTGTATTGAGTCAATATGGTTATGGAAGATATAAAAATGTCATTACAGGATTACAAATGGAGAGATTGTTGAGTTCATTCGGACCAACGGAAGGTAAAATAAAAAGGCCTTCTGATTTGAAAGAACCATCAATTTTAATATTTCTCCAATGTGTAGGAAGTAGAGATTTTACAGAAAAAGGTAATAAGTATTGTTCGCGAGTATGTTGTATGTATTCAGTGAAACAAGCTCGGCTTTATAAGGAAAAACATCCAAATGCAAAAATATTTATATTCTATATCGATATAAGAGCATTTGGGAAAGGATATGAAGAATTTTATGATTCAACTGGAAGGGATTTTAATATTAAATTTATCAGAGGAAGGATTTCAGAAGTACTTGAGGATAAGAATCACAATATTATCATTCGCGGAGAAGATACTCTTCTTCAAAGATTAATTGAAATTAAAGCAGATCTACTTGTTTTAGCAACAGGCTTAGAACCACGCAATGATGCAAATAAAGTTGCCAGATTATTTAACGTACAAAGATCGGAAGATGGATTTTTGATGGAAGCTCATCCAAAACTTCGTCCAGTAGAAACATTAACAGATGGAATTTTCATCGCAGGAACAGCTCAAGGTCCTAAAGATATTCCTGATTCTATTGCACAAGCTAAAGCAGCGGCGCTCCAAGCTGCATTATTAATGGCTAAGGGAAAAGTAGAGATTGATCCTATTTTTTCAATAGTACAAAGTCACAAATGTGCTGGCTGCAAAAGTTGTATTAGTGTTTGTCCATTTAATGCGATTAGTTTTAATAAAGTTAAAAAGATTGCCGAGATTAACAAAATTTTATGTAAAGGATGTGGTACATGTGTTGCAGCTTGTCCTTCTTCGGCAATTATCCAAAATCAATTTGGAGATGCACAATTGTTACCAATGATTCATAATATCATTCAAAATTTAGAAAAAGCAGAGGGATAATACTTATATCAATACAGGCAAGTTTCAACCCATCTATTTTAGGAATTTTATGCCATTGGTGCTCGTATGCTGGTGCTGATCAAGCGGGAACATCACGAATGCAAAGAGCTGCAAACCTGCGAATTTTACGGGTAATGTGTGGAGGTAGAATCAATCCTGAATTTATTTTAGCTGCTTTAAAAGAAGGAATTGATGGTATTTTAGTCTCACATTGTCATCCTGGAGATTGTCATTACGTTTCGGGAAATCTCAAAACAATAAGAAGAATACCTTTATTTTTACGTTATTTAAAACAATTTGGGATTAATCCAAAAAGAGTTAAATACTCATTTATATCTGCATCTGAAGGTGCTGATTTGACAAATATTGTAAATGAATTTGTCGAAGAATTAAAGAAACTAGGCCCTAATCCATTAAAAAAGGAGAATTTTTGAATATATAAAGAAAATTTGGAGATGTTATATAAAATTGTTTCCTAGAATTAAAACAGATATTACTGATGATTTCAATAAAGTAGTATTAAATTTATATACAGAAAATTATTCTATTGAAATTAATAAGGAAAAATGTATTGGATGTGGATTATGTATCAAAGCTTGCCCTAATAACGCATTTTCCCATCCAAATTTAGAGGGTAAAATTCGAGTTAAAACCATTGATTTAATACCAGATGCTCCTGATGCTTTAAAATGTTCATATTGTGGAACTTGTTCATATATCTGCCCTACTTCAGCCATTTTATTGAAGCATAATAACAAACTGATGGAACAAGCTGATTTAGGGATAGTAATCAAAAATGTAGTTCCTAAAATAGAATATAAAACTGTTGAATCAAAAAAGAATCAGATCAAAATAAGGATATACTTAGATGGTAAGATAGATGTAGATTGGGAAAAATGTATATCATGTATGTCATGCGTTGATGTATGTCCTTCAAACGCCTTTCTTAAATTGAAAAATTTGAAAAATAATTCTACAAAAAGGAAGATTTCATATAATGAAACAAAATGTATAAGATGCGGTACTTGTGTAAGAGCTTGTTCAAGGAAAGCTATTAAATTGACAATAAATAAGTTAAAGTATTCAGGTAATTATAAAAAGATATTTTGGGAATCACTACTAAAGCGCATTATGACAGAATAAGACATTTCATAACTCATGTAATTATTTTATACTTTTTCGTAAAAAAGGGTTTTAAATTTTTATAAAAATTCGGTTTATTGAAGATAAATATTTCCTAAAAAATTGGAAAATAACTTTAACTAGTTTATGGTTTTGCCATTAAATTTTTCAGTGATTTATATTTTATAAAAAATTTAATTGAGATTTTTATGAAAAATATTTATTAATGATCAAAAAAAGCATGATACTGTCTGATAACGATCATTAATTCAAGAAAATATTACGAAAAAACAAAATTTGACTTGAAAAAAATTTTCAAACCGAAACTTTTATAACAAATCTTGTCGCAAATTTAAACTAGATATAATTGCGATGTTTAAATTAACTTAAAAACGATAAGTTTATATATTAATAATCAGATTTTAAAATTAAGTAAAATATGTAAATGTAAATTGAATATATAGAGATGAAATTAAATGGTTGAAGCAGTACAACCTGAAATAAAGTATGAAGAAATAATAACTGTACCTGAATTCGATATAGAAGGCAAACAAAACATAGATTTGTATTTTAGACTAATGCTTGCGGGAACACCTCATCTGAAATTATCTGTTACAGATAAAAAGGGAAAAGAATTATCCGCTAGAATGCTTAACGTTGAAATGCGCTAAAATTCGAAGTAGGTTTGCGTAGGAGGATTAATTTAACTAGAATTAATAAAAATCTACATAATTTTACTTTTTTATACTTTTTATTAAGTTATTATAAACTACTAATTGAGCAATATTTTTGATAAAAAAAAATAAAGAGAAGAAATTTCGATAATGAGTATTACTCCAAATGAAGTTTATGAGAATTATAGAAACAGTCGCATAGATATAACTAAAACTATTGATCTTTTAATTTCACTAATCGAAAATATTGATAATGATAAAATTAGAAAAGAATCTATAGAAATCTTAAATAAACTCAATTTCAATCATTCAAAGGTATTTAAAGTTTTAGAAAGTATACTCATCTCTGATGAAAATGAAAATCTGAGATATTCAGCGGCAAAGGTTATAAAATCTAAGTTCTTGGAAAAAGGATTAAAACCTCTTCTTTGGGCATTACAGCATGAATCATCTTATAATTGCCTACTCATTATAATTAAATCCCTTGCAGAGATCAGAGATGATCGGATAAGTGCTAGCTTGATAAATGAAATAAAAAGAATTGAAGTTAAAGGAATTACTCAAAGCTTATTTCCCATATTAGTAAATAATAAATGTGACAAAATTCCAGATCAAATATTAGCAGAAATTCTCATTAATTATATAACAATAAAACATTTAAAAAGCAAATTTGATAGACTCGAATTTAAGATTGAAGAAGGGTATGTTACTGAATTAGATTTTTCGAACGTAGATAATCTAACTGTTTATTGGAGAGATAGATATGCCCTACAAGATCATAGTGATATTTTGGGAATAAAAAATTTAAGTCATCTTAAGGATTTGAGATTCTTTTCTCTAAAATGGATTTTTAATAACGAATTCACTTATATGAGTTCTCTTGCTTTAATTCAAGCAATAGAAAGAATAAACAAAAATATAGCAAAAACTATATTATTTTCTCAATTAAACAATATAGATGATGAAAAATTTAAATTTCTACTAAAAGATCGTGTAAAGAAGGATAATACTCTTAAAAGTTTATCGCTATCAAAATTATCAGACATTTTTAGGAATTATTTAACTATTTCTTTTTTAAAATTGAAATATCCCTCAGTAAAATATAAAGTAAAAGACAGTGAGATAATTGAGATTCAAATGAAAGGAGATTCTTTGATAACAATTCCAGAATATTTCAAATATTTTAGATCATTGCAATCTTTAATTTTAAAAAGATGTAAGATATACACCCTACCTGAATTTATTGGATCTTTTAGTAATTTAGAAATTCTTGATTTAGAAGGAAATAACCTAAATTTTATCCCTAGATCAATTTCGTCATTACAATCTCTAAAATTGTTGAATTTAAGTGATAATCAATTAGAAAAAGTACCTTATTCGATAGGGACACTCTCTTCCCTCCAACATTTAGATCTAAGCAATAATAAACTTAAAGAAATACCTAGATCAATAGGGTATTTGCATTCTTTAAAAACATTAAAAGTTGAAATGAACATTCTAAGAACTATTCCCTCATCAATAGGTTCTCTCAAATATCTTCAATTGTTAAACTTAAGCTCTAATAGACTAAATGAATTGCCTCGATCAATAGGATTACTAAATTCTCTTGAACAGCTTATCTTAACTAATAATAAATTGAGCGAGCTCCCAAGCTCAATTAACTCGATTTCGACACTTAAAATTCTAAATATAGAAGATAATAACCTTTCATATTTACCTGAAACTATAGAGCTTCTTAAGTCTTTAGAAATTCTAAAATTAGGCTGGAATAAGTTAGAGAAATTACCTAAGTCTATTGGGGCGCTGATTACTCTTAAATCTCTCCATTTAACAAATAATAAATTAAAAAAATTACCTAGTTCAATATGCTCCCTCTCATTGCTTACATATCTAGATACTTCTCTCAATAAAATTAAAATTCTCCCCAAGGCAATCGGAAAACTAAAATCTCTGAAAGTTTTAAAGATGGGTGATAATCAATTAGAAGAACTACCTGAGTCGATTTGTTTTCTAGGCTCACTTGAAGTTTTAAACATCTGTGAAAATCGGATTAATTACATCCCGGAATCAATAGCAATGCTGAAATCTCTTAAACAATTATGGTTAAATGGAAACAAATTATGTTTTTTACCCAAATCAATAGGTAAACTTAGTTCACTTGAAAAGTTAAATTTAAATAACAACCAGCTGATAGCACTTCCAAAATCTATTAAAAAAGTAAAAAATCTTGAAGAAATTACATTAAATTATAGCCACATTAAAAATATTTTTGATTATCCCATAAATAGTAATAAATTTAGACTAGATAAGAATCTTAACTCTGATTGTTCAAAGCATTTAATAAGTAAATTCGAATCCTATCCAAAATTAACTAGTAGTAATATTGTATTTGATATTCCCTTTTTAAATGAGAAATTAACCGACTAAGAAAAATTTGAATTTCATAATCTTTTTTCAATAACTATATAAAAAAAGGATGAATACATCCAAGTTTCTAATACATCCTGTAAAAATGAGGAATAATGTACTTTCCTCGAGAAACTCGTCGCAAAACCTGCTTGGAAGTATTAATTAAACTAATAGAATTACAATCAATAGGTATTTAAAAAAATTTAAAATATAATTCAAAGAGAAGAAAGAAAGATGAACTATTATACGGAATTCAAATAGAAAACTCTTATACACCTATATAATGTAAATCACTAATGCAACACCAATAAGGTTATAACCAGGTATAAAGTTAAAATAACTCGGGTTAACGATAAGATAATTTAAATTCCACAAATTAAAGGATTTGGACCAATTTAATAAACTATTTACTTTTATGAGACTATTTAATAGAATTCACAGTCAGCTAATAATTGTGAAATATCCATAACTTTTATCGGGGATTTATCTTCATTTGCTACTTGATATAGATTATTTTTACAGAAGACACAAGAGCTTACTAAAACTTCAGCACTAGTTTCAATTGCTTCTTTTAAACGATCTTCTCTAATTCTTATCATACAACTCCGAGTTTCAGTCAATCTATCTCTACCTACTTCGGTCGCAAGTTCTCCATAAAGAGCCTTTACTCCACCCCCAGCACCGCAACACCAAGACATTTCTTTATTATGTTTCATTTCAAACAACTTTACACCTTCGATCCTTCTAATAAGTTCTCTTGGTTCCTCAAAAACTCCACAATATCTCCCTAAATGACATGGATCGTGATAAGTTATAAGCAATGGATCTTCTTTAGTTCGTTTTGTATATCTGATTTTAAGATTATTTTCCTTTACTTTTTTTAAAGTATATTGAGTTATGTGATAAAGATTAAATCCTAAGTTGTAATTCGCGAATTTTGAATATTCTAATGTAAACGTTGAAAAACAACCAGAACAAGAAAAAACAACATCTTTTACACCACTATTACGAATCATCTCATAATTATGTTTTACAAGTTCCATTGCCTCATCCTCTAATCCAGTTCTGAATAATACTGACCCACAACATTGTTCTTCAGGAAATAGAGTAAAATTAACTCCAAGTTTATCCAAAACTTTACTAGTAGCAGATACAAGCTCGTTATTTCGATAAGAGGAAGTACAACCGACAAAATATCCAACACTATAAGGTTTTTCCTCTTTATCTATTATTTTATCTCTTTGTATAGAACGTTCATATGCTTGGGCACCTTCTTCACATGATCTAGTCCAATTGAATCTTTCATCATGTTTTTCAAGATATGGGTTATTATTTTCGATAATTGAATTTCTCAAAAGTTTCAACTTTTCAGGGATCGCCCCCTTTTTTATAACTTGTTTCCTAAAATTCTGAAAAACACTTAATGTATCAATTTGGACAGGACACACAACCCTACAATTTCCACATAACATGCATCGAAATACAGAGGGAATAATTTCATCTTTATCAAATTTAGCATCTTTCCGACTCAATGCTTTAATAATCCTATTCCGACCTCCTGCATAATCTGTTTCACTCCAAGAAGTATTATATACTTTACAGACGTGACGACAGTACCCACAATGAGTACAACGTTCGTAGGCGTTTTCATCTTTAAAAGTTTCTAAAGGTTCAATAAGATTCTCTCTTGATGGAGAAACTAAACCTGCAACAGGTGGACCAGTTGTTATTACATCTCTTAAATCTTTCTTTTCTTTACCTTCACTCATTTGTTTATCTCTTTTTAAATGTTTACTTAATTGATTATATATCTTATTTCAAATTAAATTTAATGATTATATATTATTTCTCAATTTACTGATTTATTTTTGATACTTAATTCCTCATTTTTAAAAAATTTTGTATAAAAGTTTCGCTACATTAAAAAGCAATGATACTCTCCAAAACTTCATTCTTGCATCAGTTAATCGATAAGAATTAAATAGGTTTTTTGGATCTAATTTATCTTTTAAATTTTTCCATTTTAATACTTCTTTAGGTTTATATTTATGCAAATAAAAGGTGTTAACTATTCCGATAGTATATAATCTATCTCCCTGTTTAAATGCTTGAATAGCTAAATCATGTAAAAATGCTTTTACAGTAAAGAATTCTATTGGTTTATTAATGTTAGTTAGTCCAAAAATCTTTACCCGTGTCCATCCTTTTTCCCCTGAAATAACATATGAAGCAATTGGAAATTTATATTTCTTCTTATTATTTACATACAATTGAATAAAATCTTGTAAATTCTCATCAGAGATCCAATATTCTTGAAAAATTAAATTTCTTGTTGATAATCCTATTGATACTTCAGCATCACTAATATCTCGCCATTTTTCTTTTAAATAGGAACTTTCAACTTCATAACTATTCATTTTCGAAGCAATAGTTTTAACTTGTGAAATACTCTTTGATGTTTCCTCAGGATCGTCATAAAATACTCCCCACACTAACCAGTTTTGTTTTGGAAAATTCACATGAGAGTATTTTTCAAAATCCCTTTCTGAAATTGAAAGGAATAGTGGTTTATTTGGTAGATCATTTTTGATAGTAGAATAAAAATCAAATGCTTGAGCTATTGAATCAAAACCATAACCTATAGTCTCTAATGATGTTTTTAGAGTAGTAACAGACAATTCCACATTTGCAATCGCACCAAATATCCCATAAGTCCCTACAACATCATTAAGAGTAATATCTTCTTTTGATTCTCTTGTGAGATTTATCACAGAACCATCTGGTTTAACTAATTCTAGTGAAATAATAGTATCTTCCATAGTTCCATACTTTAGAATACCAATCCCTGCCTTACCTGGAGTTGCAATAAAACCACTAACGCATGATGTTTTAAAACTTGTTGGAAAGCTTTTAGGTTCAAGACCATAATCCGCCAGTGCTTCTATTAAATTTAACCACGAAATTCCACCCCCAACTTTTACTGTCATATTCTCTTTATCCACTTCAATAACTCTATTCAATCTACGTATATCTATAATTACACCTCCTTTTGAAGGTGTTGCTGAGGAGAAACAAGAAGTACCAGCAGCCCTTATTGTAACGGGGATATTAAGTTTTCTACATTTTTCAATTGTTAATGAAAGTTCATGAGTATTTGCTGGTCTAACGATATGACTAGCCAGATATTCTTTTTTAAATTTGTAATGATATGATGGCAGGGAAGTAAGATCTGCTGAGGCAGACTCAAGTTCATATAGGTTAGTACTCACATGATAAGGAGAGATAAATTCTAAGAATTGATCTTTTAGACTTTGCTTATCTTTTTGTTCTATTTTGTTTTTTATTTCTACATTATTAGATTCATTCACTTTTATATACCCTCATGTTATTGTAGTAACAATAGATTTGGGTTTAGAAAATACCCTAAAAAGAATGCGCCCCACCAACATATTAGAGCAATATAACCTGTTATTTTAGCAGGACTTCGCTCTGCTGCAATTCCAAACAACATACTAAAAAATGCAGCTATTAAACCAAGTGCTCCCAAAATTATATGAGGTAAGTGATAGATAAGGGGAAAAACTCCAGACCAACTCTCTGAAGGAATTTTTATAAGAGCTGCTACTAAATTAACAGTAGTTAGAACAAAAGCTCCCCCTGCCAGAATTCCATGTATTTTTACGAATTTATTTTCATTTATTAATACTAGAATTGTACCAAGTGTTAAAAGTATTAACGCAGGTAACCCTAAATATAACCCTAAATGATCAAATATAGTAGACCAATCATATTGGGGAGGAGGAGCGACTCCACCAACATTCACATTGATTTCTAGAAATTCAAATTTTATTTGTCCATGTGTATTATCTCCGGCAATGATAAAAATGGTATAATATCCGGTCTCGTTGGGTGTTGTGATATTAAATGTTACTAATATTGAATTTGCTGTAGGATCTAAATCAAATACCGAACTATCATTTATTCTTTCAGTAGTGGGAAATATCACGAAAAGATCATTATCTTTTGCACCCGGAATCGCCTGAACAAATAAATTAGGACCAGTCGCCGTAATATTAAATACAATGGAACTTGAGGGATTAGATTGAATTTCCCCTGATATACTACTTCCAATTGAATATACTGTGGATTCATGGCATACATCATGAGTGTTACCAAAGCCAGGCCTTCCAGTACTATAAATTACTACAGATACTGATACTAAACTTATAATAGTAATGAATAGGATAAAAGTTTTCTTTTTCATGATTCTTTCTATAAAAAGTATGAAATTTTTACTAATAGATTGTGATTGGTTGGTTTTTATATATTGTGTTGATAAATTATAAAAAAAAAAGATATTTATAAAACATTAGAGCAAATATTTCACCTATTTTCTGCACTGGGCATTAACATTTAAAAATGTTTATTAGAATTCTAAAATTTTTACATTTTAAATGTTCTCTATGAAGTTTGATCGATTCTTATCAAGAAAAATTTTATTGTTAAACATAATCGTAATTCTAGGTTTGTTTTTCTTCATTCCATTAATTTTAGATTTAATTGAATTTAGTACTAGAATTCTTATTATATCCTATTTAGGCATGATTCTAATAGCTATTCTAATAGCATTGATACTTGTTGATATATTTTTTCTTGTTTTCAAAAGAAAAAATTACTATTTATTATCGATCCTCAACATGAGCATCAACGTATTATTATTCATCCTAATGATGTATAGTTTTATCAATAATATTTTCGAAATAGTGTATGTTATGAACTATAGTCACACTACATTAGCTCCAATTTATAAATTTGTTGCAATATGGGCTGGTGAAGAAGGCTCAATCATGACGTGGATGTTTTTTAATTCAGTCGTTATTAATTTTTATAGATTAAATAATCAAGATCAAGAAGATTCAATTTTTATTCGCTCAGTTATTATGTCCTTAATAATTTCCACTGTATTTTTATTTATTTTATTTTCATTGAATCCTTTTAGAGTTAATTCACCACCCGATTTCCCCAATGGACGAGGATTAAACCCACTATTAATTTCTCCTTTCTTGATTTGGCATCCTTTTTTTACTTTTATTGCTTATGCTATCTTTTTGATTCCTTTTATTATAACTATTGCAGAAGTTACCACTCGTAACTCTAAATTATTAAATTCCTATCAGCAGAGATTTTATGATTTTTCTTTGAAATTTGGATGGTTAGTGCTTACACTTAGCATAGGTCTTGGGGCATATTGGGCTAAAATTGCCTCAAATTGGGGTAGATATTGGGGGTGGGATCCCGTTGAGACTGTCTCACTTATTCCTTGGATTTTCATAACAGCTTTCTTTCATACTATAATTTTTAAGAAAAAAAATCCTAGATTGACAAAAATAAATGTAGGCTTAATTTTTTCTTCAATAGTGTTTTCAACATTGATTACAAGAGGAGGAGGATTGAGCTCTCTTCATGCATTTACCGGAGATGCAAACTTAGTTATATGGGTTGTAATTTTAGGCTTTATGCTGATCTGTTTTACCCTTTATATAATTTATATTGTACTAGATTATCTGATGGAGGAATATCGAAATAAAAAACTATTATTTGATTATTTGAGTTATTTATTTTTATTTGGTTTAGCATTTGTTTGCACTTTTGGCCTTTTTATTCCTCCGTTCACCCATTTACTTTCAAATTTTCTTCCAATAGATGTCATTTTCATCGGTGTAGATTATTTTATAGTAACATCATTATCCTTGGCTACTGGTTTAGCTTTATCGCTTATTTTTTGTTCTCTATGGGAATATTTCGATATTAAGTGGATAGGAGTGGCTATAATTATCGGAATTATGATTCAATTAGCATTATCCTATATTGTTTTAATTATATTTAATATTTGGATAAATCCTATTCTGATAATATTCTTTATTTCATTATTTTCTTCATTATTTAAATTAGGAAAAAATTTCAATCTGAATAAGGGATTCAAATATTTTTTCAGATTGAATTCAAAAACGATAATTCATGCTGGGATTTCCTTGATTCTTGCTGGTTTTTTAGTATCTTCAATGTATAAAGATATTTTTTTCATTCCAGGTTTCTTTTTATTGCTAATAGGGATAATACCCTCAATACTTATCACTTTTTTTCCAAAGAGAGAAGTAATCCAAGAGTAAAAATTCACTCAATGTATAAATTTGTATTACTTTTTTTAATTGAATTTGACCAATTTTTAATTTCTTATCTTAATACATATATTAAACCAAAGTTTTGTATTATTAAAATTTACTAAAATTATATAAAATAAATTCAGTATATTAAGCAGTGTTGAGTTGATGGTTGCATCAAATAACATACTAATAGATTGTATTAATGTCTCAAAGCAATTTGGATATTTTTTTGCATTAAAAAAAATTTCTTTCAAAATTAGAAAAAATACAATTTTTGGTATTGGAGGGGCAAATGGAGCGGGAAAAACAACTTTAATCAAGATCTTATCAGGTCTTCTAAAACCAACAATGGGAAAAGTCGTTATTGATGGATTGAACTATATTGATCACCCTAATATTATAAAACAAAATATTGGTATAACTACTGATGAATCATTTCTCTATGAAGAGTTGACTATATTTGAAAACTTAAAGTTCTTTGATAATCTGCATTTTAATTTTGAGAAGAATAATATAAAATACAAAATTGAACAGTATGTTAAGAAATTTGATTTAATTGATTGGATCAATGAACCCGTTAAAAATTTATCTCATGGCATGAAACAAAAAGTGGAATTAATCAGATCTTTAATGCATAACCCATCAATCTTATTTATGGATGAACCTTTTTCAGGGCTAGATTATAAATCGTCTGAAATGTTAAGTAATTTTATTTTAGAATTAAAAAAGAAAGAAAATGTTTCAATAATTCTAACAACTCATAGAATTGACGTTTTTCATCAATTATGTGATGATTTAATAATTTTGAAAAAAGGTAAAATTACTAAATTAGCGACAAAAAAAGATTATGCCGAAATTCAAATTGAAACATATTTCTAAGGTGAATTTTTATTGAATAGTAAAGAAATATCTTTTAAACTGAGATTGAAAGTACTTAAGACGATCTTATTTAAAGATATCAAATCTGAAATTCGGCAAATAAATGATATATTTTCTGTGTTTCTTTTTGAAATTATATCTATTTTTATATTTTCTTCAGTATATAATTTCACAACCCAAATTCAAAATATGCCATTAGAAATTTTTGTTATTGAAAACTGGATAATTATTTTTTTTACTCTTATCTATATCATGGTTAAATTATTTGTTAAAGAAAAAGAAACTGGAACACTTGGTGGCTTGATCACATCCCCCGTTTCAGGTAATATAATCCTTTTAAGTAAGATCCTTTTCTGTCTAATATTATTGATTTTTGTCGAAGCAATTTTATTCCTTACCAGTTCTTTTTTATCAGCCCCTGCTATTATTGAAGGAAATATTACTACTCAAATTAATTTAAATGTGATTCAGTTTTTAAATTATATTATTATTGGAATTTTATTACCCACATTTGATTTATCAATATGCGGAAGTTTAGTTTCGGCTTTTTCTATGTATGTTAAAAATAAATCTTTTATTCTACCAATTCTGTTATTTCCTCTAATTTTGCCTATTATAACGCCTATAATTTCTTTAAATATAAAGTTATTAGGAGGTTATTCAATATCAGACGTTTTTTATGAAATTATATTTCTACTAGCCCATATTGCTCTTATGATTTCAATTATAATTCTACTTTCCCAAACTTTACTGTACGATTAAAAATAGATCAACTGCATTGGGTAAGGATTTGATTTGCAACTAAATTTAATGATGAAACAAATCTTCCTGAAACAACTACTTTTATTCCATTTTCTAAATCATTTGGTGGAGAAATACCGTTGATATCGATGGTTATACTATCTGCATTTTCAGTTAAATTAAAATTTCCCCCAGAAAAACCTTTTACAATCCCAATTACTTGAATTTCTTTGTTATAATATTTAGATGGTTTTATTGCAACTTGAGATACTCGAAGATATGGTCTTGTATTTATTGTTACTAACGATATTATAACTATAATTGATGCAACTATCCCAATTACAGCAATAATTTTTGATTTCTTCAAACTCATTTATCTCCTGATTATTTAACTTATATTTTTTTCTAAACTTCTGATTCTTCTTAATGTTTTATTTAATTTAATGATCGGATAAACAATCAAAATTATTATTATAATCCAAAATAATAAATAACTAATACTAATTGTTATTAAATCTCGTTCAAGCAATTCTATTGACATTTATTTATTCCTCCATTAATCTTTTTTGAATAATTTTATCTAATTTTTCATTTGCTTTATCTAAAGTAACTAATTTCTGGACAACATACACAAAAAAAATAGTCATCGCTATTAAATTAAAAAGTAATATAAAAATTTTAACGGGATCCAAATATATATTTCCAGGTTCACCTGGAGTTGGGCTAATTAATACGTGTAAAGATTCAAATATTATTGCCGAAAAATAACTTAAAGGTACTGTAGGAAATAATGCGATACCTAAAGCTGATGATAACCTTGCTTTTTTTTCTTTATCTTCAATCATACTTCTGAAAATTAAGAACGCTAAATAGGATACTAGCAAAACAAAAGTCATAATTTGTCTACCATCACTCCACTGCCAATAAGCATTTATATTATTGCTATAACCGCCAGAGGTTGCATTAAACCATAAAGATCCAGTTATTAAAGCAAATGCTGTAAAAAAAACACCTACAATTACACTATTTTTTCCAATTTGGCTAAATAAGATCTTTTTATTCCGTAGATAGATAATATGAGAGATCAAGCTGATTCCAAATGAAAAATAAGCCAGCCAAGCTCCTGAAACATGATAAAAAAATATGATGTATACAATTCTGTTAGGTTCATCCCAAATAAAGAAATTAAATGAAGTTCCTATTATAATAAAAGATAGGTTGAGTACCAACATTACAAGAGAAATGATCAACAAAAAATTAGTTTTATAAAATTTAGGAATATTTAACTTCATTGTTCTTTCTCTTTAATCTAAATACAATAGTTTCTTATAATGAATGAGTTGAATCTTTTGTAGTAGGACAACAATTTTATGTTTTTTAACATGTAGGACATTCATTTTTAGAATTTAAAATTTGAGTTTATAAAAAAAAATAGTGAAAATTTAATTATTTTCTTTTGCGTAAGAGAATTAAAACAAGAGGACCAAGTGCAATACTACCGAATAGGATATATGTGAGAAAATTTCCAAAATTAAAAGTTGAAGATAAGGAAGCGATTGTAACGGCATTTCCTTTGACTGTTATTGTTATGGTCTGTTCAAGATTATAGAGAGGTACTTCATTTTCAGTAATATTCATACCTGTTAAAGCGACTATTTTGAGTTCATATGTACCTGCTGCTTCTGGGGCAAGAACTTTAAAAGTATAATCATGCATCGTATCTCCAGTTGATGTTAAATTCTCTTCCCATATGCTAGTAGCCCAATAATTATTCTCCCCCTGAACATTATTCATACTAATCCCCTGTCCAAATAGATTATTGTCACCATATCCATATGGAAGTCCTATTGATACTGTTCCATGATAGGGAGGAGTAACAGCTTCGGTAAATCCTGTTATTGAAACTGTTAGAGTAATTACTCGACCAGATACGGATGTTGTTACCGAGAGTGTTCCAGAACCTGGATTATTAGCTCCATGACATCCTGTATGTGTGGATCCTGAATAGGATACGATACTGGTAGGATGAGCAAGTGCGTATCCTATAAAACTCAGTAAAAATACAGATAATACCACAGCCATTAGTTTTAAACTTTTTTTCATTTTATATCATCTCTTTATTTTTCTCCATTTACGGATAACCATTAAAACAATCGGAACGCTGGTTAAAAGTCCAACAGTAAGTATTATGTACAAATCAAAACCAGGAATAGTTTCACCGCCCTTTTTTGGAGTAACTACTTCTGTAGGTATGAGTAATTCAAGGTAATTAAAAGCATGTGCTGTAGCATAAGATTCTCCCCCTTCAGCTGCGATTATACTCAAAGTATAATTTCCATCTTCAGTAGGCGCATAAAATTCTAAAATTACTGTATTATTTGCATTACCAGAACTATCTAATCCAACTTCAACTCCTTCTGCATAATGAGCATCATCTTCCTCTTGAACACCTAGGTAAAATTTGTTGTTATCTGCTAACCGTGCTGAGACACCAACAACAACATGTTTATTGGCAGCCTCCGTAAAACCTTTGATATCTAATTCAACGGTAAATTGCTGACCAGGTGTTTTTGTTCCAGTTGGAGTAACTACGCCTGTCAAACCACCTGAGCCGACAGTATATTCACCAGAATGACAGGAGCCATGATCTTTTTTTTCCCATTCAATCATATGGCCTGGCCATGCATTAACTGTACCTATTGCAGCGAAGACAAATAAGAAAATTATGAATATCCGAAAAATTTTTTTCTTCATTTTTGCTTTCACTTTTTAATTTTTAAAAATAGCCTATAATTTTTGCGAATTATTTTTTTTTAAGTTAAATTGTTTTAAATTTAAAAAAAAATGCTTATTTTATAAGCATTACTTAAATTGGATAATTTAAACAATCAAAATACATAAAGTTTAAATTTTTAACAATATTCTGACGAATATTTAAATCTGAAACTAAAAATAAATTATAATTTATTAACTAACATTAAAAAAAGAACCAATTTTTTATTAAATTTGAAATCACTTTTAACCTTAAAAATTACCGCATCCCTTGCATTTTCCGTCGAGGAAGGCGTCACAAACTTTACAAATGTTTTCACATTTATATTCTTTACTGATACCACTAAAAATGTTAAGAGGAAGAAAATTAGGGAATAAAAATTCAGAAGCAAAAATAACTACAGAATGTAGAATCCCTTTTTTATTTGTAGGACCACAATAATTAATGTATCTATGTATAACATCCATATCTTGACCTATAATTCCCATAATTAAGTTATATTGTCCAGTAACATGAGCTAGTAAAAAAACTCTAGGGCATTCTTGATAAGCTTTAATTATATTTTGTACTTCTTCAAAATTCTCCATTTCAATCAAAATAAAAGCAATTCTATAATTTAGCTTCTTTATATTTACGTTTCCCTGAACCTTAAGTACATGAGAATTTTCTAATTTTGAAATTCTCTTTGCAATTCCCGTGTGACTCATAGTTTCTTGATTTGATTTAGTAATGATATTACTCAAGGAACTTAAACTTTCTCGACCATTTTCATATAATGCTCTAAGTATCTGTTTATCAATCTTATCAAGAGGCATATTAATATTACTAGAATCTCTGATATAAAAAACATATCATTATTTTTTGTGATTTTGAATAATTACGCTATTCAATTACCTTCTGGTTTCATTTTGCAACAATTTTTTATTCAAAGTTTCAATTTGAAAACCAGTAACATTTATGTTAATAGAATAGAGAAACAATTTTTTAACTGATTAATTATGAATACAAAAGTTAATATCAAACATCAAATATATGAAGTATCGATTCAAGTTTGTTAAATCAAATTGTAGTTACATAAATCACTTCAGCAATTTTTAATAGAGAATTGTTTATAGCAAATAGAATATCACAATTTCGTTGAGCAAAATTTTTATAAACGACAAATTTTAAAAATTGGAAATTAAGATCTAATTATCTACATTTATTATTAATTTGAAAAATATGTTATTAGATAATATTGATAAACAAATTATATCTGAATTATTCAAAGAAGGACGTCAAAGTTTACTGAACTTGGAAAAGGTCATATATAAATCAAAAGATGAAACTATGAGTCACACGGGAATTGCAAAGAGAATTTCAAAATTAGAAGATTCTCACGTACTTAAGGTTCAAGCTAACACAAATATTAATGAACTCCAATATAAATCTCTATTTCTACTAATAGAAATGAGTAATTATGAAGAAGTGCAAAATATAATTAAAGCTTATCAAGATTGTCCTAGAGTTTTTTTACTAGCTCATGTTACTGGACAATATAATTTAATTATGGGAATCATAGGACAGAATATTGATGTGTTACATAGATATATTAATTACTGTGGACCAACAAATAAAAAAGGGATTCTTCACTCAGCCACCATTTTTGTATCAAATTTTATCGTTCCGAAGTTTTTACCTCTTAATCTTTTCAGCCAGAAAAGTCAAGAAGTGAATTGTGGGAATGTTTGTTCTGATTGTGCCGCATATCTTGATGGGAAATGTTACGGATGCGGTAATTTTTAATTCTATTATTATTCTATTGAAAATTTTAAAAATAAATTTGTAATTTAAATGATTCAAGAGACTCTTTTTAAATTATTAATATATAGAAATTTAAAAAAGAGAGTAGAAAGGGTTACTTAAGGATTCTTATCCCATCGTGGATGTTTTCTTTAATCTTATTTGATTTCTTAATTTGGATTTTATTTTGCTAAATGTAATAAATAAAAAATAATTGAATACTTACTCTCCTATTAATATAAAAGAAGATACTGGATATATTTTATTTAACAAATCCAAAATATAATAAAAAATAATAATTGAATGTCTACTGCCTAATTCACCTAATAGTGAATTTTGAATATTTATTCATATAAGAAAGATAATTCTACCAGATATACGAATAAATCAGAAATTTTTAATAAAGTAATTAATATCCTATTTTAACTATTTTTCTAAAAATTAAAAAAAAATCATAAAATTGATGAAAAAATGTCAGTAAAAGTAGCTTTTATGCAATTAAGTGACTGTTGGGGCTGTCATCAATCTCTTTTAAACGCTCATTTAGGTTTGTTGCCAGTTCTACCAGCACTAGAGGTTGTATATTGGCCAGCTGTAGTTGACTTTAAACTTGATTCATTAAAACAAAGAGAGTCAGGATCAATTTTAGTTGGTTTCATTGAAGGTTCTGTTCGAACTAATGAAGATTATGACAATGTTAAACTAATGAGAGACAAGTGTGTTTTAGTGATTTCTTTTGGTACTTGTGCATGCTATGGAAACGTGCATGGATTAGCTAATCAGTGGGATATAGAAGAATTAATAAGAAGAAAATTTTCTCAAGTTGAAAGTATATCTGATGAGAGTGGTGGAGAACCGACCATAAATACTCCTGGCTTTAGAGATAAAGTTGTTCCTGTTGATGAAGTAATAAATGTTGATGCATATATATCTGGATGTCCACCAAAACCAGAACAAATTGTTAGCGCTGTTAAATTTTTATTAGGGCAAAAAGCTTTTCCTATGAATGATCTTGCATTTTGTAATGATTGTTCAATAAAGGATAACTGTTTACTTGATGAGGGAGTAATGTGTTTTGGTTCAATTACTAGTATTGGTTGTACTTTAAAATGTACGAGCGATAGAAAACCCTGTGTAGGTTGTTTTGGACCCGCGAAAACAGTTGATTTGAGAGCAGAAAAGTTAAATACTATGACTAAAGATTTGAATTCAATCAATTCGGGAGACAAAAAAAACTTATATGAATTCTTAACACTTTTTTTAAATATACCCTTGATGGCAGGATTTGATTTATCTGGAGATATCTTAAAGCAAGTTAAAAAGCATGGAACTCCTGACACTCCATTAGCTAATCTACCTCCATCAACAGAAGAAATTTCTTCAAATTTATTAAGATTTTTGAAGGACAATCCTGATTTCCATGAAATTTCTAACGTATGCGACACATGTCCCCGAATTATTGGAAGTAAGTCAATAATGACAAAAGTTAAAAGAGATTATGAAGGGCTTCCAAATATGGAAGACTGTCTAATTGAACAAGGTTATATTTGTATGGGACCTGTTACTAAAGCTGGCTGTGGTGCTTTATGTATAAGAGTTAATTCTCCATGTACAGGTTGTTTTGGTCAAACAGAATGGAACGTTGATCAAGCAGAGAGATTTGCAGACACAGTATTAAAGGGTTTTAATGTGAGTTTGTCCAAAGAAGAATTACTTAGTCAAGTAAAAGATCCAATTGGTACATTTGAAAAATTTACTTTAGCAGCAAATAGAGATTTTAAAGGAGGGGGATAAAAAATGGTAAAAGAAATAGAAGTAGAACCAGTCACTCGACTAGAGGGACATGGAGGTTTAAAACTTGTTTTAGGCGATGATGGGAAAATACAAGATGTACAATTCAACATCACTTCAACAAGATTTTTTGAAAAGTTTCTTGAGGGACGTTATTGCGAACATATTCCTAGAATAACACCGAGAATTTGTGGCATATGCCCAATTCCTCATCATTTAACTCCAACTAAAGCAGTAGAAGATGCATGGCAGGTTGAAATCCCTACTCCTGCATATAAACTACGTCAGTTATTGCAAAATGCTAAACAATATTCCTCACATGCTTTACATTTTTATGCTCTTGCAGCTCCTGATTTCTTATTGGGACCTATGGCTGATCCCGCATTAAGGAATGTTGTGCACGTAATTAATCAAATGCCCGATGTAGGTGCGATGGCTTTAAAAATGATGGATTTTGGTCAAAAATTGTGTGCTGCAGTTGGAGGAAAATCTGTGCATCCAATTTCTGCAATCGTTGGTGGTATGAAGAAACCTTTAGATGAAGATGTCCGAGATTTATTCTTAAAACAAATTGAAGATCAAATAGAGTGGACTAAAAAAACTGTAGATATTGGCTTAAAGGTTGTTGAAGATTATTGGGATGTAGTAGCTAATGTAGGAGTTGTACCTACTTATTATGTGGGTATTACGAAAAACGGAGTTCATGATATTTATGAAGGAGATATTAGAATTGTTAGTCCAGAAGGAGAAAAATTCGATTATCCACCTCAAAGATATCTCGATGCTCTGGGAGAACATATTCCAAAACATTCATATGCAACTCACATGTATTATAAACCAGCAGGGTATCCTGAAGGGATATATCGAGCAAATACATTAGCAATGATTAATTGTGCAGATAAGATGGCTACCCCTTTGGCTGATGAGGCATTACAAGCAATGAGAGCAAAAATAGGCACTAATGTAATCCATCATACATTTGCTTATCACTGGGCTCGATTAATTGAATTAGTAGAATCCATTGAACTGATTGCCACACTCTTACAAGATGATGATGTTGTGAATCCTGATTGCAAGACTTTAGATGTCCAACCAAGAGAAGGAAATGGTGTTGGCGTTACTGAAGCTCCACGTGGATTACTCTTATACAATATATGGTCTGATGCGGAAGGTATTTGCAAAAAGGCAAACCTATTAGTAGCAACAAATCATAATATAGCAGGCATTGAGAAGACATTAATGCATGTCGCTAAACAAGTATTTGAAGACAAGGCACTTGATAGTTTAAAATTACCAGACCCATGGATTAAATAAATTAAATATATAGAAAATTAAAAAAAAGTGAACAAAAAGATGAGTGATGTACCAGAAGGTGTAGTAAATCTCTTAGAAATGGTAGTTCGCTGTTTTGACTGTTGACTATCGTGTGCTGCTCACATCACTGTTGTTGATGAGGAGGGCACTGAGATTTACTCTCGAGAGTTGAATGTAGGCTTAGGATGAATATCCAATAAAAATATTGGAAATTGGATACAACTGCCCCTTGCGTGGGGTTAAAGCCTACTAATTAATATAAATTCATTCGAAAAAAGAAAATTAAGTGGAAAAAAAATGGAAACAAATTTCGAGTTTAGAAAACAAGTAATGGATTATCATATTGGGCCTGATGTAATTAAATATTGTTACCAATGCAGTAGATGTGCAGATAATTGTCCTGTAACCTATGTATCAGCGGATTTTTATGACGCAGATAAAGGTTATAACCCTAGAAAAAATATTTTAATGGCTATTTTAGGATACAAGGATTTATTACTTGGAGCAGATGATTTAACAATTTGGGGTTGTACTGTTTGTGATACTTGCGATGAGGTGTGTCCCCAAAATATTGAACTTACTGAAATCTTTACATTTCTAAAAAATCAAAGTATTGTTCTAGGAAAAGGTCCAGAATTTATTTATTCCCAAGCAAAAGCGGTCTTCGAGAGTGCTAAAGCGATTCCGTCACAACCAGCAATAGAAAGAAGAAGAGAACAACTTGGTTTACCAAAAGTAAGAGATCCGAATATAGATGAAGTACAAACATTATTTAAAAATTTAGGTGCTGATAAAAAATTAAAATAATTCGAGGGTAACAAAAAAATGACAGAATATAAAATGTTTGAAGGATGTACAATTGGTAATAGAATTCCCTTTATTGAAGCTGCTTCACGAAAAGTATTTGATAAACTTGGTATAGAAACATCTCAAGCACCATTTTCATGTTGTCCAGATCCTACTGGCGTAAAAAGTTTTGATAATGATGCTTGGTTAGTAATTGGTGCTCGAAATCTTTGTCTAGCTGAAGCAGAAGAGAAGGATATCGTCTCTTTATGTAATGGTTGTGCTAATACTTTAAGAGGTGTGAAACATCAATTAGAACATAATAATTTGAAGAAAGAAAAAGTTAATTCAGAGTTAGCGAAAATTGGAAAGGAATTTAAAGGTTCTATAGATGTGAAACATTTTGTTGATGTTCTAAAAGATGAAATAGGTATAGATAAGATCAAAGGGGCTATTACTAAACCATTATCTAGTTTAAAAGTAGCTTGTCATCCAGGATGCCATTACATGCGTCCAGCAGAATGGATGGAATCTGATGATCCTATTAGACCTGAAAATCTGAAAGAATTAGTGGCTGCAAGTGGTGCTACAGTTTTGGAGTATGATGAATTAGCCCTTTGTTGTGGTTCGGCTGTAACAAATGCATATGAAGAATATGGTATGGAAAATTTAAAGAAAAAGATGGATAGCATTAAAAAAGCTGATGCAGATGTTATTGTTGTAAATTGTCCTGCATGTTTTCAGCAATTTGATACTAGACAAAGAGATCTTACTAAGAAGTTCGAAACGGAATATAATATACCTGTTTTATATCTAACAGAATTATATGCATTAGCAATGGGATTTAATCCTGAAGATTTAGGATTAAAATTTCACCGTACTCGTCTAAGTGGTGTATTAGAAAAGCTTGGTATATAGATAAATAACATAATCTCAAAATTTTTTTATTTTTTTAGTCTTTATTATTCTTAATTATACTTTATCTTCGTACACTTATTTTGTGTGGTTGTAAAGTTTAAATAATAAAAATTTCTTTAATAATTTGGAGAACCCTAAGTATTTAACTAAGGAATTATAAGAATATAATAAGAATAATAGTTATATAGTAGAGATGGTTATGTATAATTTAAAACGTAATCCCCCCTGGTTTTTCCATCATTTTGAAAATTATTATCATATTTTTGTAGACATAAGATTCAATAATAAACATCATCATCAAAAAGAGATAAAGTTCGAAATAGAGTTAGATGTACAGGGCTTTGAAGGATTATTATTTTATTTGTATAAACCACACAATAGAAAATTAAAATTTGGTCTCTATAATCATTCTATTGATCAAGTTCATGATATTAAAGATCTTACATTTAAAACGAATGAAGATATATCTAACTCACTGGATTTTCTAATCATACCTTTTGGTTATTTCAAAGATGAACATAAATTCAAATTATTTATTAAAGCCCAGAATTTTGAACCAAACTATGATATTCATGCATGGACACCATCCTATCTTTTTAAGAATATCAAATCTGTTATAAAAATAGCCAATCAATATTCAGAGTTAATTCCAATTGATGATTTTAGAGGTTATTACTATCAAGTAGATAGATCCTTCAAGGGAAATGAAACCGGAAGACTATTCGATTTGATAAATTTCCTTGTAGAGTTAGATAAGAATCTGGATGAAATTACAAATGAACCTCTCTTTGAACCTATGGATAAAGATATAAAATCGTTAGTATCGAAAAGTAATGAATTCTTGTTTGAACTCTCTCAACGATCATATCCATTAGATTTGAAAAATATAATACGAGAATTAGAAAGATTAAAATTTAATGTTGATAGTTTAACAAAGGAAGAAATTTTTAATTGGTTAGATAATCTAATCGATTTTTATTCAGAGAAGCCTTAAATCAGAAATATAATTTAAATTTTCGTTTAACTTCCTTGCTTTTTTCACTCTTCTCTCCTTTCTATTTAAAAAAAATAGAGATTAGTTATTTCGCTCTCTTACTTTATTAATTACGAAAAGTATTACTGCTATAATGAAATAAATAATTCCAGCAAATAATAGCCCAAATTTTAATGTTGCAAAAAAGGATGCAACAAAGGCATTTGTAGCAGCTATAGAGGTAGGGGTCTCAAGCATTGCAAGAAGATTAATATTTTCTATTACATCAAAGATTCCTGTGAGAATTGCAGTTATTGACATATATAGTCCAATTTGCTGGACTTTTTCACTTGATCTCCGCAATATTAATATTATTAAACAAAAAGTTAATGGAGCATAACCAATTATAAATAAAAAATCCCAATAAATTGCTATGGTCTGGTTATTCATACCCTCAGTACCCCACGCGGTTAAAATTGTCTCTACTCTATTCTGTGTCCATGCGAATTCGAAATCCAAAATTCCATAGGTAGGGGTTTCAATATTCATAAATACTAAAAATTCAATTAATAGAACAATTAAAAGACAAATTAATGTAGCTAAAATTAGAATTTTATCTTTTGGGAATTCTTTTAATTTATCTAGAAACATTTTAAATTTTCACTTTTTGGAATAGATTATTTCTAAAATTAATTAAATAAGCTGATTTTAATTCTATAATCCTTCAAATTAAAAACTTCCCTTCTCTTATCTTAAGTATTCATTAATTTTATTTAACTCCCAATATTACTATATATAATTAATTCTAATTTGCTAATTTAATAAAATGTGCCTAGCAATCCCAGGAAAAATCTTAGAAATAACTGGAAATTCAGCATTAGTAGATTTTGATGGGATCAAGCAGAAAGTAATTATAGCTTTAATTCAAAATCCAGAGATAGGGAAATTTGTAATAGTCCATGCAGGCTATGCCATCGAGATGATGAATGAAAAAGAAGCATTAGAAGCAATAGAACAGTGGAAAGAAATGTCTGAAGAGTTAGATATGGATATAAATGATATACTATAAATCAAACAATTCATCTTTTAATCGCTTTAATTTTGAATAAAGTGATTTTATTGAGCCTAGTCCTTTAGAATCAGGATTAAAATCGATAGGAGATTCACCTTTTAAATCAGCTATTCCTATCTCAGAATCAAAAGGAATTGTATGATAAAGAGGAACTCCCCATTTTTGAACTCTTTGATTTATAATTTCTAATTGTGACTCATCAAAAACCTTGTTAGCAATCAAAAATATATTGATAATTCCTAATTTTTTTGATAGATTAATTATCTTGGCGCATAAGTCTAATGATTTTTGAGAAGGTTCAGTTATTACTAACATTACGTCTATACCTTTTGCTGTTCCTCTCCCGAGATGTTCTAGTCCTGCTTCAAAATCAACAATTATAACTTCATCTCTTTTAACAAACAAGTTATATAATAGTGTTCTTATTAGCGCATTTTCAGGGCATAAACATCCTGTAGCAGGTTCTTCAATAGAACCGAGTACTAAAAGTTGTAAACCATCTGGACCTCTTACTTTATATTTATCTGGAATATCAGATACTTTTGGGTTAATATTATAAATCCCAGACCCCGCTCCTTTTATAGAAACTCTCTCTTCTACAAGGCTTTTCATTTCAGAGATTGGTATGATTTTTTCTTTTATTTCTTGACTAATTCCTAAAGTATAACTTAAATTCATTGCAGAATCATTATCTATCGCCAAAACATTGAACCCCTCTTTGGCAAATAATCTTGCTAAAGTTCCAGCTATTAAAGTTTTACCAACTCCACCCTTTCCACTAACTGCAATCTTCATTTTTGTCAACTCGATTTTTTTTATTTGATAATAAATATATTTTATTTTTTGTAAATTTTTTATTTATAACTATAAATTGTTTAATTTAAATCGCGAATCTAAAATAATATTAAAAGGTATCAATTTAATAATAAATAAAGTTTGTATATTAATAGTTTTAGAATGCTAAGAAAGCATGAGTTATTAAGAGAAGATTATTCATTTGAGCAGGCAAAGTCACTTCAAATCAAATATAAAAATATTCTTAAAAAAATTCAATTAGATAAGAAATTTAGCAACATTGAAGATATAACTATGATTGCTGGAGTAGACATTTCATATTATATCAGAAGAAAGGATGAATATGGAGTAGCATGTGCAGTAGGGTGGAATATTAAAAATGAACAAATGGAAACTTATGACTTTTGTCATGGTATCGTCAAATTTCCTTATAAATCAGGCTTTTTAGGATTTAGAGAATGTAAACTTATAGCAAAAGCAATTTTAAAACTTTCAAATAAACCAGATCTTATAATGTGCGATGGTCATGGGAAGATTCATCCTAGACGATTTGGAGAGGCAGTCCATCTTGGTTTAGCTCTAAATATTCCTAGCATAGGTGTTGCTAAAAATCCTTTTATTGGTTTTTCCAATTGGAACGATATTGAGAAATTTAAAGGTAATAAAGCTCCAATTTGGGCTAGAAATCCAAATATCACTCTTAATAACATTTCAAACGAACTGCTAGGATATGCCGTTTGTTTAAAAGATAATTCTAAACCAGTCTTCATAAGTGAAGGTTATAAAGTCACTATCGAAACTGCTGTAAATGTTTGTTTAAATACAGCGAAAAAGCATAGACAACCAGAACCATTATACTTAGCAGATTATCTTTCTAAGAGTAAACTTAAGGAGTATTTACCATAGCTTTTAATTTGATATATACAGTTTGGATTGAAAACAAAATTAAGTTAAAATTATTGAGAGATATCATTTAACATCTTAATTGCAAGTTCCCGAACATCTACATCTATATCTTTAGAGAGTTTTTTCAACAATTCTTCAAATTTATCATCTTTTATTTCAAATTTATTAAGAGCCTTAATTAAATTATATCTAACCAACCAATCTTGATCATGAATCATTTCAAGAAACGCATTATAAATCCTATCATCTTTTATTTCACTTAGAATTCTAATAGCAAATCTTTTTATGTCAATGTTATTACTATTTAAATCTCTAATAAGTAGACTAATTATTGATTCTTTATTATTTTCATCTAAAAGATAATACATTTGTTTTAAAAGAGATATTTGAAAACAATTTGGGAAATAATGGGCTATAGGTAATTTAGATATTTCTTCTTTAAATTTCAGTGAAATATCGTTTCTTAATTTGAGAACCTGTTCATTGAGCTTTTTATTCTCATCTTTATACCTTGATAAAGAATCTCTTAAATTTTTTATTTCTTCTTTATTAGAAACTAACTCTTTAGATAATTCGATAGTAGCATTTAATTCTTCTTTTAGTTTGAGAACTGTATTATTAAGTTGTTGATTCTCATCTTGATATTGTATTAAAGTATCATTTAAAGCCTGTAGTTCTTCTTTATTAGTCGTTATTTCATTAGATAATTCATTACTTGCTTCTAATTCTTCTTGTAAATAATTTACAAGTTTCTTAGAATCTTCTAATTCTAAAGATAATAGTTCAATTTTCTTATTTGCTAATTTTACTTCATATTGGTTTTTTGCTTCAATATCTTCTTGGAGTTGATTTTTTAAAGATTCAATTTCAACGCGCAATAAGCCATTTTCTTCCATCAATTGAAAATTTAGTTTTTTAACATTTAGTAATTCTTCATTTTCTTCTTTTGGGGTATTGTTAAAAGGTATTTGTTGTAATTCTTTTATCTCGGTTTGTAATTTTTCAATATGTGATTTTAATTCTTCAACATTACTTTTCTCTTGCTCATTTTCTTCCGTTAATTGGATAATTAGCTTTTGTGCATTAATTAATTCTTCTTTATCTTTAGAAATTTGATCCCCTTTGTCAGATCCGCTTAACTGATCATTTAATTCATCAATTCTTTCGTTCAATGCGTTTATTTCATCATCTCTTCTGGTTAATTCATCTCTCTGGAAAATTATGGTGTCCTTTAATATTTCAACTTCGCTTGGGAGATTAGCGTGATCAGATTTTATTTGACTCTGTTGATTTTCTATTAATAATTGTTGCTCTTTAATTGTAAAATTCAATTTATTTATTTTCTCTTTTAAAGAATTAATAGTTGCTTCTAATTCAGCTTGTGATTTTGTTTTTTGTTCAACAGAATCTATTAAATCTTTTAAATCTCGACTCATTTCCTAACAATTTCAACTAATTTAATTTTGTATGATAAATACGATCTTCTATTATATTAATATCTATAATATCTATAAATATTTAATTTCCTTATACCACTCTAATTAGTATAAAAGATTAATTCTATGAAATTAAAGAGAAAGAAAAGAAAAAAGGGTAAAAGAATTTTCCTAAATTAAGATCTAAATTATTTTTATTTCAAGAATTTTATCTCCCTGTCTGATTGAATCAACTACTGCTTGATCTGCGTTGCTAATTACTTCCCCAAAAATTGTATGGGCATTATTAAGATGAGGCGTAGGGACATGAGTAATAAAAAATTGTGATCCATTTGTATTAGGACCAGCGTTAGCCATCGCTAGTATGCCTGGCTTATCAAATTTCCTCCCACTTTGAAACTCGTCTTGAAAAGGATAACTAATATTTTGCCCTTTATATGGAAATGAAGTTATACCCTTTTCTTTTGGGCCTCCATATCCTTTTCCAAGCGGATCACCACCCTGAATCATGAAATCTGAAATTACTCGATGAAATATTATTCCATTATAAAATCCTTGGTTTACTAAATGCAGAAAACTTGCAACTGTCATCGGTGCATCGTCATCAAATAAGTTAAGATTAATTTCCCCTTTATTTGTAACCATAATAATTTGCGTCATACAAGAGAAGAATATAAAATAATTTTAATTATTTTGGTTTTAGCACCTCTTTTTAATCATCATTTTCGACTAATTAGTATTGACATATATTTGGTAAATTATTTAGTGAGATAAAAGTTAAATATAAGATAATAATATTTTTGTATGTTAATATATACCTATTAGGCGAAATTTAAATGAAAAATATAAGAAAACAGAAGATATTTCTATGTACTCTAAGTGTTTTCTTAGGATTTTCTATGCTTTTCTTTACAAATATCAGTAATTTTCAAGGAAAATTTGACGCTAATAGTCAACCTACTTTAAAAAATCCCAACTTAAGTCAAGACTTTTATACCATCGCAAATGTAACTGGCCATGTTTGGTCACCAGATGGAACTAAAATTGCGTATGTAAAGAGTCCAAATTTGGAGCAGTGGAATTGTGAACTCTGGGTCGCAGAAAAAGATCCTTTTACCGCTGAACTCATTAATCACCAACCGATATCCTCTGAGGTAGAGTATAATGGTTTATTAGACTGGAAGGATGACTGGATTCTTTATAGAATACGACGTGAGGAAGGCACTCCCGCTTCATATTATGGTCGGAATGAACTTTGGAAAATAAAGTATGATGGAACGAGTATGACACAGGTAACTTTTAGTCGAAGTAGTGGTCCAGGATCCACTGGAGGAGCTACTGGGAACGTAGGATGGGGGAGATTCATTCCAGGAACGAACTTAGTATATTTTCACGCCAACACAGGTGGTGGATGGTGGCAAACTTTTGTATGTACTGATGATGGCAGTTATAGTCGATATTCAATTTCCTCTCCTGATTATACCTGGAGAGTTACTTTATCACCAACAGGTAATAAACTTTTATGGGGGGCACAAACATATTTTGGTAATCCTACTACTCATAAATGTTGCAATGTTGATGGTTCAGGTAAGTCTACGATTAAAGCTTTTTCGTCGGTAATTGCAATGCAGGTACTAGCTGATGGAAATACAGTTGTTTGGACTGAAAATGATAATATATATGCGATTGATATAGATGGAACGAGTATGACACAGGTAACTGTTATTGATGATGATTTTATTAATAGGCACTATAATTATGATCCTAGTGATGTGCAAGGACTATTAATGGGCAGTGACCGAGCAGACGGCAACATGCATATATTCAAAATAAAAGTAGATGGTACTGGAATTGAACAATTGACAGATGGGCCTTATCTCGATGAAATCCCAAATCTATCACCGGATGGGCAATATCTCAGTTACTTAAGGTTACCTTACGAATTTGATAAAGGAAGTGCCTCTCCACCATATCCATATGAATTGGTCATCAAAGGTCCTTTACATGATTTAAGTGTTTCTATAGAGGCTCCCAGCAATCCTGAGATAGGTATGTCTTACATGATCAATGCAACAGTTAATAATATTGGTACATCCGATGATGTTAATGTTGATTTATTATTATATCTCGATGAAACTATTGTTGAATCAATCACTATTCCAAACCTTCCTGTTGGTGCCAGTGAAACAATCAATTATATGTGGACACCTACAGAATATAGAAGCTATAATTTTACTGCATACACTCCCCCGTTGCCTAGTGAAACTAATACTGAAAACAATTTCATAACTGAGATAATATACCTTATTGAAGGCCAATTATTCAATGGTATGTTTACGAATTATACTTTTATGTTCCAATCTGGAGGTCCCGAATATATGGGATATTCTCATTTTCAATATTTCTTTAACTTTGGAACAATATTTGATGGCGAGTGGTGGGTTATTTTACTGGATGAGGGATATGATTATTTTACTTATTACAATGTAGACTGCACTACAAGAATTATGACAGGTGTATCGGGGAAAGCGTTATTAGGGAGTGGAACTCATGATCCTGGGTGGATATTTACCGATATTTCTCTAGGTGATAATGTCCCCATTGGTCTTTTGTGGGGTTATGAACATATATTCAATGTTAGTGGTGAATTGATTTATGATCTTCCAGGTTATGGTGCAGTAGAGGTATGGGTTTTGGAAGATTTAACTATTCCAGGAGAAACTGTATGGTATGAAAAAAGTACGGGTATATTGTTAAATGGAACGTTTATTAATGATCAGGGTGCTATTTGCTCATTTAACTTCAGTTATACTAATGTAGAGTTTAGTTATTACATACCAGACTCTCTTACCATTACCAAACCTGATAGTTTAAGTTCTTGGGAAACAGATACGGATCAATCTATCACTTGGATATCAACAGGAACTATTTCTAATATAAAAATTGAACTCTTTAAGGATGGTGTGTTTGAACTAGAAATCGTGGCAAGCACAGATAACGATGGTGAATATCTCTGGTCAATACCCTCAGGACTCGATGATTCTGTTAATTATCAGATAAAGGTTAGCGATGTCACTAATCCTGAAACTCACGATCTCAGTGAAAATTTCGAAATTTTCACTACTCCAGAAGTAGATTCTCTCACTATCACTAGTCCTGAAAGCCTTACTGTGTGGGAAATGGGTACTTCACAAGATATTACTTGGACTTCGACAGGTAGCATTTCGGATGTAAAAATCGAGCTCTTAAAGGATGGAGAGTTTGTATTAGAAATCGTGGCAAGCACAGATAATGATGGGTCTTACACATGGGATATTCCAACAGATTTGGAAGATGGAATTGATTATCAGATTAAAATTAGTGATGTTGCGAATCCTGACACCTACGATGAAAGTTCAAATTTTACGTTATCTAGCGAAGAGATTCCAGGAGGTGGAGGTGGGATACCTAGCTATAATCTCTATATCATAATAGGATTAATATCCATAGCTGCTATAATTCTAATTAGAAAACGCTTTAAATTAATTAAATAAATTCTTTTTTTTTTAATTCTTAATTGTATTATTTGATTTTAAACTTAATGAAAGATTCTGAATTGAGATAATAGCAGAAAATTGAGTAATAAAATGCATAGCTGTGGTAAGAAAAGAAGAAGTACATAAAAGTTTAATAAGATTGAAAGTTATAGTTACAATACAATTTTATAATAGTATAATCTTACAATATCCCTTCATAATGTCGAAGAATCCTAATCTTTCATACTTTTTCAACCCTAAAAGCATTGCAGTAATTGGTGCTAGTTCTACGAAAGGGAAAGTAGGTAATACAGTTTTAACTAATATTATAAATTCTGGATATAACGGAAAGATTTTTCCTATAAATCCTAAGGCAGATATAATTTGTGATCTTCCCTGTTTCGATAATATTTTAAGTGTTCCAGAAGATATCGACATAGCTATTTTTGTAATACCCAATAAATTTGTAAATAAAGCAGCGGAAGAATGTGGCAGAAAAAGGGTTAAGGGAATAATAGTTATCTCAGCAGGTTTTAAGGAAGTTGGGGGAGAAGGAGTAAAAAGGGAAGAGCAGCTCGTTAATATTGGTAGAAAATATAATATGCGGATCCTAGGGCCTAACTGCTTAGGTTTTATAGGGGTTAATTACAATGGTTCATTCGCAGCTGAGACTCCGAAAAAAGGGGAAATTGCAATGATTTCACAATCAGGAGCTATGCTTACTGGGATGATGGATTATTCATTGACTCAAACGTTTGGATTTTCATGTAATATCAGTTTAGGAAATAAAGCGGATTTAGGAGCAGTCGATTTTATTGAGTATTTAGCAAATGATGAAAATACCAAGGTTATACTCTGTTACTTAGAAAGTATAAAGGATGGAGATCGTTTTTTAGAAATTTTACCAGAAGCAACAAGAAAAAAACCGATTGTAGTATTAAAATCTGGAGTAAGTGAAGCTGGGGCAAGAGCAGCATCAAGCCACACTGGAGCTTTGGCAGGAGCAGATATTGCATATGATTTAGCATTTGAAAAATGTGGAGTTATAAGAGCTAAAACAATCGAAGACCTATTCGATTATGGTGAGATATTTTTATATCAACCTATTCCAAAAGAAAATTCTTTCACAATAATTACTAACGCAGGAGGTCCTGGAATAGTTGCTACTGATGCTTTTGAACGTGAGAAATTAAAATTTGCTAGTTTTTCTGAGCCTATTCTTCATTTATTACGAGAAAATCTACCTGTAGAAGCAGCTATTTTTAATCCTATTGATATTGTAGGAGACGCTCCTCCTTCGCGGTATGAATTTACAATTAAAACAGTCTTTGGTATAAATACTGGACAAAATTTCGGGGAGATCAGAACCCATGGTGCTTTAATTATAGTGACTCCACAAGCCCAGACCCAGCCAACAGAAGTTGCTAAGCTTGTACATAGTATTTCAAATAATTATTTGAATGAAAAACCAGTTGTATGTTCCTTTATTGGAGGAAAAATTATTGCAGAGGGTCGAGATTATTTAAAGCAGAATCATATTCCTTGTTATCAATTTCCCGACCAAGCAGCTCATGCCTTAAAGACTTTGGTAAAACGGCATGAATTTTTGAAAACAACACCTTTAAATGAGTTAGAATTTCCTTCATTCAAAGTAAATAAAAATCGAGTAAAAGATATATTTTCTCAAGTTCGTAATGATGAAAGAACTGTCTTATTAAGCTATGAAACAAGTGAAGTTTTTGAGTGTTACGGTATAAAGTCCCCAAAATCTCGATTAGCTCAGACTCCTAAACAAGCAATGGAATTACAATCCGAAATTGGAAAAGCTGTTATGAAGATAGTTAGTCCACAAATAATTCATAAAACTGATGTTGGAGGAATCCTATTAAACATAGAAACTAAGCAAGATGCATTTGAAGCGTATATACAGATAGTAAATAATGCAAAAAAATTCGGTCCACAAAATGCTAAAATTTATGGTGTAGAAGTACAAGAGATGATAGATTTTAAAGCTCAACCAAAGGTGAATGAATTAATTATAGGTATGTCTCGAGATCCTCAATTTGGACCTCTTCTAATGTTTGGAACGGGAGGAATATATGCAAATTTTATTCAAGATGTTGGTTTTGCTTTAGCTTATAAATTTACCAGAGATGATGCAAGAAAATTAATCGAATCTACTAAAATTAATAGCTTATTAGAAGGTGTTAGAGGAGAATCACCTTCTGATAAACAAGCGATAATTGATGTTCTTATGAGACTGGCTCAACTGGTAAATAATTTTCCAGAAATTGTTGAATTAGACATTAATCCACTTTTAGCTTTTATTAGAGGCTATAGTGCAGTAGATATAAAAATTACAATAAAAAGATAATTAAATTATGTTAATATAATAAAAAAATTTAATAAAATTAGAGAAAAGTTAGGAAAAAGTGAAAAATATGGTTAAAACTTTTTATTTATGTTCTTTAGAGGAAATGGCCGGAAAAAGCTTTCTCTCAATAGGTTTTATTCAAAAATTAAAAAGAGAAGGAAAAAAATTCGTATATTTTAAACCAATTGGCATTCCTAAAAGTGCGTTTACAAATAAAGCAGATCCAGATGTCGGGTTCATCTTAAACACTGTTTATAAAACAGATTATCCTTATGATTTTATTTCTCCTGTATCAGTTCCAGACGTATATTATGTGGATTTGATTGATGCTAATAAAAAAGTAGAATTTTTACAAAAGATCAAACAAGCATATAAAAACATTACAAAAGATGTAGATTATGTTATAATTGAGGGTAATCCAAGTATCAGAAAGTTTATTAGAGTTGGGATTGATGATGTCAGTATTGCGCAAGCTCTAGGAATTAAGGAATTAATCTATGTTTCTACAGAATCATCAGATCGAGGAATAGACAATTTCTTTTTTACTAAAAATTATTTTGAGTTTAGAAATATTAAGATTATGGGTATAATTTTCAATAAAATTGATTATGAATACATCGCAAGGATTAAAGAGCTTACAGAAGAACATATATTTCGCTATAATATCCCTGTTCTCGGTATCATTGAAAAAAGTATTGAATTATTTTCTCCCCGAGTAAATGAAATCAAAGAACAGATTGGAGGGGAATTAATAAATGAGCAAGCAGTAGCAGGTCTAAATAATCTTGTTGAAACATATCTTATCGGTGCTATGAATGCTCAAGCAGCATTAAAATATTTAAGACAAGTTAAACGTGCAGCAGTCATTACGGGAGGAGATCGTACAGATTTAGCTATGGCTGCACTTGACCAAGAAGTCTCAGTGTTGATTTTAACGGGCTTTATTCAACCTGATATGAGTGTAATTACTGCAGCAAACAAAAAAGGAATTCCTATTATCTTAAGTCCTTCTGATACTTATACTACAATGAGAAACTTAGAAAGAGTACAACCAGGGGTTCAAGAAGATGAAATGGAAAAAGTTCTCAATCTAATTGATAAGGAAATAAATTGGAATTTACTATTATAATAATTCTCTTTTTAAAATTTTAACTTTTTCAAAATCTTAAAATTATTTAGGTATCTACCACATTTACTCACATATAAATTCTAGTTAGTTACAATAGTATTTCTACTAAAGGGAAAGTAAATGATTTCCAAAAGACTACAAGTTATCGAATATGCAATCCGTGAAATTGCTGCTGTTGCTGAGAAAGTTGCTAAGAGTGGGAAAAAAGTATATCATTTAAATATAGGGGATCCAGCAAAATATGATTTTAGAGTACCTAAATATATTTCCCAAGCATTAGCTGACGCTTCCTTCGAAGGAAAGAATTTTTATGCAAATTCATTAGGTGTACCTGAACTGAGAGTTGAACTTAGCAACACTTTAAAACAAACTTATAATATTGATGTAAGTGTCGATGACGTGTTAGTAACTGCAGGGGTCACTGAAGCAATTTTCTTTCTTTTAGCAGGATTAATTGAAAATAAAAATGAAATACTTATCCCAGGTCCTAGTTATCCCTTATATATAAATTATGCAAAATTTTTTGATGGAGTCCCCATTGAATATGAATTAGATGAAAATAATGATTGGGAACCTAATACAGATGATTTGAGAAAGAAAATCACACATAAAACAAAAGCCATCCTGATATGTTCTCCTAATAACCCAACAGGAGTTATGTATAGTGAAAAGATGATAAAAGAAATTATTGATATTGCTGGAGAGCACAATTTACCTATCTTATCTGATGAGATATATGATCAAATAGTCTATGATAAGCCTTTTACGTGTCCAGCTTCACTCAGTAAGGATGTTCCATTAATTGGATTGAATGGGTTTTCAAAATCTCATCTTGCTACAGGATGGAGATTAGGATATATGTACTATCACGATCCTGAAAATAAATTACATGAATTAAAAGAAGGAATTGCTAAAATGGCACGAGCAAGACTTTCTGCTAGTTCAATAGCTCAATATGCCGCTATTAGCATCCTCCAAAATCCAGGGACCCATACAAAAGAAATGGTCCATAAGTTGCGGGAAAGACGAGATTACTCATATAATAGATTAAGAAAAATTGAAGGCATAACTTGTGTTAAGCCAAATGGAGCTTTTTATTTATTTCCAAAATTAGATTTTAAAGAGTTAGGAGATTGGAAAGATGATAAAGAATTTGCTATGGATTTACTCGAAAAAACAGGAGTTTGTGGTGTATATGGATCAGGATTTGGTGATTATGGTAAAGGACATGTTAGATTTACATTTTTACCTACGATTGAAATATTAGAAATCGTGTATAACTTACTTGAAGATTTTATAAAATAATAGGAGATATATAAATTTGCATATAAATATCGCGTGTTAGTAATGGGTTTAAAGGATGAAGCAAAAGAAGAAAGAAAGAGACTCTATTTTGATTTAATCTGCGGTACAATTAGTGCAATATTAGCAATTGTGGGTATTTTATTTTTTGCAATAGCATATGGGATTACAAATAGGACAGGGTTTCTTACCGGACTTATTTTTTGGATAAGTTATTTAATTCTTTCAGTATTCCTCATTGGAGTCGGTTTATATACTAAACACCAAGAAAGAAAGTATGGTATATATATAAAAAAAAAGAAAAAGAAGGAGATTAAACCTCCTAGAGTCGGATAATAAAAGAAAATTGTTAGTCTTTTATTTTTATAGTAAATTTATTTAAAATGATTTTTATCTTAAGATGAAATTTATTAATTATGATTAACGAATTTTATGAGAAACTGGCAAGTATAGCAGTAAATTATTCGCTTCGAGTAAAAAAAGGACAAAGAGTATATATTGCTGGTCCTGCATTAGCAAAAGAACTCTTTCAGGCACTGTATATCGAAATCCTTAAAGTTGGGGGACATCCTCTACTTCTTCCACAAATTGAAGGTATATCAGAATTATATTATAAATATGCTTCTGAAGAACAATTGTTATATGTAGACAAGGTTCAAAAAATGATTCTCAAAGAATTTGACCATTATGTTGTTATATTGGGAGATTATAATACTCGAAAATTAAGTCAAGTTAATCCTGAAATTATTTCTAAATCTCAAGGATCACCAGATAGAAGAGAAATTTTTGAAATATTGGAAGAGAGAATGAGTAAAAAAGAGTTAGGATATCTGGTACTTCCGTTTCCAAGTAATTCTTTAGCCCAAGAAGCAAACATGGATTTATTTTCTTATATCAATTTCATAAAGAATGCATTATTCTTAGAAAAGGAGAACCCTATTGATGAATGGAATAAACTGAATAAAAAACAAGAAAAAATCATTAAGTATCTAAAAAATGTAAAAGAAATTCATGTTATGGGAGAAGACACTGATCTTTATTTTTCTGTGGAAGATCGAGTATGGAAAAATAGTTCAGGAAATGAAAATCTACCTGATGGGGAAGTCTATACTAGTCCACTTGAAGATTCAGCTAATGGGCATATTAGATTTACTTATCCTGGGATATTTCAAGGAAGAGAAATTGAAAATATATTCTTGCGGTTTAAAGAAGGAAAAATTATTGAGACAACGGCAGACAAAGGCGAAGATTTACTTAAAGAAATTCTCAAAATTGAAAATGCTAATAGAATTGGAGAATTCGCTATTGGCAATAATTATGGTATCACCAAATTTACCAAAAATATGTTATTTGACGAAAAAATCGGGGGAACATTACATTTTGCTCTAGGGTTGGGCTTTATGGAATGTGGCTCTAAAAATAAATCAGCAATTCATTGGGATATTTTGAAAGATATGAAATTCCCAGGATCTAGAATTCTAGCTGACGGAAAAGTTATCTATGAAGAGGGACAATGGAAAATTTAACAATTTTGTAACTTTATGAAAAAAAAAGAAAAGTTTTATATACACTTTTGTCTTATTATTTTTCTGCAGTTATACTCGTCATCCTTATAATAATGGGGTGATATATAGAGCAGAACGTATATTCACTGTATTGAAGAGGTAAATGGATACATTAACCTTTAATAATAGTACAGGTGATACACGAAAAAGGAAAAACAACAGTTATTCCATAAAACAAAATTCTATTATCACCCCACCTTTACGATCATCTAAATTTTAATTCTGAATTATGAGATAAGAAATATTATTTTAGTACTTTTCCTGTCTCATAATACCATAAAAATAGGTCTAATTCACCTAAATTTAGATTTAACTTATTTCCAATAGTTCTTAAAATAGTTTCTATTTCTAAATATTTCTTTTTAGTAAGTGTTTTTGGCTTTTCAATTATATTGAATTTTACTAAGGTATCAATAATATGAAAATCTATTATTGCAAAATCTGTATAACCGATATTTCGTAGGAAATGACTTGCCTCCTTATATCCAAGTCCCTTTACATTTTTAACAAGCCAATCTCTCAAATTATTTGTGCCAGTATTTTCTTTTATCATAAGATCCAAATCTTCTTTAAGTTTTCTTGCTTCTAAAATATATTTTGCGCGAACATTTGGAAACCGATATTTTTTGTCCTTGAATTCTTGTACCAACTGATCTTCAGATAAAGTTAAAAATCCGTTATCTATTGTTTCATGCACTTCAATACACATTTTGGCACTACAATTTGCTGTCATTATACAAAAACACATCTCTTTGAAAATGCTATTAATTGATCCATGACGCAGACGTTTAAATTCATGTAAGCGCTGTGAAATTAATTCACTTATAGGACTATTTTTAAGGAGCTCAATAGTATTGAGTAAATTCTGCATATGTTCATAAAAAAGTACAATTACTTATATTTGAAATCCTTAATTTTTTTAAGCGTAAATCAATTTAAAATTTTTTATTATTTAAATGTCGTAAAATAATTCTTTTTTTCAACAGACTGGTTAAATTATTCCCTAAATTTTTTTTTATTTCGAATTGATATAATATCTACATATTATAATAGAAAATAATGTACATACAAAAACTATAAACCAAGTATCAAAAAAATTTTACACACAAATATCATTCTTTAAAAAGAACTTGATTAATTGGCTTTACGGGTATCTTATTATAGAGAAAGTATATCAATGTGCGGAATGTTATAACAAAAATTCGAGATAATAAATGAATTTAAAAATATATTTTTAGTTTAAATATGTAGGGGTTTAAAAATTAGGTAACACAAAGATGAAAATTAATAATAACTATGATGAATTTGAATTAGATTGTTATCTAAAAATTATTGATTTTTTTCAAAAAGAAAAAGTGAATAAAGAGAATAAAGAGATTTGGAAAAGCAAGTCCCTGATAGAATTGATGAATTATTTAGACCGAACAAAAAACAAGACTTTAGTTACAAATGCTATTATTTTAATTATTTCTTTATTTGAAGATATTCCTCCCGATATTTATAATAATCGTGGAGTTGATATCAATCAAGTTTCTGAAAAAGACCGAAGATCTTTAATTTCAAAATTAAAAGATGAATTTTTACTTAATTAAAATTAATTAGATAACAATTTTACCATATTTCTCGTTCTTTATATAAAATTAATTCTGAAAGATTATAAAATATTAAATAATAGTTAAGGATTTAATTCAGTGGTTATATCTACAATTATTTAAATTTATGAAATTTCATTTTAAATACATAAGAATATTTTACACTTTTTTTAGTAAAGGGGATATTTTTGGTAAATAAAGATAGAAAAACTATTTTTAAAAATAAAACTCGGAAAACAATTGTTATTGCTTTTATTTTATCAATGATTCTTTTATTTGATTCAAGTTTAATTAACTTAAAAACGCAATTTAATGACTATAGCTGTGAAGATAATGATGATGTAGAATTTTATAGTGAAAACTTAAAAACAGCTAATGAGGAAGAAATATTATTTCAAGGAACAGAACTCCCTTTAAATATTACTGATACTGGTACTCTTTATAAATTTAATCAAGAAGTTTCAGTAACTAATCAAGAAGAACTAAATTTAACTTATTATTTAGATGAAGAACACGACTGGAAAGTCTCAAGAATCGAAACATCAATAAATAATATTCAAGATAGCCGTGAATGGATAAATAATAGTGGGTTTATTAATAATGTAACCGTATACAGTAAAGATGTTGATTTACATAATATTGATCCTCCTGGAAATCCGCCTCATAATTATGCTGATGACTTAGATGAAGATCCCACTAATCCAGCGAATATTCATTCAAAAATATACCAAAATGATGCATTAGCTATAAGAGTTCATTTTGATACAATGGAATTTGAACCAGTTTGGGATTGTGTTTTTATATGGAATAAATTTGATAAATGCTGTTTTTGTGATACAGGATTTAAATATGACTTTTTTACTCCGTGGATTTTAGGAAATGGAATAAATATCACAATTGGGTCTGATGATTGGTTAGGTTCCAATGAGTATGGATATTATATTGATCGATATGAATATGTAAATGCAAGTTCGGGATTTTTAGATAATTTTGTTAATTGGGGAAATAATACGAATGATGATACCCACAACTACGGATCTGGTTGGATTGGAAAAAATACTGCGATGTATACAGCATTATATTCTAAACCAGATAGGACAGATCATAGTGATTACTTTACTGCCGATTATACTAAAGGAAATTACTCTGAAATTTATCAAAATCTAACAATTCCAAGAGGTAATGTAATAGATGCTGATATTAGTTTTGCGTATTATGCTGAATTTGCTATGGAATCTAATGACAACCTGATATATTTTGCGATAAACAATAAAAAAGTATATACTTTGGGTTTAAGAGAAGTTGTTGAAGCTGGAAGATATCAATGGCATCATACTGGTAAAATTAATCTTGATTTATGGGTAAATACTTCAAAAATTTTTAACAATCCTGTTAATGACCAAAAAATAAATATATCAGTAGGAATAATGAGTGGAGCATCAGTTTCTTATTCTGGCTTTCAAGATGCTTATCAACAAGTTATATGGTTTGATAATGTTTCTCTTAGTATAACAGCCATTGCAAATTCAACTCAAGAAGGAATTAATTTAACTACCAAGGCTAATTCAACTCAAAAAAATCTAATTAGTGGTCCCAATTGGGGAATGGGAACTTTAAATTTCGATGGAATTTGGGATACTTATCCAATAATATTAACTTTCAATACTACTTCTCCGCAATTAGACTTTAAATTAAATACTACTTTGTATGGATATCATGAAACTATATCGAAAATTAATCAATTAAATGCTCAAGGTATCACATACAAAATTTTAAAAAATAGCACAATTTATTGGGAGTTTTATCATAATTTTTACATGCCTCCTCAGTATACTGATTTCGAGTTTGAAATAATTAAACCCTCAAATTGGGAATTTTTATCTGTTTTAGATCCAACATTACAATCCCGATCTTTTGAAGGTGGAGAAATTGGTAATACGGTTTTAAAGGTTAATAAAACTAATGCAGTATTTCCAGGATGGTGGAAATTCACGGCAAATTCTCCGAATTATCTGAATTTAAGTAATACAAAAATGTCTAAGGATGGACTCTGGGGAGTAAATACATTTTATTCTGGAGATACTACAAGAATTAGAACTCAAGTAAATTATTCTAATGAAATTCCCCCTAATGTAAACCTTACTTCTCTAAGTTTAAAAATTTACTATCCTAATGGTACATTATGGTATCAGGAATCAAAAAATCCTTATTCGAATGGTACAGTTATATTTTCAAGTTTATTTTTTACTCCAGAAGACTTTATAGGAGGACAATACAATTATACCATATTTTGGAGTAATGGCACTGCATTAGGAGGATTAAACTCAAGTTTTATTTTAATGCATAATAGTTCACTTACACTTTTAAAACCTGAGGATGCGAAACCTGATTTAAGAACTGAAGGTTTTGTAGGTGATCTCATTCCTATTAGAGTTTTATTGAAAGATTGTGAAAATAATTTAACAATATCAAATGCGATCGTATCTTATAATTGGACTGATGGAACTCGATATTTTGAAGAATCTGCTCCGGGATTTTATGAAACACTTATATATACATCTGATTTATCATCTCATGGATTATACAATATTGTAGTTCACTCTTCAAAAATTGGATTTTTAGAAAGTAATTTTACTCTAGAAATCAATTTGGGTGAAAAAACGAATTTACAAGTCTTAGAATCTGAATACAATATTGAACTCCATGATAATAGCACAATCAAATTTAAGTTCACTGATTTTGAAGGAGGGGGTATTGATGGGGCAGATGTAAACGTGAGTATCCCAAATAAATCTTTATATTCAGTAAATAATACCGGAAATGGAGAGTATAATATTGAATTTAGTACTCTATTTATCAATGAAGTAGGAATTTATGAATTAAGTATTAATTTTTCAGCTGTTGCTTATGAACCTCAAAATTATATTTATCAATTTCAAATAACCAAACAATCGGTTGAATTATTCGCAAATTTAAATTCTCAAGATGTAAGTGAAAATTCTGTTTATAATACTACTTTCAATGATGAGATTGAAATCTCTGCTAGAGCAATGTCTATGATCGATAAAGAATATTTAACTGAAGGAGTGATCACTTTTATTTCCGGAGATTACCGAAAAAGTTTAACTGAAAGTGGAAGTTATTGGTTTAACACATCTATTTTATGCTCACCAGAATACTTTTCAATTGGAATCAACTATATCTATCTTGAATTCCAAGATCCAAATTATAAAATATCTACTTTCGGATTCCAATTGTTAGTAGAACAAATTGAAATTAGTGTCGATCCAATTGGTTTTAGGGATACAATTAACGCTGAAATTGGTGAAACACTTAATATACAAATTCAATTATTAGATCCTAAAACTAATATCTCTATAGAAGATGCTACTGTGAGTTTTTCTTGGGATCATGGAATCGGGACAATAAATGAAACCTCTCCAGGAATTTATCAAACATATATCAAATTACCTAATGATTTAGAAGGTAATTTCAAGTTCAATTTATTAATCATATCCAACAGTACAACTTACAAAACAACACAATATTCTTTTATTGTTGTAATAGAAAAGCCTGTTGGAGGCGGAGGTCTTCCAAATTATTTATTATGGATAATAATTGGTGTTTTAGTCAGTATAGTAAGCGCTTTAGGAATTTTGAGTTTGAGATCTTATGTATTGCTTCCAAGAAGGCGAAGAAAAGAATCAGAGTTAATGGCAAGGACTCAAAGATTCAAAGATTTAAAAAATATACAAGCGATTGTGATAATCCATAGATTGAGTGGTATACCATTATATTCAAAAAGTTATTCAATTTTGGAAAAGCACAAAAAGGAACTTTTTTCAGGATTTATACAAGCTATCACAACTATAGGAGAGGAATTTTCTGAAAAAGAGGTTTATAAACAAAAAATTGCCCAAATAAAGGAAAAGACGAAAACTGAAAGTATTATTGAACTTGATTTTAAATACTTCCACTGCGTCATCGCAGATAAGGAAGATATTAGAGCAGTTTTTATTCTAGAAGAAAAGTCATCTGTTAGGTTAAAAGAACAAATTTCTCTCCTTATGTTAGCTTTGAATCTAAAACTTACAAATGAAATAGAAAATTGGGATGGTTCTTTAGACGAATTTGAAAAACGAATTCCTTCGATATTAACAGATTATTTTGAGTTATTTTATAAAGAAGCATTTAAATTAACTGATGACATTAACCTCATAAAATTGAAAAAGGAAAAAACTTTAACAAAAATGGAGATTCGAGTTTTAAACGTTGTTCAATCAATGTCAAAGCGTGATATTAGACTAAATGATATTGTTGAAGTAGTTAGTGAAGAAAACAAAGATTTAGTCATTGAAGCTATTGAAACTTTAATAAAACAGGAAATAGTAGTCCCAATTAATTAATATCTTATCTCATTTTTAGTAAACAATTATTACTAATTTTTTTTTTTATCAATGAAAAAGAAGCAAGAATATAGGTTTGAATGTATTCGATGTGGAAAGTGTTGCACAGATAAAGATACTATAGTAAATCTCACATATTTGGATATTTTAAGAATTAAAAACGGTTTAAGGTTAGAATTAAAGGAAGTTCTTGAAATTATAGGATTCTATATGTACGATAGAAAGCTAACTTCTAAACAATTAAATCAAATGGTTATTTCGCCGTTATTAACGGAAAAAGGTCCAGCATTCATAGGTCTTATTAAAGATAAAAAAGGGTGCTGTTATTTTTATGATGAAAAAACTAGCAAATGTCTAATATATGCTTTAAGACCATTGTTTTGCAGAACATTCCCTTTCACATTTAATTATTCATCAAATGAAAAAAACAGAGAAATTGAAATATTTTTAACTGAAAAAGGGAAACAGTATTGTCCAGGCATTAGCTCTGAAGCACCAATAATCAATCTAGATGATTGGATCGAATTAGGTAATAAAGCATTTAAAGAACTAAATAAAAATTTTATAGTAATTAAAAAATGGAATAAATCCGTTAAATGCGGAAGCATAATTCCTTCTATTAAAACTTTTCTTCTAAATATCTTTAAATTAAAAAATTAAGATTTTTCGAAATGTAACGGTAAATAACGGGAGCATGCAAATAACGTATAAAAAAGCATTTTTAATTCAACCTTATATGCAAGTTTATCAGTACGCCAATTAAAATATTTGTTAATATCATCTAATTTAAAGAAATATGTAGTATCCATAATGGAGTTTAACAGTTGGCTACATAATACAGCTTCTTGCTCTTTTAATTCCAATAAATCAAAAATTAATAATGATTTTGCCATAGTTGTTATTAGATTACTTCTTATTTCTTTTGAGCTTAAATTTCTTTTTAATTCTGCAACATATGGCTCAGCTAATCTTTTTATTTGCACTGTATCATCTAATAATTTAATTGAGGTTAATTTATAAAATATATCCAGAATTGGATTAAATATTTCCAAGTCCGCTAGTTTTAGATTTAAAATTGAGCTTAATAATATTTCTTTTTTATCTCCAATTAAATCAATTTTTCCCAATAATTTTAAGCATAAAAGGGAATAGAAATTTAACTCTAATTTCTCTGGTACAAATGGATCTAGTTCAGATTTAATAAATTGTTCAATATTAAAAAGATCAATGAATTTCGTATTTTTTAATAAGTTTAATTCTAAAACAACAGAAAGACCATAAAATACATTTGGAGGATCAGGAGTATCATTCTTAGAAGAACTAAATACCGTATTATTAACATAATTTTTAATAATTTCTAAAACTTCAATTGAAGTAAAAGGAGAGCCAATATTTAGCATTTTTAGGATGGACACATAAAAAAATAAGCATTCTAAGTCTAAAAAATCAGGATTTGTAGCTCTCGAATTAATAATATTTAAAGTATTTATCCTGAATTTACTAATTAAATCGGGCTGAATAGCAGGAAAATTTCCAAAATAATCTAAAAAGGTTTTGATATTTCTATCAGTTTTTCTGAGATGAAAAGAAGTTTTTTGCTCGTGAGGTGCAATATCAGGACTTTCAATTATTTTAAATGTTTTTTCTGATGGAGTTAGTGATGGTGTAGTTAGTTCTTTTTTTGGTGTTTTAAGAGTTTCAATATTATCCTTCTTTGCTACTCTCAATTGGGTTAAAATATCTAATCCGGTTTCGATTTTTTTTTCGGTAATAGTTGAACTTAATTCCGCTGGAATTGTTGGTTTTTTTACACTATTCTTGAAAGAGATGCGTGAAAAGTCTACTAAGGATTCTAAGTCTGCTTTCTTCAATACTTCTTTCTTTTTTTTTGAATTTAGATGTTTTGCTTTATAATCATTTAAACCTGTTATAACATTCTGAGGTAATAATTCAAATAATTTTAAAGTTTCAATTTTTTTTGTATCAATATCAACTAAATATTCGATCAAAATTTCGAATAAAATTTTATTTAGATAAAGTTCTTTATACAAATTAAAATAGGACTCATAATTCTGAAGACGCTCTCGTTCATTATTTACGACATTTAGAAAGTCTTTTTGAGTTTTTGACAATGTTTTCATTGATACTCCGATTGTATTCAAACCTGTTTTTATGGCTTTTATCATTCTTTCAAGTGTATCCCTAATTGTAGCTGCGCTCTCAGTTGAAATTGAAGTATTTAATGTAATATCTTTATATGAAATAAGATCTTTTAGATAAAAATAGGTATTGTTATAGTACTCTAAAATATCATCTTTCATTGATAAAAATGCAGTTAGTAGACTTAAAACATCTTCCATGTTGCTATATTCTTATTTAATCAATAATATATATTGAAAATTATATATGAATATTATTATAATTATTTTATAATTTATAATCAATATTATACGTTCGATTTTTTTTTCTTGGTTATGGAGGGTTATAATTTTAATAAAATTGCCAAAGACTATCATTCAAAAAGAAGAAACCCTTGGAGACCACTTGAATTTTTTCTAAACCATTTGATTAAAATGGGATATTTATTTACGGGTATTAATTTAGACTTAGGATGTGCAAATGGGAGAAATTTTAAAATTTTGGGGACATATCCCAGAAAGTTAATAGGTATAGATCTTTCACTTGAATTTTTAAAAATAGCCCGTGAAAGTTTGATAGACAAGAGCCAGTATTCTGATCTAGAATCAAACCTTATTCAATTACTTTTAGGTGATATTAAACATTTGCCAATAAGGTCAAATTCGATTGACAACATTTTTTCAATTGCAACAATCCATCATATCAAAAATAAATCTGAAAGAAAAAAAGCATTGATACAGTTCAACAATTCAATGAAAAAAAAAGGGTATTTAATAATAACTGTTTGGCGTAAATGGCAAAAAGAATATCGTGGTTATTTTTTTTTAGATTGGTTAAAAAGGAATCTTAGTAGAAAGCATAAAAGAGAAAAAAAAGTTGATGGTTTAGAAGAATTTGGTGATAAATTTGTTCCTTGGACCGATTCAAAAGAAAAAGAAATTTATAATAGATTTTACCATTTTTTTTCTAAACATGAAATAAAAAAATTGTTGAAAATTTTTGAAATAAAAGTATTTAAATTAATGGGAGGCCCAGGAAATCAAGATAATTTCTTTATACTTGCTCAAAAGAAAACAGATTAATGACAAATTATAGAATTGTAGGATTTTAATATAAAAGGTTTAAACTTTTCATAGAATTCTGCTAACATATTAGTGTGTATATTAAAAATTCTCTCACTTTGGTCGCAATAAAAGACACAGTGAATTGCTCTTTCAGTATAGAACCTTTTTCTTATCATTTTATTTCGATGTCCAAACCAAAACACTACTTCATGGCTCCTTAACCAATCTCTTTCCTTTTCTGTCACAACAAGACCAATAGCGTTATAAACATCAATGCTATTTTGCGTTTCTTTATAAAATAAGAGATTTAGCCTTTCTTTTTTTTCCCAATTAATTTCCATTTTAGAATTAGGACCCCAAATCTCATCATATTCATTTTCAGAATTTAAGGTTATAGAACCTTGGTTCTCATCTCCTTCGTATTCTACTTCCTTTAACCAAATTGGCATTTTATTAATTGTTAAATTGCATTCTAGCTTTTTATAAACGTAATAGTTATACTCCATATTATACCATGCCCCTTTTGATCATAGTTAAATCGAGAAGCATTATTTCTAAAATATATTTCATATATATAAAAGTTCTGATATAAGAAAAAGAAAAAATTTATAATTGATCTATGGTAATGAATAAATTTAGGAAGATTTTGATTTATTTAATTATCTCTTTCCCTTCTTCAATCCATTTTTTTAATCTTTTAAGTGATACTCCACTAACAAGAGCTGCTATTTCTTCAGGATTTTCTTTAATTAACTCTTCAATATTATTTACTCCTAGGTCAAAAAATCTCTTTTCTATTGTATCTCCTAATCCTGGTATTTCTGTTAATGGAGTACCCTTTTTCTCTGATATTTCTTTTTCCTTCTTTATTTTTTTTAGCTTCTTTAGCTCTTTTTTAACGGGTAATTTTTTAGGAGCTTTTTCAATGACTTTCTTTGGCTTTACTCTTACCTTTTCTTTCTTAGGTTTAAATGTTGTTTTCTTTTTCTCTTTTTTAACAAAAGCTTCTCTTTTTGTATCTTTTTTCTTCGGAATTTCAATTTTTTTCAATTTTTCTATATTTTCAGGATGTACCGATTTTCTGAAATGATCAATTTTAATATTTAACTCTTCCAATAACTTTACTGTCAGTCCTGCTTGTTTAATCTCATTTAAAGAAAAACCTTTACCTACTCTTAAATGACCCCCTCTTGAGGGACTCTTTACATTAGCAATGAATTTTTCTTTGCTTTCCATGATTAAATCATTTAATTTTAGAGGATAAATTTGATAGATCTTTAAAACTTTTATTTTTTTCTATTTAGAAGTAAGTAGAATATAGAGATATAGATTCTTTAAATATATGAAATAAAAGCTACAATTAAATTCAAATTTAAATTTTTATAATATCAAGTTGCTCTAATTTTTTTAAAGCATCAATTGTTTCTGACTGCTTTTTATTTAGGATCCTTGAAATTTTCAATGGTGAATTTTTCCCTGTGCAATTGATCGCAACTTGAAAATCAAAATCAGTGACCATTCCCATCGATAAAATTTTTTCTAAAACACTTTTAACTACAAGTAATTTTGGGAATTCCTCAGCAATTTTTCCACCAATTGTAAGATTTTCTATATCTACACTTAAAGTCTGAAACCTACTTTTTTCAGTTGTCGTTCTGTAAATTTTAAGGTCTGATTGATGTTTTTTCCAAAATCTATTTGCTATTTTCTGCAAAACTTCTTTTATTTTTTCAGAATTATCATCAGCATCAGAAATTGAGCAAAATAAAATCCTTGATAAAGGATGATAATAAATATAAATAATCGAATCTTCTGCTTCAACAATTCTATACATTTCATTTACACGCTTACCTTTAGCCATCGCTTCTTGAATAAGATCTATTATTTTATTGATAGCATTAAAGAATCCTGTCAGGATATCATCTTGAATTCTTTTTAATTCTCTAAATGTTGATTCAAGAAGACTTATACCAGAGCTACTGTCAATTAGATATATTTTATAAATAATAGAATAATCAACTTCGAATTCATTTATATTATCCTTAATATGCAAATTTACAAAAATAAAAGTATGTAAAAAGAAAAAAATTAAATTATATTACAAATTTAAGCAAAACTAGATAATAGGTAAGATTTGAATAAGAAGAAAACCAATAAAATAAATTTCAGAATGAGTTTAACTTGAAAGATAAATCTTCATGGATACAATTATTCTAATTGTCATATTTATTCTAAATGTTATTAAACAATAAAAAAAGCAAGAAGGAAAAAATACAATTATTAACAATTCTTTTTATCTTTTTAGTTTATATATATGTATAAATGATTTCTACTAAGTTTTTTGAAAAATCAGGTAAATTTCTCTCAATTTTTTCAAGTTCAAGAGACTTCTTCATAAACATTAATAGATATAAGTTATATTTATCAACAGTTATCTTTTTAAAAATGACTTTCTTTGATTGATCGACCATACCTGATGATATTATAAAATCCTGCTTCAATAATTTAAATTCTTTGAACAATTTATAAAGTTCTTGGAAATGTGGTGCTGATATCTCAAATACCTTCTCAGAAATATCGGATTTAGAGTAATTTGATAAAATAATGCCGTTTTCATTGAGTAACAGTATTGCATCTGAATTAGTTTTTTTTGCGAATTTTTTTAATTGATTTTTAAACAATTCACGATTAGGACTTAATTGAGAAAGACCAAAAGAATAAGCAGAAATAAGGCTCCAATGGTCAAAAATACTTGTTTGAAAGATTTTTATGAAAAATCTCTCAGAATTCTTTTTAATTTCATCCGCGATTAATTCTAAGCTTTTAAAAATATCTTTTGAACCTTTAAGATCAGGATCAAACTTATTTAAACACAGAATAATAGGGGGATATTCTTCTAATTCTATTAAGGAATCTAAAATTTTTGAAAACAAATCCAATGCTTCATTCATTCTTTCTAAATCCTGTATATCAATAAAGAAAAAGATTAAATCTACATTATATAAATAGACTTTCCTCTCTTCGAGAAATCTTTCTCGGTATTTTTTTTGACCTCCTAAATCCCAAATGGATATAGTAGAGTTTTGTTCTTCAAAAATACTCTCTTCTGTTCTCTCAACTCCTTTGGTAGGTAAGGCTTTTATGATTTCTGAATATTGCCTTCTTATTCCAAACAAAAAGCTTGATTTTCCCGCTTTATCTAAACCAGTTAATAAAATCTTTATTTGTCTTCTAGCTGAATAAGGATCCTTTAATTCTTTAGAAAATTCAAATAGTTCTTCTCGAAAGTTGTCCATAATCTCTTTCCGTTCATCAACTTTCTTAACATTTTGAATTTGTGAAGCGGTTTTATCAATAATAATTCTCAAATATTTCATATTTTCATAAAAAAATACCTTGTTTTCATCATCTATTAATATAGAAATAGTAGCGGCTAAAGCCTGACCACGAGCTTTAGGTTCAGGTATCAAGAAAAAATAGGTTAGCCCATTCAATTTCAAATCAGGAAATGGTAATATTCCAAAATAATTAACACCATCCGTTTCTTCTCCGTTTTGATATGTACTATCACCCATAAGGAGAGAGATGGTTTTCATGGCTATAAGAAGACCTGCTTCCTGCTTCAAATCTTCAGGCCACACAATATGAGGAGATGGTCCATTTTCATCGAATATACTTAACACAATTGCCTTAATAATAGGCGAATTTTCTGTCTGTTCATTTTTCTCAACAGGTATTTCTTTTTTGGCATTTTTTTTTGATGATGTCAAAGTTAACCATAGATCTTTAATATCAGGGAATTATTTAAATTGTAATTAATTACATTTTGTTATTAAAAGTAGTATAAAATCTATATATTACTACTCAATAATTATATAATACTACACAATAATTATTCCTATTAAATCATTTCTTTTTTGTAAAATCTATGAAACAAAAGGTTAAGTGTTAATTAAGCTATAAATTTTAAGTTAGCAATCCTTGACTTTGAATATATTTTTTTTACAAAATCTTCTAATTCAATATTAGCTTTATTCAACTCTTTTAAAGATATGAATTCAGTCGCATTATTTTGAATTAATTGATGAAAATTTTCCTGCAATTTTATTTTTTCAACTACATTGATTTGTGCATTTTTTCTAAAATGGGCTGAATTAGTATAACAATAATTCTGTTTTTTAATCTGAGTTAAAGAAATCTTAGGAAAATGCTTTAAATCTAAATTGGCAAATCGAAAAGGAGTTTTGCTTGAAAAAATTTCGCTTAAAAAATATTTTTTTTCATATTTATCAGAAAATTCTTGGCAGGACTTATTCATTTCACTCATAATTTTTTTACCAAAATTAAAAGCATCTGAAGTCTCATGAAGCTCATAGTTTGTCAAATATTTAACTGCTTCATTTAAACCAACAAAACTTAAAGACAACCCTTGATTTTTTAAGTTAAATATAAAATTATTATTTAATTTACCAGAACAAAGAGGAAGATGATTGGAATATAATCTTCTTTTTATAATATCATATTTTTTTAATAATATTTCAGCACATAATTGTATTTTAGATTTTAGAATTTCAATAAATTCTTCCTCATCTTTAGAAGTATATGCATAACGGGGTAAGTTTAAACAGATATCTTGGAGGATGCCAAAATTACTATAAGTATTCTCTGTTAACTTATTTATTGATTTATTTCGATATAAATCGAAACATATGTTTTTAAGATAAGGAGTTTTCATTAATTTCACTTCTTCCCAAACTTGTTCGTAGGAATCCTTAAATTCATCAAACCAGTTTGACACTATGAAAATTTCATGCTTTGGTGTTTTAAATGCTCTTTTATTATTATCACCTTGCTTAAAAACATTTATAAACGAGTTAAACAGTCTTAAACATTCTTCATGATAATCTTCATAATTGTTTTGAATTTTGCCGTATGGTCCAACAGCAGGGATATCTGAAAGTTCTTCTAAAATTGTTGGGCAAGTAAGGAGAGAAATTGGAGTAATTTTCCTACCAATTATAGTAGATAATTGATTTATTTCAAAAATCGCTTCTTTTATGCTATATTGTATTTTTTCTTCACTTAAACCTTTAACATAGGGAGCTAGAAAAATTGTTATGAAATGGAAGCCTTGGTTTCCACAGAATTCATTCTGAACCATAATTAACCATTTTACGAGATCAAGGAATGCCTCCTTAAGATTTTTTGCAGGTTCTGATTTACAACAAGGAATAAAGTCTACACTTGGGGGAATACCGAATTTTAAGACTAATCTTGGATCCCAAATATGACTTAAGGGTCGCAAATCGAAATATTTTAATTTATGGATATGAATATCTCCATACAAATGAGCCTTTGATTCTTCACTGCTTAAAATTCGTAGGTGAGCATATTCTTTAGCAATTTGATTAGCTGCCCAATGGAGAACTTTTTCGGGATTCAATTTGATCTTTGAGTTAAAAGAAGATTTTTTTTCAAGAATCTCTTCATAATCCATTAATGGCATTCCTATTCGTGTATATAACTTACGTTCATTTTCAAAATGCTGTTCAGAAAGAATTGAACAAACAATTTCTCTTATATGAGGTCCTGAGAGGAATTTAATTCCTGAGCTGATAATTCTTCTCACAACGAGTTCGGTAATTTTATTAGCTTCGTTTTCATTTAATCCTGTTTCTTTAATAATACTGTTTAGGATTCTGGATGAATCAAATTCAGCTAAATCTCCTTCTGTTCTAAAAACTTTTGGGAATAAATCCATAATAAATCAAATTTAATTTAAAAATTAATAATTTAAATAATTCAAAAAACTTAAAAAAACAATGCTATTAACAAATTAAAGGTTTGAATTTTAGCCCCTACTTTTAAGTTTAATATTTCTATCTTAGACTTTTATTATATCTCAGTGAAAATTTTCATAAACGTGTTTTTTTAAATAAGTGATTCTTTCTTTAATAACGACTCCATCAATTTTGTTAGAATTTCTTTACTCTCCTTATCTTCTTTTATACCTTCTAATTATTACTATATATGCACAAATTATACTCAGAAGTGTCATTAAAGCAGTTTTTTACAGAAATTTATAAGATTATAAGAGGATGTGCCAATAATGTAATCGAAATTTGGTGTCAGCCTTCAGAGATCTCTTTTTTTAAGAAGATTGACAATTCTAAGTTATGTGATTTTATTGAAAAATTCGAATTTATTTATTTAAAAAGAGGAAACTATACCCATTATATAGTTATTAATAAAATTTTATTTATTTTAGAGTCAATAAAATTTCTTCAATTTGATATTAAACGAATTTCTGAAATACTAGATTATAATGGATTTGAGAAATTAATTAAAGAAATATTATCTAAAAATGAATATCGAACAGTGAAAAATTTTAGGTTTTCGGATAAATCAAACTTTAAATCCAAGACTTTACAGAAAAGATATGAAGTCGATGTTATTGGTATTTATTCAAAATATGTTTTGATAATAGATGCAAAACAATGGAAACGTAAAGACATTTTTAATTCTTTGAATGAAGCAGCAAACCTACAATTGCGTCGTGTTTTAGCACTAAAGCAAAATCCTGAAGTTTTTTCAAACCTTATTATGAAATTATTTGAACAAAATGTATGTATAAAGAACTATTTACCATTTATTTTAATCCCACTCATGGTTACTATTGAAGATAACCATATTAAATTAAATGATAATCAAGTTCCTCTCGTTTCAATTTATGAATTTAACTCTTTTTTGCAGGAATTACCCTATAATTTACGATATTTTAAGACAGTTCAAATTAATAAAATTACTGTTCAAAGGAAATTATAATAAACAAATTTGAATATTTAAATAATACTGTCTATTATTCATCAAAACCAAGATACTCTTTTACTTGTTTTTTTACTATATGAACAGCAAATGAAATAATTCCGCTTTTTACTTTAGGATCTGAAAATAATATTAAAATCATATCTTTTAAGTTCGGATTCCTTATATCAATTGGAGCTAAGCTTAACACTCCATTTGAACCTTGCACTGAAATAGATTTTAATGTACCAGCACTTAAACCTTCAATTATATCTGTTCCTATCATTGATAGATTCATACCTATAGTTGCAAATAAAGAGTCAGATATTCTAGTTGAGATTGCAGAAGCTAATATTTCACCATCTGTTTTAAGTATCGCAGATGCTTCAATATTTGAATCAAGATTTACTAGCTCTTTTAATATCTCATTCATACTTGTAGGAGGTATTTTCTTTTTAGGTTCTGTCTTTTTGACAGGTTTATGTACTTCTAACTTTTTAACTGAAATTTTTTTCGAAAGAAAACTTAAAACCTCCGTCATGTCTTTTTCTAATTTTTGTTGTTTTAATAAAGCTGATTCGCTTTTTTCTTTAATATCTTTTGATAATGGTGCTAATTTCAGTTTATATTCTTCAGCCTCCTCCTCAAGAACAGATTTTTTAAGCTCTTTAAAAGCATCTGAAATCGTATCATCCGATCTTGGAAGCGGCTTTGGTAAAGGTTTATGAGTCGTGATGAGAGAGCTTTTAAATGGTTTTGGGGGAATTTCCTTTAAAGTATCTGGTTCTTCTGGTTTATCTGTAGGTTTTTCTTGATAGCTACTTTCTAAAGTGTCATTAATTTGATCATTTATTTTTTCTAGAGGAATTTCTTCTAATATTGGAGATTGATCAATCTTTAACTCTTCTGTAGGTATTTCTTGTAAATCCAAATTGGATACATTTTGTTCTTGTTTCTTTTTCTCTTTTTTCTTGCGTGCCAATTTTTCTTCTCGCGTAGTTTTTGAAGATATTGGCAGTAATGCTCCACATTTTCTGCAAGTACGATTAGTTGCTTCATTATTAGTAGTACCACAATTCTGACATATGATTATAGCTAGTTCTCTCCTCCTTTAATATAAAATGTTATCTATTTTATTTATGAAATTCTAATTTTATTAATGTTAGCAACTATAATTTAGTTTATGATAATTACTCTAACAGTGATTTCTTAAAAAAATAAAATTCAAAAAATGGACTAATAAAATTTTAACTATTTAGAGAGAATCCTACTTGACTTATCTTCTTAAATCTTTGTACAATCAATATTTTCCTCTTAGATATTACATGCTTTTAATTGTTTAAATTGAGGTGTTGAATTCTATAAAAATTAATTTTAGTTATTTTTGAAATAATACAAAATTAAGTAAATTTTATATAATATCAGATTAATTTAATTCTATTATAAATTCAATGAAGATCTCATAAAAAAAAGTTAAAAGAATGAAGTCTGGAGAAATTCTTGGTATGATTGGGGCTTGTATAGGATTATTGAGTATTATCTTTAGTTTTATTTTTCCAGAGTTGAGCTGGTATAAATATGAAGTAACTGATGAAGTATTGGAATTAACAAGTGGAGCATATCTTACTGGATTTGGAACTTACATATCAACTGGAACTATGGCAACACCAGATATAGCTATATTGATGTTAATTGGAGGAATTTTAATAGTAATAGGATCAGTTCTCTGTATTGTAAGTGTAGTTAAAGAATTGAAAATTATAGGAGTTAGTGGGGGCATCCTAATACTTTTAGGACCAGTTCTATTGATAATTGACCTTCTAACTGGTATGAGTGAAATAGCAGAAACTATATCGACTATTGATCCAAATGTTAATATGTTTTGGGATAGTTTTAGTGAATCGGGAATAACTTTTTCTTGGGGGTTGTGGATCGGTTTTTATATAGCTTTAGCAGGGGGAATATTGGGTTTAATTGGCGGTGCACTAGTTTAAATTAAATCTTACAAAATTATCATTTTTTTTTAAAAGGAGATTCTCTTAAAGTTAGATACAATAGGATATCAAAGAGGTAGACAATAGTTATTTTTTATATAGTATTATTTAGAGAGAATCTCTTTCAATAGATTTGCAAAAGATTCGAAATCTTCCTTATGAAAAACGGGATCTTCTTTAAGGAGCAATAAATAATATGGTGAATCTTTCGTAATATCGATTTGTTTAAATATAAAATTTTTCCCAAATCTTTGCACTATCATGCGATCTTCAAATTTATCTTCCATAACATTTGTATATTGCATTTGTTCATGCAAGGACAAAAAATAAGGAGTACTAGCGGTCAACAGATGCTTGGTTTCATCATCTTGATAATATGACCCTACTACTAATGAGTTAAAATCAATAATAACGACACCTTCTGAATTTACTTTCTTAGCAAACTCAATCATGGTCTTATCTATTAACTCTGATTTTGGATATAAACTTAAAAGAATTTCAGACATAGCGGTTATAATAGAGGGTAAATCATAAATAGAGGTTTGATAATAATATAATTCTTTATAATCAGTAACGTTTCTAATTTTATCTTTTAAATCTATGATTAGGTTTTTCATTTCATTTGGAGCGTTTCTTTTTAACGCAGGGTCATATTTATGCATAAAGATATAAATAGGCGGTTCAATCTCTAATTTTTTAAATTGTTCAATAACATCCTTGAAATAACTAATTGCCTCTGGCATTCTTGGCTTATTTTGGATATCTATCACATAAATTGCTATTTCAGTTCCATCAAAATATTTACCAGGATTCTTTAAATAGGAGATTCTATAACTAATTTGTCCACCCAAATCCCATTCACTAATATCTTTTCCTAAGAAGCTGAATATTCTTCTCTGTGCTCCTCTGGTAGGGGATAAGATCGCTATCTTTGAGAATTCTCTCTGGAGTGCTAAAATAATAGATGTTTTACCAGCTCCGTCTAGCCCTGTAAAAAGAATTTTAGATGGTTCAACAGCTTGTGGTTCCTCTTTTTTTAGATAGAGTATAGATTGCTTGAGATCCTTTTCCAAATTAATTTCACCTTTAGAATAATAAAAGTAAAATTACAAATATATTCTTTTGTAATTAAAATAAATCACATCATCCTTTATTTAAATTATGCTTTATAATTAATATAATTAAAAATCCTAATAAATTCATTTTTCAATTAGATTGAATTACTCTGTCCATCCTAAACGGAATTATATTTTTTTTTATATTAAAATTTCTTACAAAAATCCCTTTATCCAAATAATTTAAGGTGTAAATAAAAAAATATTAAAGGAGTAGTCAAATTTAAATAAAATTATGAAAGAAGTGGATGGTTTAAAATATTTTGATATCGTGGAAATTGTCGAAATGTTCTCAAGTGGTGAAACAGAAGAATCCATTAAAAATTATTTTGAAACTAAAAAACTTATTGGAAAGAAAATTGATGGTGAATGGTATGCCACCAAAAAAAATGTTGAAAATTTAATCGAAAATGTAGAAAATGTGAGTATAGCTTTTACTGATCCTCAAAAAATCAATTTAAGTAACACTGAATTGGAAGGAAGGATTTTAGATATAGGTGCAGGAGGAGAGGGTGTGATTGGACAACTGAAAGGAAGTAGTGTAGTAGCAATTGATTTACGAAAAAGCGAACTTGAAGAGTCATATAAAGCAGGAGATAAAGAAAGTCTCAAAATCATAATGGATGCAAAAGATTTGAAATTCTTAGATGAAACTTTTGATACAGTAACCGCATTTTTTTCATTGATGTATATGCCTAAAAGTGATCATGAAAAAGTATTGAAAGAAATTTATAGAGTCTTGAAAGCTAATGGAGAATTTATAATGTGGGATCTAATGATTCCAAAAAATACAAGAAACAAAAGAATCTTTGTAATTCCGATTAAAGTTCAAATTGAAGGCAAAGAAATAATAACTGGATATGGCACTCGTTGGAATAAGGAGCAGAGCATTGAATATTTTATTAATTTAGTTAAAAAAGTAGGATTTAGCGTTAAGGCACAATTACAGGAAAAAGAGTATTTCATTTTAAGGAATAAAAAAGATTAGAACTTATTAATACTTTTTAACTTCTTTTGATCAATTTTTTTAAATAGTTCAACTATTTTTTCTATTGCTTCTTTAGGTGTTTTAACACCGTAGATTATATCAGATCTTCTGTCATCTAATTTAGTATTAGCAATTTTTGAAGACCAACCTTCTATATTCGTTAAAGCTACTATTGGCTTTTGATATATCCATGCAAATGAAATCTCAGATAACGTACCTGCTTTACCACTTATAGCTAAACATATATCACCAGTTAAGACAACAACAATATTTCGAGCCTGTGAAAATGGACATGGAATAACTAAATCTACATATTTATTTGCAGCTGATTTTTCCAAAAAGGGTATAATTCCAATAGTAAATCCTCCTTCCTCCTTAGCCCCTTTACATACGGCTTCCATTACACCTGAAAGTCCACCACATGCTATAGCAAAATTATTTTTAGCAATTAATCTGCCAATTTCAACCGTTTTTTCTCTAATTTCTTTAGAAATTTCACTTGCTCCAATAATAGAAACAATCCCTTCAAATTTTCTTTTCAAGTCAAAATCCATTATTTTACACCAGATAATTAGTAATGAGAAAATTTAAAATTATTAAATTGTTTTTAAAATTTTCTCTAAAACAGTTTAATTAACTTCAAAATGCACGTCTTTAAAATAAAAAATCTTGTCTAATATATGCATTCTATTATCCAAAATATATATATGATAAATAAAAAGTATAGATCTCGATGAAAGTTAATCATAATTTAATAAAGAAATATAAAGTGAAATAATGGTATGCAGGAATTTAATAATAAAAAAAATGTAAACAATAATTCTAATGATCCAGAGGAATTAGAAGAGAAGGAAGGCAGTTCGTTAAAAGTAAAGTTAAAAGGAAGAATTGGAAGTAGTAAAGAGAGGTTAAGTAAATTTACTTCACAAGTTAAGGAAAAAGTTGGTGAGAGTAAAGATAAAGTTAAATTTAAGTTGGAACAAAGAAAAGAAAAAAAGGAAATTGAACATGTACAGAAGGAGCTTTTGAAAAAGGCAGAAAGAGAAGCTAAAGAAAAAGCAAAGATGGAAGCAAAAGAAAGAGCTGAGAAAGAAGCAAGAGAAAAAGAGGAGAAAATTGCTAAAGAAAAAGCAGAGAGAGAATTGAGAGAATGGGTGCAAAAAAAAGCGAAAGAAAGAGAAGAAAGAGAAGTCGAAGAACGAGCTGTAAGAGAAGCGAAAGAAAGAGTTGAAAGAGGAGCAAGAATAAAGGCTGAAATGGAAGCAAAGATGAAGGCAGAGAAGGAAGCGAGAGAAAAAGAAGCAAAAGAAATCGCTGAAAAACTGGCGAAATTTCAAGCAGAGAAAGAAGCTGAAATCAAACAGAAGAAATTAAAAAAAATTATATGTCCAATGTGCGGTGCATTGACTGATGCTACTCATGAATATTGCCATTCATGTCATTCTCCTCTTAATTAGAAAGTTTAAAAAGTGGAAACAAAATAATCAACAGTATAAAAAGTATTCTCTTCCTTACTATTCTTATCGAACTTAATAAATAAGTATCTTAAAATTAAAATAACTATAAGATTTATAATCCTCGTGCTGAATTTGGATTAAATCTCATAAATTCAGGAATTCTACTCCCACATTCAGGGCAAAAGGCTAAACCTTCATTTATCACTTTTTTACACTCAGGGCAGGTTATTTTATTATTAACAATTTCAGCTATTTCCGCTAGACTATACTCTTTAGGAGTTGGTGTTGCTGTTTTTATACCCTTGCTTTCTGATTTCTTTATTAGGATTAATATTAAACCAATTCCAAGAATTGATGAGAATAAAATTAGTGTGATATAACCCATACCGAAAATAATCTCAAAATCCTTGTTATAACTGAACAAGCCGCTAATATTCAATGAGAAGTTATACTTTCCTGGAAATGTTAAGATAGAGGGGCGTGAAAATAATCGAACTGTTTGAGTTTCATTGTTTCCGTTTAGATTTATTGATTTACCTACACTCTTAAAATATTTACCGCCTTTAAAGTCCATAAATTCGCACGATACTTGACCGCTTTGATTGGAAGTGATTTTTAGGATTAACTGAACTTCAATCCACGCTAACTTATTTAATTTACATTCAATAGAATGATTATCTGTTCCTTGACTTATATTTAATTCTGATATAGTAAAATTGTATTTTTTGAAATCTTTAAAATATTTGGAATTCATTACAGCAAAAAAATATAGATAAGAAAAGAAAAATAAAGAAATGATACATGCTGTAAAAAAACCTTTTTTTATATCAATATCCATTAAGATTACATCCTAAAATTTCTAAACTTTAATTACATTAATGGAGTCAATCCCATTATTTATTTTCAAAAGATTTTTTTCTTTAATAATTTTACCAATTACGTTTGCAGTCATTCCAAATTCATTAAACACATCGATTACTGAGTTATAATTACGAGGGGTAGCAGTTGTTATATATGACGTAGTTAAATACATTTTAATATATTTCTCTAAATTATAACCTTTATCTATTAATATAGGAGGTATATTAATATTGTTAATATTCACATCTGCCCCCACATTTGAATATTTTATCAATTGGTGCAAGGTACCAAAAATTCCACCATTAGAAATATCTTTTGAAGAATTTACTAATTGTAATTTAGCAATTTTATTCATAGACTTTCTTTTATGGAGGATTTCCTTTGACTTTTTGAAAGTCACTGTATCCCAATACAAATCACTAGCTTTCCCAACTTTTCCATCAAAATCAACAGCTAAAATTATATAATCATTAATTTGAGCGTTTTTTGCCGATATATAATGTTTTTTTTGAACTTCTCCTACCATTGTAGAGCTTAATTCATAATGGTCTCCTTTTGGATTTGTGTGACCTCTTACAATGGGTACATGAAATTTTCTAGAACCTTCACTTACTCCTTCTATAATTTGTTGTCCAATTTTTTCTTCTTTATAGGAGATAATTAAACTAGCAGCTAATGGAGTGCCTCCACAACAGTAAATATCATCAACTCCAACTAAGATAGCAGAAAAACCAGCGCCATAAGGGAAATTTTCAACAAAAGATGTTTTTATTCTATCAGTAGTTATTAATATATAATTATCTTCATTTGTTATAGCTGCTGAATCTTCTCCGATATCTGAAAATACCTTAGAACTTTTAAAAGAATTTTTATCTATATATTGGATAAAGGGATTAATTTCTTGCTTTTCTACTATATTTCGATTATTTTTAATACTTTCTGCTATTTTTTTTAAGATCATCTATGATTTTAATAGTAAAGCTATTAATAATTAATATTGCTTAAATAAATTTATATAATTTAAAATTTATAATACCAAAAATTACCTTAAGCGATGGAAGAACTATTTAACAACTCAATTATTAAGGGTTTTATATTCAGTTCTTATGGAGAATTAGGTCCACAACCAATCTATGCTTGGCCGAAATATTATAGTGATAAAGAATTAGCAGAGATTAAAGAAGAGACAAAAAATAAAAATCTTCTTACTTTAACAACTAGAGATGTTACGCAAATCTCAATTAAGAACCTAAGTTTATTTATAAGCGATCGAACTTTCTCATCAAGTATAGACATTCTAAATTTGCAGTACTTTGCGATTTTACCATATCCAGATTTTAATGTTACATCTCTAACATTTTTTCATTGTATTAATTCAGAATCTTCTAATTCTCCTACTCCTACTGCTTTTTCAATATTAGTTGATGAATATAGTAGAAATTTTTTATATAACAATATAAATAGAATAAAACCTATTGTTATTGAATTTTTTAATAGTTTTGATCTAAAATTGATGAAAAATTATCCAGCTCAAGAGAGTATTGCACCTTTTTATTACGATTTGCTTAAAAAACTAATTGAAATCGAAAGAAATCCTTCGACTCCTATAACCAGTCATCGTAAAATGAAGATTCTTTTTTCTGGTCTTGATGATAGTGGAAAAACTAGTTTCTTATTGTCAGTTGATCGAAAATATAGTAAATTAATTGGCTTAAAACCAACGGTAGGTGCTAGCATTAAATCAATTGAAGCATTAGGGGCTACAATTTTTCTTTGGGATTTAGGTGGGCAATTGCAATTTCGTAAAAAATACATAAATAAAGCTGAAATATATCTGTATGAAGCAGATCTCTTATTTTATTTTATTGATATTCGAAATAAAGTCAGATTTGAAGAAAGTTTTGAATATCTTCAAGATCTTAAACAAGTTCTTAAAAAATTTAATCAATCTACACCAATTATATACATTCTCTCAAAAGGAGATTCTGATATTATAGATTCTGGAGAAATAAAAGAAAATATTGAACTCATTAAAAAAAGATTAGCTCAAATTTCACCTGAGGAATCACTTGAAATTTATATAACCAGTATATTTCAGATATTTACAATATTAAGAGCATTTTCCTCAGGAATAGCTAAATTAAGTCCAAATAGGGATATTATCAATTTAAATCTTAAAAATTTCTCCACTGAAACAGATACATATTTGGCATTATTATTAAGTATTGATGGTTTAGTGTTATCAGATTTTTATTCACCAAAGGCAATGGCGTTAACTAAAATTCCAAGATCAGAGGAATTAATAAATGCCTTTGAAGTATCTGCCCCTCAATTTGCGATGATATTTAAAATTTTTGCAAAGTTTAAAGCATTAAAACAAGAAGAAGCAATATTTAAAGTTGCTGACTCTATAATCCTTTTTAGGAGAATTCATATATCTGATGAAACAATGTTTATTTTATTTTTAACTGATGAAGAAAAAAAAAAGAAGAAAATTAATCGAAAATTATCTAAATTTTTAGACCAAACAAAAGACTTATTATTAAGATATATAGCTTAACTTTTTAATACCTTACTCCCAACTTGGATTTAAAATTATGTTTCTAATTTTAAATATCACTGAAAGATATAGTATTGGAACTGAATCAATGGTAAGCTAGTTTTATATTAGAGAAAAACCAATATATTTACTTAGTAGGTTTAGATCTAAGATTCCCACACTAGTAAATTTTAAGTATAAAAGTATTCAACTTATCATTTAACACATTAATATGAAATCTAAAAAAATTGTCAGATTGTTAACTTGATAATCAGAAAATATTTAAATGTGGATTAAAATGAGTGTTGAGGAAAAAGGTCACAAAAAGAAAGCTCCTAAAAAGAAAAAAATTTTTGTTGAACACAAAGCAATTATTGCTGGCGGAATAATTACTGCTGTTGCTATAGCAGGCATTGTAAGTGGTATTATTATTTAAGTGAAGAGCCTAAAGGAGGTATTTGTATAATAGGTATTCCAGGGGAAGGTGTGAGCGTTGATCCTATCTTTCCCTCTAATTATGTGCTCGCTCAAGTTTCTGAAACTTTATTTGATTTCGATTATACAGGCAAACAACCAAGATTAATCTTTGTTCCAGCAAAAAGTTATGAGTGGAACGATCCTAATAATCCTACAGAATTAACTTGTTCCCTTCGAAGAGGTGTAAAGTTTCACGATGGAACACCATTTAATGCAACAGCAGTTAAATGGAATATTGATAGGATTCATCGTTTAGTCGAGTTTTGGTTAGAATATCTATTACAACTACCAGATGGACGCTGGATTATAAATGAAACTCAAGTTGTTGATGAATATACTGTAAAATTTGTGCTAAATGAGCCTTATGTTCCGTTCCTGCATTTGTTAACTCACACTATCACAAGTATTTTATCGCCTAAATCAACCCCTGCTAATAAAACTATTAATTTGAACACCGATATTTTGGTTGGGACTGGTCCTTTTATATATGAGGGGTATGAGCCTCATATCAATTTAACACTGACTCCCAATACAAACTACTGGACCAAAAAGCCTAATGTCGACCAATTAGTTTTTAAATTTTATGAAGATACCACTGAAGGTGAGGATTTATGGAACGCATTTTTGGCAAAAGAAATTAGTATATTACATCCCAGTTACCATATACTCTATCCCAATTCGTCGATCCAGACACTCAAAAATGAACCAGGGATTACAGTTCGAGAATATTCTCCAATACAATATTTTTTTATTGGAATAAATAATGAACTCATTAATCTTACCATGCGAAAGGCAATCTCATATGCTATAAACTATACTTATCAAGTTGAGGAAGTGTTGCCCAACAGGATGATAAAGGCTCGATCTCCTATTCCAGAAGGCATTTTATACTCTAACACAGTTGATTTTAATGTTCCTTATTATAATATTTCATTAGCACGACAAATATTAAAAGATGCAGGGTGGCCTGGAACCTCTAATCTAACTGCGAATGATGATATCAGCTCTGGGAATGAATGGGAAATGTTAGTAACTAATGAAACACCCCTTGCAACATACACATTCGATATGATGTATGGAATCCCCTCATCAGAAGGTATGGGATTAGCTACAGATAAGCTTAAACAAATTGGAGTCAAAGTCATACCAGAAGATTGGGAGGCTCCATTTCAACTTTTTACTTTTGGTTGGAATTATGATTATAATGATCCGCATAATGGGATGATCGATTACTATAGTAAAACTAACTATGAACATATGAATGATAGTTTGATCGACCAATGGATAGAAGAAGGAATGAAAGAGACTAACGCTACTCTCAGAGAAGAGATTTATTATGAAATTCAAAAACGCCTAATTGAAGAACTGTATCCTGTTATATTGATTTCGTCCAGAATAAGTATTTTATCATATGTATCGAATTTGAAAGGTTTGCAGCCTAATCCATTCAAAATGGTATTAAAAGATGTCTATTTCATCTAATACAATAATATGAGAAAAATTTTAAAAAATAACATCTAATGGAGTAGGTTCCAATATTTTTTTTCTTAATACTCTTTTTCGATAATAAGAATTCACCCCACATATTAAGGAAATTGCAGGTGCTATGCAGTTAACAAACTTAATCGGACCAAATAAAATAAAATCACTAGGAGCGGAAGCACAATATGCCATTATTGAAGCAATTGCGCCACATCGAGCACTCTCACCAAATTTTTTTACATAATTCCATCCATAAATCGCATTAGCAGGAGCAAATCCGGTGGGTATTCCAAATTTAGTTTTAACTAACCTTGTGGTTTCAAAGTTTATTGAAATTGAAGGTAAATCTAATACAGCAGTATCAACGATATAATTTTCAATATTTGCCTTTTTAACTTTTGGAATAAGCGTCTCTTCTAAGAATTTTAACTTGGTTTTAGGAAATATATATCTATTTCCAAAAGTTAACAAAACAGCATTTTTCACACCAATTTCATTTAGCTTTTCTATACTCTCGTCATTTGTATTCTCATCAATACTGTTTAATATGGCTCTGTCTAACAATCCTATTTCAGATAGTCCTTTCATTGCTGGAATTCGAGAGGAATCATTCAATCCATCAACTAAAAAAGGATACTCCACATTATCCGCAATGAATTCACATTGTTTTATAAGTGCATCTGGATATGAACCTATAACGTCAATTACTCCTTGTAATTTTGTATCTTCAATAATATCTGTAAATTTATTCAACTCTTGTTCGGTAAGATTTTTATCTATTTCTCCAGTTTTTTCATTTAATAATGCTGCATGTTTTGCATAAAAAACAGTACCAATTAAGACAGTTGGATTCTCCCCAGGTTGTCCGCCGATCTTTACTTTCCCTATTTGAACAACTTTTTGTTCAGTTTCAAAATTCAACATATCTCGTTAAACTAGACTTTCTTATTTAATTAATAAATAGAGGAATAATACTTTATTTTTTTAATTTATTTTCAGTCGTAAAGGGTTTATCCATCATAAGTAATTCTATAAAATCTGAAACGTTAGTTTCTGGGATCACTAAATGCTCTCCTTCAATTGAATACCCAAAATCTTCTGCCCATTCAGAAATATTCTTATCAAACCCTTTTTTCTCCATTCTTAAAACTGGTCGCATTAACTTTAGTTCAACTTTTTTCGTAGATTCCACCATATTTTTTATTTTTTCTTTTTTTTTTTGCTTTATAGGTTCACTTATCAATGTTCCTACATAGATTATAGAAATAATAAATTCAGGTATCCATCTATGCATCAAAAGAACAATTATAGCTGCAATGAACGAGCTTGCTGCGCTTATTGAGAAATGAATATCTTTCCACGCATATCCAATATAATATAAATCAATTTGAATAAGCATTCGAATTATATTAACCACATAAAAGATTACTGAAGAAACTACTAGAGCTTTTGTTTTCCGCCACACAATATCTTTTTTTGTCATCGCATCTTGGCTGTGAGGGGTGAAAATGATGATTCCCGCGAAAATGCATATGGCTTGTATACCAGTGCAAAAGGTCTCGAATGAAATCGGATCTTTCCCTGGAATAACAAACTTCCAATAATATTTTCCACTTGGTGCGTATACAGCTTCTGCTCCCATATTAAAAAACAAATTTAGGAAATATACTGTTTGTTTCACCACTATTTCATGCAGCCAGAACTGCTCTTTCCAATCAAAGAATAAATAAATAAGATAGGCTGAAATAGGTGCCCCCAATGCGAGTAAAATTATCGATCTAATTGAAAATATATATTTTTTATTTTCAAATTCAATTACTGGTTTTTTAATTGCTTTCAGCTTTTTTATTACCTGCATGAGTATTTTCCTCCTTGTGGGTTAAATAGTAATGAAATCTATCAATTATGATGTAGTTTAGAATTATAAGAAGTGGTATCATTACGAATCCAAGATTATATTTACTTTCAGATTCTAAAATTGGAATCGTAAAACCAATTATAAAAGCAAATAACATGTTACATGTGAGCAATAACCAGATAGTTAATTTTTTTACTAAAAGCGACTCCATAATTTATTTCAAGTTTAGATTTTTCTTAAAAAATAATGAATCTTTAATAGAAAGGTTAAATGTTAATTCTATTTAATGTTAATGATTGTATAATATATTTTGATATAAGTACTATTGTAGATAAGCTTATTATTATAAAATTAAAAAATAAAATTTTTTACTTAGTATAAATTCAATTTTTTGATAATCTTATTTGAATATGAAAAATATTAATAGAGAGGTTTTGAGTAAATGTCAAAAAACAATCAAGAAAATGAGAAACAAGAAGAAGAAGTCACAGAAGATAAATCAGAAGAGGTTGTTGTAGAAGAAAAGGTACCTGAAGAAAAACCAAAAGCTAAATTTACCTTCAAATGTACTCGCTGTGATGACTGTTGTTCTGCGAGAGGTCCCATTCCGATCACATTATGGGATTTAGAGTTATGGGCTCGAAATGGTGTGGTTGCAAATTTTATGCCATATTTAGATATTTATAATAAGCCAGATGGGGGGATTGATTTAATATTAAAACCTTTACCTCCTCCACCAGAGGAAGGAAAAGAAGAGAAACCGCCTAGTGACCCATTGCAAACTGTACCTCTTGAAGAATTACTAAATGTTAAATGCCCATTGTATAATAAGGAAGATAAAAAGTGTTTAGTTTACGATAATCGTCCTCTTAGTTGCCGTACATATCCATTAGAGTTTGATGGTAAAAATTTTATAGTTGTTGATGCTGATTGTCCAGGTATTGGTGAAGAAGGAATGACAAAAGAAGAATTAATGGAGATGAGAGAAATAGCAAAAATGATGTACTACGAATTGACAAGAATGAGAATAGGTTTACCTGTTTTAAATCAAATTATTTCACAGAAAATAATGATGGATTTAATGAGGCAAAATTTGGAAGCAATGAGTAAAATGTCCGATGAAGATAGGCAAAAACTCGATGAAATATTCAAGAAAAGCAGAGAAGAACAATCACCACAATAAGATGAGATAATCAAACAGAGGGAATTTATGAAGGAGTTAGATATAAAAAATTCAAAGATTATATTAACTCAAGGTGATATTACTGAATTGACTACTCAAGTTATAGTCAATGCTGCCAATGTTCAGTTGAAATTAGGAGGAGGGGTGGCTGGGGCAATTCGAAGAAAGGGAGGTCCAAAGATCCAACAAGAATGTGATAAAATTGGAGGCACATTTGTTGGTGGTGCAGTAATTACAACTGGAGGGAATTTAAAAGCTAATTACGTAATTCATGCAGTAGGACCAAGAAAGGGAGAGGGAAATGAGGATATTAAACTAAAGAATGCTACATTAAATAGTCTAAGATTAATGGATGAACATAATTTAAAGACAATTGCATTTCCTGCTATATCTACAGGAATCTTTGGGTATCCTATCGATAAATGTGCAAAAATAATGATATCTACAGTAAAAGAATATTTGTATAGCGACACGCAAATTGAAGAGGTTGTGTTTTGCCTTTACTCTAGTTCTGATTTCGATATTTTTGAGAAAGAATTAAAATAGATAATTTTATGACGTTACTTTTTTTATTAACGTTTAATTTATAATTAGAAGGAGATTTACTATATGGAGAAATTCTCATTTCAAAGCATATACAAGGGTTTCTCTTAAATATGAATGATTATAAATACATAAAGTTCTTTCAAGATATTCGAGTGAATGATGTCCCTCTTGTTGGGGGTAAAAACGCATCACTTGGAGAATTATTAAGTTTTGGGATTTCTGTTCCTTTTGGATTTGCAGTAACTTCAAAAGCTTTTGATTATGTTTTAGATACTAATTTCTATACTATTAAAGAGAAGGAAGTTTCTCTTCGAGAATTAATAGCAAGAGACATTAAGAATATTTCTAATGAATTGAAGTCAGAAGATATTAGAGCTGTTGAGAAAGTAGATAAAATTTGTGCAAATATTCGATATGTTATTGAGAAGTCAAAAATACCTGATTCTTTAGCAGATGAAATCTTAGACGCATACACCAAGTTGATTGAAATGATTGGAGTTGAATCCACCTTTGCTGTGAGAAGTTCTGCTACAGCAGAAGATCTTCCTGATGCGTCATTTGCCGGACAACAGGATACTCATTTAAATATAACTGGTGAAAAAGAGATTTTAGAATATATATTGAAGGATATGGCATCGGTTTTTACCACAAGAGCAACTATGTATCGTGAAAGAGCAAGTTTTGATCATTTTGCTGTGAAACTTTCAGTAGGAATTCAAGAGATGGCAGGAGGCATAGAAGGTGTAAAGTCATCCGGTGTTATGTTCACAGAAGATCCTGATTCAGGAAACCCAAATGTGGTGGTTATCAGAGGAACTTGGGGTTTAGGAGAATTAATTGTTCAAGGAATAGAAAAAGGAGATGAATTTATTGTATTTAAACATGACCCAAAACAGCTGAGAATTATTCGTCGTGAACTTGTAAAAAAAGAGAAAATGATGGTCTTTTCTAAAGGGATGGAAAAAATAGGGACTGAAGTAGTGATTGTACCCCAAGAAAAACAGTTGAAATATTGTGTTAATGAAAATGAAGTCTATGTATTAGCTGAATATGCCCAAAAAATTAGAGATCATTATGGAAGAAGAATGGATATCGAATGGGCTGTAGGTAATAATGGGAAAGTCTACATTGTTCAAGCTCGTCCTGAAACTGTTCATAGCATTAAAGGAGATGTTGAAGAAATCTTCTATCTTCTTGAAGATCCTGAAGAATTGATTGAAAAAGGTATGTTAATTGAAAACTCAGGAATTGCTATAGGTAGAAGAATTGGATTTGGAAAAGTAAAAGTGATAGAGTCTATCAACGATGCTTACTTATTAAGAGAAGGGGATATACTTATTACAGAGGAGACTAACCCTGATTGGACTTCTTATATGCAGAATTTAGGAGGTGTTATAACACAAAGAGGTGGACCTACATGCCATGCAGCCATTGTGTCTAGAGAACTAAACATAGCGTCTATCGTCGGTGCGGATAATATAGTACAAATAATGAAAGAACAACAACGTGAAGGTATTGAATATGTCACTATTGATTGTAGCGAAGGAGAGCCTAGGATATGGCTAAAAGATGTTGAGTATGATTTTGACACAATCGAATTTGAAAAACTTCCTAGTACCCAAACTAAGGTATTAGTAAATTTAGGAATCCCAAAAGGTGCTTTATCTTCTGGAAAGTATCCAGATGGAACGGGATTAGCAAGATTAGAATTTATAATTAATGATGAGATCCAAATTCACCCGAATGCATTAATAGATTTCGAAGCTTTAATCATGAGATATGATATTTTATTGGATCAAAGAAAGAAGATCGAAAATATTAAAAAAAGCGATTTATATCATAAAGATCCTTTTAATCAAGAAATCTTTCAGTTAAAACAAACTTTAGATAAAATCAGAAATCTCACAGTTGGATATGACGATAAAGAAGAATTTTATGTGGAAAAATTAGCAGAAGGAATTGCAACGATTGCAGCAGGAGTATGGAAAATCTTATCTGATGGAAGTCTTGCTGAATGTGTAGTAAGACTTTCAGATTTTAAAACGAATGAATATGCAAATCTTATAGGGGGTTGGATTTATGAGGGAGAAGAGAATAACCCAATGCTTGGATTTAGAGGATGTTCACGTTATGTTCACGATGAATTTCAGAATGCTTTTATGTTAGAATTACGTGCAATCAAAAAAGCCAGAGATTGGGGTTTAAAAAATATCATCCCAATGCTGCCCTTTTGTAGAAGCCCAGAAGAAGCCCAAAAAATAATGAATATCATGGAGAGCGAGGGATTAATAAGAGGTCAGGATGGACTTAAGGTATATGTTATGGCAGAGATTCCTTCAAATATTATATGTGCTGATATTTTTAGTCAATATTTTGATGGATTTAGTATTGGTTCAAACGATTTGACCCAATTAACCTACGGTGTAGGGCGAGATAATGAAAAAATGATTCCATTAATGAAAAATTACAACTACAATACAAACAGTGAAGCAATAAGAAGATCTGTTAGCCATTTGATTAAAACAGCTCATGAATTTGAGAGAAAAGTAGGAATATGTGGACAAGCTCCAAGTGATGACCCTGATTTCCTCCGATTCTTGGTGAGAGAGGGAATTGATTCAATTTCCCTTAATTTTGATACATTCGCTCGAGGTCGTTTAAATTGTTATAGGACAGAAATAATAGAAGCTAAGCTTAGTGAAGAAAACAAAGAAAAATCCTATGAATTTATTAATGAATGCGATAAACTGATAGAAACAGTTAGAATACCACGTGGTAAACTTCGAAACATGGTTCGAAAACAAGGGAAATCTGTAAACGAGAAACTAATTAAAAAAACAGAACAATTTGATCAAATATTTGACAATATCCAAAAGATTTCATTTGAGTTCGTATCTAGAATAGATCAAGGAAAAATTGACGATTTTACAACGATTTTTATTAATTCTCAGAATCAAATAAAAAATATTGGAGAAAAAATACCTCAATTAAAACGAGATATACGTGAATTTGGTATATATTAGATTTTTATTTAAAACAAAAAAAATATATTTTAAGTAATATTTCACTTAATATTCTCATTATATATCATAAATACTTTTCTTGGTGATTTCTTCGTGGCTAAAGTTTCTCCTGAAGAATTGAAAGAGGCATTTGAAGGCGTAGAAAACCTATTAAATGGTATGCTAAATGACCGCAGTGTTCCCCGAAATATAAAAAGAATAGCTCAAAGAGGTATTAATGAGTTACATCGTGAAGAGGAAACACCAGGAGTGCGTGCCAGTAATGTTATGTACATGGTTGATGATTTAAGCCAAGATCCGAATATTCCTTTCCATAGTAGGACTACAATTTACCGAATCATCTCTATCTTAGAGAAGATTAAGGATTAACCTTATTTTTATAATTCTAACTATTTCATTCTAAAAATTTCTATATAGTAATTACTATTACTTAATTAGAGTACTTTATTTCTGTATTGAATAAAGAGGGAAGGTAGTCTAGATTGGTATGATACTTGGTCCGGGACCAAGAGGTCGGGGGTTCAAATCCCCCCTTTCCCATTAAACCAATTATTTATTAAATTGAAAAATTATATTATAAAATAATAATTAATTCTTTTTCCAATGAATAAAACAACAGAATTTCGTGAAATTTAGATTTGCCGTTAGATGTAAATGGTTGGATAGATGGTATTACTGCTACTGGAGTTGTGGTTTTTGGCATAATATTTGGTCTATTTTTTATCTATAGAGCAAGAAAAACAAATGCTAAATTACTTACTTATTTAGGTATTGCTAATATGCTTGCTGGTCTAATGTTTTTAGGAGTATTTCTTGATTTTCTATTTGTTCTCACAATCCAAGAAAATATGCCAAATAATGGTACAGTTGCTATTTTGTCTTATATTTGGTTTGCTCCTGTAGTAATTGTTTCGATGTATATTGGAGCGGAACTGCTAGTTCCTAGAATTAAGCGATATATTATAATTATTATCCTAATTTTTTCAATAGTATTTGAAATCATTATTTTTATTCAACCTTTGGAATCTTTTAATTTTGTTCCAGAGCCGCCCCAAGCTCCAAGTATTAACCTAATTGATTATAATGTAAATCTATTTACATTAGCTGGAATGTTTATGGGAGGATTACTATTAACAGTTCTCATCTTTCTTGGTATTGGCTTTTTATATAAGGCATTTCAATCCTCGGGTGTAATACGCAAAAATTTCTTATATTTATCGGCAGGTTCAATATGTTTTTGCATATTTGGATTATTAGAAGGATTAACTGTCCCAGGATTTCTTGTCATTCTTGTTAGAATTGGATATTTAGTTAGTTTCTGGCTTATGTATTCTGGATTATAAAATTATATTTTTAACTTTTTTTTCATTACGATCATTATTTATATCAAAGCGTTATATTATTAGATAAAAGCGAAGATTTAACTTAATATTAAATATTTATATTATTAAGAGGGATTCTTATGCCGAAGAAAATAATAACGGGAGTTATATATATGGAAATGAGTGATGATCTTGGTCCAAATCCAGTAGCATGGCTCCCAACTACATTTTCGCAGATGGATCTGCTTCATATAAGTATTAAAACCTTAACAGTTCTCACAGGCGAAAAGGGTCTTGTCCCAGAATCTTTAGTGATTCTCCCTTTCCCATCATTAAATTCAAAAGGATTGATCAAATACATCAAATGGGAAGATCCATCAAGACGTGGAAATATTGGTCAATCAGCCATAGGACTATTTTTTGAAGAAGTGGATGATGTCATTTTTTATAAATATATGAATCAATTATCTGTCCCTTTTGATGAAATCGCTACAGAAATCTTAAATTTAGAAAAAAAAGAATCACCCCGAGAAGAGTTTGTTCAAGTATTAGAAGATCTTGAAAAAAGTATCTCAAGCCTTTTAGAAGAATTAAAAACCCAAGAAATGACCCAAGTTGGGGGTGAACAATTTCCTGATCAGCAAGTTATCGATCGTAATTTAATTGATTATCAATTTAAAATAATAATTGTAGGAGATCCAAGTGTAGGGAAAACATCATTGATTTTAAGATATACAAACAACGCTTTTCGAAGATCGTATGTGCCCACATTAGGAGTACATGTCAGTAGTAAAATTTTTAAAATTGAAAATGCGATTATTCAACTCGCATTATGGGACATAGGTGGTCAAGAAAAGTTTCAAACTATGAGACAACAATTTTATCGTGGTTCTGATGCCGTTTTTCTAATTTTTGACTTGACAAAACCTGAAAGTTTTAATAACATTCCTAGATGGTTTTCAGATGTGCTTGCCCAATTAAAGAATAGGTCTGAAGAGTTAATAGGGTTCATTGTGGGGAATAAAAAAGATTTAACTGATCTAAGAAAAATATCAGCTGATATGGCAGATAAATTAGCAAGTCAATTAAGTTTACGTTTTATTGAAACTTCAGCTTTATCAGGAGAAAATGTAGATTATGCTTTTTCAACGATTGCCACATTGTTATATAAATCTCGACTCGAGTCATAAAATAAAATCTACGTGAAATCTCTCTTTCACGATAAATCATATCATCTCAATAATATCTTGATAATACACCAATACAATCTATTCCTATACATTTTTATAAGAATCTTTAAATAATAAATGCTTTAACCGTTAACCTTTATAAAAAATTAAATTGCATTATGTAGAAATCATAGCTATATAATTTCCATCTTCTTCTTTTCCGAGAATCTTGCAAGATAATCCTAGTTCTTGGGTAATTTCTTTAAGAGTGTTGGGATCTACTTGTAAATTTTGAAACTTATCTCCCAGGGTATTTTTGTATTTTATCTGGAAAGTTGCTTCTCCAATATACTTTCCTAACTTCCGATTTCTTTCCTGATAATTAAGATAAATTTGTTCTTCCATTAAGCGAATATCTACCGAATCAAGAATTATTATTCCTTTTGGATTCAGGCGAGTTTTACAGTAAGATAAGAATTTTTTCAATCCATTTAAATTTCCCACGAACCCGATTGAAAGTCCTAAGAGAAGGATAGTATCATATGAATCCAATTTAAGATTATAGAAATCTGTGCATTGAACATTTTTTAACCCTCTTTTTTTCATTATGCTACAAGCATGAGAGGATATATCAATTGCATAAACCTCAAAACCTAATCGTTGAAGTTCCAAACTATGTGGCCCAACTCCTGCTCCGATATCTATAACTTTACCTTTACATAACCTTATTGCTTGTTTTTCTATACTTGAAAAATCTTTAGGGCTTCGAAAGAAGTATCCAATAGGAACTTCGCTTATTAGTCCATCATCTCGATATAAATTGATCTTAACTCCTTCTTTACCGTTATAAAAATCTTCAAGAGCTATACCAAAAGGTTCAAATGCTTTTTCTATCATAAGATTATTCTAGAAAGATGAAAATATTAATCTTATTGCATTTTTGTTATCACGACTTTAGGATGTGTTAACAATTTATAAAAATTCTTGATTTTTTCTTTAAATCCCATAGATAATCCTCTTCTAGGATCTATTTTAACTTTAATTTTCTTTAATTGTAATTCCACAGATCTAATATATATAATTAATAACTATTTTCTGGCTTGATAAATTAAAAAAGGGTAATACATTATTGTTTTATCTTTCAGGTAGGGTTTCCTAACTTTTTTCTATTTTAATAAAGAGTTTTCCAGCAGTTTTAATATTTGTAAGCTGTAACCACCCTAATAACCACCACCATCTTGGTACAAATACTTCCCTTTTATATTTGCGAGAAGTTTTCAGCACTGTTTTTGCTACATCTTTGATATCCACAAATATATATAAAATACCTTTTTTATGGTAATTTTCAACCCATTCCTTCATTTCTGAGCAAAAATATATCTTAATTTATGAATATGGGGACCAATTTCACCATGATTTTCTTGATCTTCCACAATTCCCGTCTTAATAATAGAATAATCATTAAAATGTTGTATTAAATCTTTTTTGGAAAAATAATGAGTTGGTCTACCTGGTTTGCTTTCAAATGTATCCTCCTCTATTTCTTTTCCAGTTCCAAAGCTTCTTTCTTTTTTAGAAAACATAGTGAAAAAAACAAATCCATTCTCTTTTAACTGATTATAACATTTAGCAAGAAATTTAGTACGTTCTTTTCTAAGAAATAAATGAAGTGTATTAAAACAGTAAATAGCATCATATTTTTCATCTGTAAAAGGCATATCAAGAACAGAACCATTAATAAACTTTGTCTTTGGATCAAATTCTTTCGCCATCTTAAAAGCTATTTCTGAGATCTCAATACCTACTACGTTACAACCATGTTCAGAAAATAATTTTGAATTTCTCCCATATCCAGAACCAGGGACTAAAACCGAATGAATATTATGCTGTTTAAATAATTTTAAGGCACAAAAAGCAGTTTTACTGGGTTTATTACCCCAAATTGCTCTTTCTTTTGAGAATCTTTTGTTCCAATAATCTTTCGCTTTTGGTTTGTGCGTCTTAATCTCCTTTCGTCACAGTTCCTGTAAATGAAGAGAATTGATTAAATATCTTAGCATCTCCTTCAATTTTAGCAAAGATATTGACCGGGGATGCAGCAACTGGTTTATCTTCCTTACTGGCAGGTGTAGGTCCGAAAAATATACAAAAACCACTCCCACTTGGCCAGTAACCTACATCACCAACTTCACAATCAACTTGAGAATTCTCTTGTCCGATTGAGACAGGAATTTCACCATATAATTCTTCTCCCCAACGAGCTAAATTAACTTCAAATGGTAAGGCATTCCATATTGCTTCGCATGTTTTAGGATTTTTATCTGGGAGTAATCTTGCTTTTATTTTGCCAATTTTTTCATTTTCAATAATAATATTTTCCATATTAAATTCACGAGTTATATAAATTCTTGCTTTAAATTTTAGAGTTTTATTATTTAAACAAAATTAATATTTATTTAAAATTAACTTATTTAAAAGATAATTTAACCTAAGCGGTAATATTTATTGAGTGAAAACAATAAATAATAATTCTAATTCTATTATCATGATAGAAAAGTAAAAGAGTTTGAGAATATGGCAAAAAATAAGGAGAGCAAATTACCAACAAATTCAATTGAAGCTCAAGGTTTACTAATCAAAGGTGTATATAAAAAATTCGGAGCAGAAGTTTTGCCTATTATAAAAGATGTGTGTGGGATACAAGGAAAATCTTTAGGTTTAAAGCTTAAAAAAAGAATTCCAGATAACGACTTATCTACTGTTGCGAAAGCATTTTCTCAAAGTTTTGAGCAGAAGTCTGTAAAAGTAATTTCGATTTCAGATGAAAGATTCCAGATTCATGGAACTAAGTGTCCGTTTGGTCTTGAAAATACATCTAGAGAGTTATGTGAAGCTGTTATGGCTATTGATCTTGAATATTTTCGCACAGCGGTTAGTGAAAAAATTACACTTAAAATTCTTAAAACTGTAGCAGCCGGAGATCTTTATTGCGATACGGTTTACGAGTTAAAGAGAT
>JBHLOC010000010.1:0-13950 GCA_048940925.1 Promethearchaeota archaeon | reverse complement strand
CACTAAGGAAAATACAGAATTGTGTGTTAAGAACAATTAAAAATGATATAAAAAATAAATTTAAAAAAAATGTGAAAAATATGAAAACAATTAAATATAGACATTTTAAGATTTTAATCTTAATTCTGTCTCTGAATATACTAATACTTTCAGAAATATACTATTATAATCTACACAGCAATAACGATTCGGAACTTTCAATAGATTTTTCAATTTCAAATAATATCACAGAAAATCAAATGGTTCTTGAATTATCAAATATACCTTCCGACTTATTATATTCCATTCCTAAAAGCAATTTAAAATGGCAATTATCAGGAATAGGTGGCGTTCCACAATTACCAGTTCGCCATTACAAAATTTTATTACCCCCTAATACAGACCCAGAATCGGTAAAAATGAATATTATCAAAAGCACATCTGTTGATCTTGAGGGAGAATATTATTTTCCACCTGGTCCTAATATTATGACTTCAATGAGTAATAAAAATCTTCTAGCATTTTCTGAGGATTCAAGCAATATATATAATAAAAATAGCTATTGGCCTTCAGAATATATAGATTCCTTTAACGTCCAACAGATGAGAGATGCAGTTATTGCAGACTTTTATTATTATCCTTATCAGTATAATCCTATCGATAAAGCTGTAGTTGAACATCGAGATGTTAAGATCTCTATAAATTGGGATAAGATACAAAATAAAAATATGGATCTGTTAACAGGAAAGTTTCTATCTAATCTTGGAGAGGATATTGATAATCTAGCAGATATTCTCCCAATGTACGAAATAAAACCAACAAGTACATCTTATATATATCCAATGGCTTCAGATATCCCTGATTCCACCTATTTAATTATTACAACCAATGCAATTGAATCAAATAGTGATAAATTGGATGATTTTATTAGATATAAGCAAGCATTAGGGTTCTCAGTAGTTGTAATAACTGAAGATGAATATGGCTCAGCAACAGGTCAACAGAGAGTTTTTAATATTAGATCTTGGCTCCAGAATCATTATGTATCAGATTCAATTGAATATGTACTTTTGATAGGGAATCCAGATCCAGATGATCCTACAGATGGATCCGATTCTATAGGAGATCTACCAATGCTAATGTGCTATCCAGAAGGATCTTGGAATCCTGGTTGGCCATATAATACTCCAACTGATTATATTTATGCTGATTTGACAGGTAATTGGGACTCGGATGGAGATGGTTATTATGGAGAATGGGGATATCAAGAATCTTCACCAAACGATGCAGGTGTGGATTTTGTTCCAGAAGTTTATGTTGGAAGAATACCTGTATACTCATCAGATTATGCCACATTAGATAATATACTCCAAGAGATCATAAATCATCACATCAATGCAGGAGATGAAAAATACAAAATTCTAGAACCTATGGCTATATCGAATTATGCAAATGAGGATGGTGGAGGAAGTGCTAGAACTGATGGATTAAATTGTCCAGCAGATGTTTATAACAATATTTTGAGCGGAATAGGAATGGATGATACTGTAATGTATGAGAGATCGGGTTTAGATCCCGTTCCTACCAGTGCTTTCCATTATGATATGCCTTTAACTAGCACTAATGTTATATCAGAATTTAATAATGGGCATGGTGCTGTATTTTGGTGGGGTCATGGAGATTATTATGGTGTCTATCGAAAATATTGGGCAAGTGATGATGGAGATAATATTCCTGAAGGAGATGAAATGAGCTGGCCTTCTTTTCTTACTAGTGGTGATATGTCTTCACTTGAAAATGATCAACCAGCATTCTTTTATCAATCTTCTTGTCTTAATGGAGAACCTGAATATTCGGACAATTTGCAATATTCTTTATTAAAAAGGGGTGCGGGTGTTAATACTGTTTCTGCAACTAGAGTTAGTTGGTATGTTGTTGGAACTTGGAACTATGATACATATTGGCCTACATTTACGGATAATACAGGTATTGGTTATTATTATATGGATAATCTTTTAAAAGCTGGAATGACAGCAGGTCCTGCTCTTTATAGTGCAAAGGAAGATGGAGGCGTTTCTGGAGGTGTTTATGGTGGTGGATATCATGCTTGGATGAATAAAATGGATTTTAATATATATGGAGATCCTCAAATAGATTATTGGGGATCTAATCAACCAAATGCTCCATCTAATCCTTCACCAGCAGATGGTGCTACAGGAATAGATACTAATCCAACTTTAAGTGTTGGAGTTTCGGATCCTGATGGTGGTACGATAAATGTCGCTTTTTATGATGCTTCTGATAACAGCTTAATTGGAATTGATTTAGATGTTCTGGATGGCCAAGTTGCTTCTGTCCCATGGGCAGGTCTTTCTACGGATACTACATATTCTTGGTATGTAATTGTTGGAGATGGACAAGTAATCAGGCAATCCTCAACATGGTCATTCACTACAGGTAACACTGCTCCTAACGCTCCAATCAACCCCACTCCTTCAGATGGTGCTACTAGTGTGTCTATTAATCCCACGTTAAGTGTCGATGTATCTGATCCAGATGGTGATATAATGGATGTGTCATTTTATGATGCTTCTGATGACAGTTTAATTGGTATTGCTACAGGAGTTCCTAGTGGTAGCAAAGCTTCAGTTCTTTGGAGCGATCTTTCAGAAGGCACCACATATAGTTGGTACGCTGTAGCAAGTGATGGATCTGCTTCAACAACATCCTCCACCTGGTCATTCACAGCATTTTTAGACAATCCAACATGGGATCAACCACCGACAAACCAAATTATTGAATACGGGAATTCTCTTAATTACGATTTAAATGCTTCTGATTTGTCTGGTATTGCATTATATTGGGTTAATGACACAATTAACTTTAATATTGACGGTAATGGTGTATTAACAAATAAAACCAGATTAACACCTGGAATTTATTGGTTAGAACTGAAAGCTTATGATCCTTTTGATAATTTTTGTTCTGGAATTATTAAAATTATTGTAAAAGAACCTGAAGAACCACCTAAACCAACACCACCAAAAATTCCGGGATTTAATGTGATTTTGCTAATCTGTACGATTTCTATTGTTTCTCTGGCGATAATAAAAATGAAAAAGAAAAATTAAATTAATTTAAATTCTTTTTTTTTTCCTTAATTTTTGTTTAGGTAATTTATATAACTATATTAAAAACTAATAATCTATAGTATTCTATTTAGGTAGAATTAAATCATATGAGTTAAACTGATGATTTTAGAAAAAACTGTCAAAGATATTAAGCAAATCTACAAAATTCACAAAATTCCACTCCCAAAAGTAACTAACATTGTAATAGGATTAGGATATACGGGAGTTGAAGTGTCTGTTCATGCATTTAAACCTTTTTTAGGATTAGCAGCAACCTTACCAAACATAATTAAAACAACTGATTGCAATAAGATAAAATTTGCTGGAAATCTTACAAAAAAAAACCTTTCAGAATTGTTAAATTGGTCTTATGAACCACTGAGTTTAAAAAAGATTATAGGAATTGCTTCAGTAAATGCTGTATCTCAACATATCTTTAAGATGAAGAATCCTTATCCCACAATCATAGGAGACCAATATGAATATTTAAATGTTAGTCAAGACACAAAAATAACCATCATCGGATTAATGAAGCCACTTATTAGAAAATTAAGTGAAATAACAGATAAAATTACCATAATTGAGGATACTATTTCAGTTCCACCAGAATTTAATAAATTCCTGATCAAAAAAAATATAAATCAATTGAAGAAAATAGAATTTTTTCCGGATATTTTATATTGCACAGGTACTGCGTTAATAAATAATACACTTGAATTAATTTTAGAGAAATTTAAGAGCAAAGCTCAGAGTATAGTTTTAATTGGTCCTACGGCGAGCATGATTCCTGATATTTTATTTGATTACGGAGTTGACATTGTTGGTGGAATGGAAATCTTTGATTCAAAAGCCACTTTAAAAGTTTTACAAGAAGGAGGGGGTACTAAGATATTTAAACAATATGGAAAAAAGTACAATTTAATTAAGAATTAAAATAATATAATTATAAAATATCATTATATTATTAGAATATATTTTCGTACTGTGATTAGAATCATGTCAGAATATACCTTTAAAACCGTGGTTTTAGGACCAGCTGCGGTTGGTAAGTCTAGCCTCATCCGTCGATTTGTTGAGAATAAGTTCTCAAAAGATTATCGTTTTACTATTGGCGTGGATTTTATGAGTAAAGAAGTAGAATATAAGTCTGGAAAAATTGCAAAACTTACAATTTGGGATATTGGAGGACAAGAGCGTTTTAAATTCCTACGTCGCAGTTTCTATGAAGGAACAAATGGTGCACTCTTAATTTTTGATCTCTCTAGAGCATCTACCTTCCCAAAAATGAAAGAATGGTTAATAGATATGCGTAGTACAATATCAGGAAAGATTCCTTTGGTAATAATAGGAAATAAAGCTGATTTAATCCCTGAGATAGGAGAAGTTATAAAACAAAATGAACCTCAAGAATATGCTAATAAAGAGGGAAGCGTCTATATTCAAACATCTGCAAAAACTGGTGATAATGTCGAAAAAGCTTTTTTAGAACTTGCGAAACGTATGATAAAACAATTTTCTTGATTTAATTCTACAAAGTAAATCGGTTATTTCAGATTTATTAAAAAGAAATAACTTCTATTCTTTAAAATGAATTTAGATTTGAAAATGTTTAAATACAAAACTGAGATTATTTATTAGAATATAATATTCACTTATAGAAATTTTAATGAATTATGTCTTTATATGTATTCAAAGTAATAATCCTTGGCAGTGGAGCAGTTGGTAAAACTTCACTTCTTTACCGTTTTGTAGAAAATAGATTCGCAATTAAATATAAAATGACTATTGGTGCTGATTTTTTATCAAAAATAATAGAAAGTTATCCAAAACCAGGAAATACGGTTAAATTTCAAATCTGGGATATAGGGGGGCAAGATCAGTATAAATTTTTAAGACCTAGTTTTTTTGAGGGTGCAAATGGTGCTCTATTGGTATTTGACTTAACTAGATGGCATACTTTTGAAGAATTAAATGACTGGTATAGTGATTTGCAAGAATATGCTGGAAAAAATACTCCTTTTATCTTATTAGGGAATAAGGTAGATATGATTCAGGAAGAAAATAAGACTTACAACAAAGAAAGTGCAAATTTTTTTGCGAAAAAAAAGAAAACATATTTTGTCGAAACATCTGCTAAGACGGGGGAAAATGTTGAGGATGTTTTTTTAAATTTAGCTACAAGAATGCTTAAAAATGTAGGTTATAAATAATAATAAATTCTCAATCTACTAAATTAATTAGAGCAATCGAGGATAAATTTGTATAAAATTTAGCCAAATTTTTTCTAATCATTTCATTTTTCATATCTTCAAATTCAAAAGCCAGATCATCTATTTTTTTTTCTGTAACTTGCAAATCTTTTTCAAGAAATTTAATATCTTCTTCTAATTGTTGGATTGAATCCATACGTTCCTTTTTTCTTTTTTTATCAGTAATTTTTTCTATATTTTGAAGTTGTCTTTTAGACGGTCTCCTATTTTTTTGTTTTTCAATTCTTCTCTTTAATTGTTCAATTTTAAGATTTAGTGCTCTTCTATTATATTCATAGATCTTTTCTTTTTTACTTCTTTCTAAAAAATATATTTTATCATTTAATCTTTTTACTTCCTTTTTCCAATTGGTACTCCTGAACTTTACAACTTTTTTAGCTTTTTGACGGATATTGTTAAAAAGATTATCATCAATGTTAAAATTTTTCACATATTCGCTAAATTTAAATAAATATTCATAGTTTTCTATATTTAAAACAAATTCTGCTAAATTTTCTATTTCATTGCCATTTTTATCTACAATAATCGAAAAAAATTGGTGTTCTATAATATATCCTTGAAATTTCACAGAGAAAATTAAGAGATAGAGATATTCTTGTTGTTCTAATTCTAAATTATATTTTCTTGATAGAAGTTCTTTCTTTATATTTAAAACAGTGAAACTGCCTTTGAATGTATCTCCGATACAAAAATCAATAATAGAATTAACTAAAGGGTGTCCTAAGGCAAAAAAATCAATTTCTTCTTTTTCTCTTGCAAGATCCAAATTAAATGTCCCTGTATAATTATCAAAAATCTTGTATTTAGGATTTTTTAATAAAATATTCTTAATTTTGATTTTAAAGATTAAATTTGAATCGATATTTTCTGAATCTATTTTTTCCAAATAGCCATATATATCGCTTTCAAGTTTAAAAAAAGAATTTACTAATAGAAATAATTCATTATGAGAAAGTTTTACATCAATGCAAGAAGCTAATGAATCAAGTAAACTTACCATTTGAAAAGACTTTTTGTCAATCATTAAATCATCTAGTTGCATCTCAATTTCTTTTGCTCTCTGAATTTCTTCATCAAGAGTACGGTAAAACTCATTTAATCTAGTTCTTTTCTTCCTATCATCTTCAGCAAAAATGACATTTTTAAGATCTTTCTCAATTCGACCTATAATAGGCTCTAAGACACCTATAGATTCTTCAAATAAATTTATTCTTTTTATTAATGCATATACTACATCTGTTTCAACTGTTCCTTCCATAAAAAAATTGTAGATAAATATTTCTTGTGATTCTTGTCCTATTCGATCGAGACGACCAATTCTCTGCTCGAGTTTCATGGGATTCCATGGTAAATCATAGTTAATGAGTATGCGGCAAAATTGAAAATTTCTTCCCTCACCACCGATTTCAGTTGAGAGGAGGATAGAAAATTTTTTGCTATTTCGAAATTTATTTACTGCTTGATCTTTTTGGTCTTTATCTAAACTTCCGTAGAAGGTTTCTACAAAATAATTTTCTTTTTGTTTTTCTAACAACTCTTTTAAAAAAAGAAGGGTATCAACGAATTGAGTGAAAATAATTATTTTCTCATTTTGATTACGTGAATATATTTGACTGATAATTTCAAGTAATTTTTCTGATTTTGAATCATAGGGAATATTTTTTAATTTATTATAAAATTCTTTTAGAATTTTTTCTTGATTGAATATATCATGGTTTTTTTCTAGTTGTTTCTTACTTAATTCTCCCTCGATTTCATTGAATGTTTCAGTATCAAGAGATTCTTCTTCCAATTCCAATTCAAAATATTCAGGGTCATTTTCTTTTATCTTAAGAAAGATATCTTTATACCTTTCTATTTGTTCTAATCTACGTTCTAAGCTCTTTAGAAAGGCATATTTTGAGCTTGTTAATAACTTCTGTAATGTTGTAATTACAAATCCTAATCCCACATTTTCTTTACTTGTTGCAGTATTATAAATTTTAGCAAGGTAAAGTCTAATTTCATTATATATTTCCAATTCTTCTTTTGTAGGATTAACCATGATGGTGTTAACAATTCTCTTGCTTAACAATTCTTCAGTAAAGACATTTTTTTTACGGTTTCTAATTAAAAAATTAGATAATGTGTGATCTTCTTCAAGATTTTTTATAATTGATTTCTTGAAATCCTCATTTCTAAGTTTTAAAAGAATTTGTTCATTGTTCATTTTTTTATTTACATACTCAAGATCTTTTAGAAGTTTTACTGTGGTTTTTACTTCAAAGTTATTCAATCTTTCAATTTGATTAAGGTTTGTAATAATTAAATTAATAAATGGCATATTTTTTCTGAAATGTTCGAATTCACTGAAACTTTCAAAAATTTCGGGATGGGTAAGCTCAATTAATGAAAATAATTCAAAAGAGTGAAGTTGAAGGGGAGTAGCAGTTAACAATAACATACTTTCTGAATTTGCACTCAATTTTCTCGCCAATTCATAATTAAGCGTTTCTCGATAACTTCCTGTAGTTGAATTAATTAAATATCTTCTTAGATGATGGGCTTCATCAAAAATAACTATATCCCATGAAATTTGGGATAATAACTCAATATATTTTCGATTTCTTGCGAATTGCAGTGAGCATATGATTAAATTATCGTAATAAAAGGGATTTTTTAATAATTCTGCTAATCTATAATCACCCTCCCGACGTAATTCTTTTATCTTCTTTCCATCATAAATCGTAAAATCAACATTGAATTTATTACTCATTTCAAACGTCCATTGTTTTACAAGCGAAGCAGGTACAATAATTAGAACTCTTTCTGCTAAATTTCGAGCCATCATTTCTTTAATATAAATTCCTGCCTCAATTGTTTTACCAAGTCCAACTTCATCTGCTAATATTACTCTAGGGAAAAATTCTTCTGATAAACGATGTGTAACATTTATTTGATGGGGCATCAATGATAAGCGAGAGTTAGTGATACATTTAATCTGGAAACTTGTGTAATAAGAGTAGAACAAATTTGCCCAATATTTAATTAAAAAATTTCTTGGAGGATCAATTTCTCGACTAATTAATAATTTTTCTAGGGGAACAAAATATTTAGAGTAAATTTCAGATTCATAAATTTGAATCGATTTACCATCCTGCTTTAAAAGTTTATAAGAAAGTATTCCATCTTTAAAATAGAAATCTTTAGAATTAATAATACCAATACCTTGTTTAGTTTCAATTTTGTCATTAACTTCAAAAAGGTAATGAATAAGATCGATTGGTAAAACTATTTTCACAGTGTTATCCTTAAAAATAACTTTGTACTTTGTAATAAAACTTGTATCTTCTTCATCAAGAGATTTTGACGTAGGAATTTGGAGAGCTTTAACAATTCTCCCGATACCTAATTTGGGATTTAACCTAAATATCACTAGATTTCCTACATTAAATTTCTGCCCTTGACAATAGAAATTGAAGCATTTAGTAAATCTTGAATTCAATTTGTTTCCACAAAAAGGGCAACTATACTTTTTGGGTTTAAAATTTGAAACCATTATCTTTATATTGTACTTAATATAAGAATGAGTAAAAATTTTAGCATTTTATGAGTATTTATTGATAAATACTTTTATTAAAAATTATTTACCCCAAGGTTTGAAGAAAATTGTCAGATGTAGGTATTAAACCAACATATATTGGTAAAAATGAGAATTTGAAGTTTATAGTACCTAAAGAATTGTTTAGAATGAAGCTTAGGTCTGAAGAAAAATTGGATCCTGACTTAGCAAATAAGTTTAATAGGTACATTCAAGAGACGTTTAATGGTTTTCAGGAAGCAAGAAAAACAAAATATGGAAATGAAAATAATAGTAAAACCGAGATAAGCCCAGATTTTTGGAGTGAATTTGAAAAGAAAGCTAAGCGAAAAGGCGTTGATCTTATAGGTTATACCCCTATAAATGAAGATTTCATTTTTTATAATCTTAAAATTTTTGGTAAAAATGCAATAGTGCTAGGAATGGAGTTGTTATGGGATAAGATCAAAACTGCTCCAAGTGAACACTGTGGACTCGAAGCATTTCGTGTATATTATGAATTAGGAAAGATTACTATTCAATTAACTGAATATTTAAAAAGTTTAGGTTATAAAAGTGAAGCACATCACCCTTTTGGTGGAAAAATGTTATTCCCACCTCATGCGGTTAGTGCGGGGTTAGGGATCATGGGTCGGAATGGATTAGTTATTTCTCCTGAGTTTGGTCCTCGTCAAAGATGGAGTATCATCACCACCGATGCTGAAATTCCTGAAAAATCTAAAAGAGAGCTCACAACTTTAGAGGAGTATTGTATGGCGTGTGGAGCGTGTGTTAGAGAATGTAAAGGAAACGCTGCTTTTGAAACACCCATATACCATGATGATACTGCTACAATTACCCATATCGATCGATCTAAATGCATAGAAAGTCTTATTAATAATAATTATTGTAGCTATTGTCTAAAAATATGTCCTCAAGGTATACCTAAGAAATAATGAATTAGACTCTTTAATATCTTAAATACTTAATATATCTTCTTTAAGGTTAAATATTAGTTTTAATAGAAAGATAAATTCTGCGTTTGATTTCAATGAAAATTACTTTGAAAAAATTAAAATAAAACTATGAACTCATAAGAGCAATTTCGAAAAGGTGAAATATCTAAGAAAATCGAAAAAATTGATAACACGTTATTCCCTTTTTGTCTTGATCTCCTTATCTCTCAAAAATTTTCATTAAATACCAAAAAAAAATCAAGAATGGGGAAAAGCTAACTTTTTCAAATCTCTTAGACTTTTTATTTCTTTTTTGGAAATAAATAAAAAGTTAAAATAAAAATTTTGAAAAATATTATTTACTCTACAATGGCATAAGAATTCCCTAGAACTACAGTATCATCCTTTCTAACTTGAATTATATAACGACCATCATCCTTCCAGCCTTCAGTTATAATAGTTTCACCAGGAAACACGACATTTGTAAATCTTGCATTGAATTCTTTTAAGCGAGATGGATCCTTATCACATAGTTCATACACGATAGCACGTGTAGCAATCCCGTATGTACATAACCCATGAAGGATCGGTTTTGGTTGACGTGCCATTTTAGCAAAATTCGGATCAATATGTAATGGATTCAGATCTCCATTTAGTCTATAAAATGCTGCTTGATTTGGACTGGTCTGATAGGAACTACTAAAATCGGGTTCTACTCCCTCGGGAGGAACTATGCGTTCAGCTTTTGGTCCCGGGTCCCCTCCAAAACCTCCTGAACCAGCAACAAAATATACATATCTTGTATCGAATATGTGTTCTCCTTCTTCTGAATGTCCGGATATTTTTATATGTATGACAGCAGCTTTACCTTTATCGTATATATGTTCTATAAGGCCTTTTGTATTTATTTTTCCCTTTGGTTTAAAAGGTGCATAAAGATGAATTAATTGCTCACCATGTAATAATCGAACAAAATCAGTTCCTGGCGGGAAAATCATTCCGCTACCTGCTACAATTGTTGCATAACTCGGAAACACTTTCATACCACCTTGTGCCCTCTCATAAACAAAGGATAAATCTTCTGCTTGTGCACCAACACACAAATTATACAAGGCAGCCATTTTCCAATCATACTCAAATGTTCCCTCTCTTGTTTGTCCTACTGAATCTACTTCTAGTTTTGACATAATAATCAACTCAATTCTTTATAATAAAACATGGTTAAAATAGTTTATATGTTTCTTATAATTTACCATAAAATTATTTTCTTTGACATTTATATACATCAAATTGCATTTCTTTTAAAAAAGAATGAACATAAATTTTGGCTTCAGATAGTCTCAAAAGGTAAATTCAGAGTCTGATTTCATAGAAAATTTCTTTGAAAAACTTTAAAAAAAAGATGATAATAGCCCGAAATCTTTAATAGAACTCATAACTCTATTCTTAATTCATCATAAGCAAATAACAATCCAGTATTCTTCTTTAGAAGAAACTAATTATTTAAAGCGTTTGGTTATTTTATCTTTAAATACTAATCTAATATAAATTATCAAAATACTCCCGGTTATAATAGCTGTAGAAGTTATAAATCCTCCCCAAAACCAGACCGTATAATCAACAGTATCATCAGAATAAACCAATGTTCCATCTTCGGAGACATTCATATAGGTTTTATAGGATTCTATAATACCATCCCTACCGTACAAATCGCCAAAATCTACCCAAAAGATGTAAAGCCCTTCAGGTAATCCTGATATTTCCGTGTAATTAATCCTAAAATGTATAGATCCTGCTTTATTCGTAATTCCAGGTGTATAAAATACTGGTACCATCGCTAAATAACAACCGAAGCTATAATACAATGTTTCGTCTGATATAGAGGTATTTGTAAGGATTGCTTCTGCTATTGGTTTTAAATGGCACCCATCAAAGCTATGTATAAAGGGTAAAGGAGTGTTTATCCAGATTTCATATTTGATGATAAAATTTATGTAAATTTCACCAAGGTATGTTTCAGTTGGTTCATATTTTTCAACTTCCCATGTAATTTCCTCATTTACTCTTGTCTTGCAATTTAATCTTGGATTTATTCTAAAAAGAATTCCGATATAGATACTCCATATTAAAACCACAAGCAATATCGAAATTACTAACTTCTTTAGACGTTTTAAAAACTTTTTAACCCTTTTTTTTGGTTTAAGTCCATTCTATCTTAAACTCATGTGTCTCGATTTTTGTACTAATTTTTCCTTACATTATCTCTTTTTGAGTGACTACGAAAAAATCCTCTGTATGAAGCTCTTTATAGCAATATGGATATTTTCCCATAAGAAACATTAAGAACCTTAAGCATATATAATTTATGATACACAGAGTAAGTAAAAATGCCGATTATTTCTGCTTTTTTTCCTTCATCAATATCTTGATTTATTCGTATTTTGAGATATGGCATGCTTACCACCTCTTATTTTTATATCTTGATGAATTTATCCAATTGCATTGGATTCTAGAATGCAATATTTATACATTCTTTTAAAGGTTTTAGCAGGGTTAGTGAGGTGGGGGTGTATGGGGGGAGCTTTCGGGCGACCTGTTTAGCCTGCCACTCTCAATAGCACGAGTGTGTGGTGTTGAAAGAGGAACCACAAGGTTCAGGCTTAGGGCATTTGGGTTTTTAATGTATGCGGAGCTGTGAGGATTGGATCGTTTGAGATAGGAAGGGATGTAATATGTTCTTGAGCAGAATTTTTTCTTTGGTTACTTATTCATTAGTTATTCTGTTATCACTGAAACTAATATTATGACAGGAGAGTAAAATTTTGCTCAAGAATTTTCAAACTTTCTGACTTTAAATACCTATAGTCTATATATATAGTATAGATTGATGAAGATGGTACCTTCTATGATTCGAATCCGATCAACGGAATTCGAAAAAAAAAGAATAAAATATTTGAATATTTAAAAAATCTACTCAAAGATTAATAAAGTCAACCTCCACCAATTTCGCTCCCAGATGCTTTTGCTTTTTCTTCTGCTTTCTTTTGTTTCTTCTGTTTCTTTGCTAATTTAATATCCCCAAATGAAGGAGTAAATTTTGAGCCTTTTACCGGTAATATGCATGTTGCATCTAGTTTTTCAGATCCTCTAGAAGCAACCATTGCTGTTTTTTGTTTAAAGTGTAGTTCCAAGCGCCATTTATTATATATATCATCTTCTTTTCCCTTGCCTTTTTTTTTTTGCCATATTGGCAATTTAATCTTAAAAGGATATTCTTTTTTCTCTCCTGCTTTTAGTTTCTCACCAGAAGCAATGTCCCATTGCTTTAATTCCTTCTTTTGATCTCTCCAAGATTCAGTTTCTTCCCCGGTTTGAGGATCTGTAGTGGAAACTAATTCTTTATACATATCAAACAATTCAATAAACAACTTTTTTAACTTTTTATCCTTTTTTTCTCCGTTTGTTATTGTGATCTTTCCTTCAATTTCATCATTGGGTTTAACAATTAGCGGAGGATCTTTAATCTCATATGCTACATGAACTTTTGTTCCAACCATAAATTTTACACCAAAAATGTAATATATTTAGACTTTATAAATGCATTTGGAATTAACTGTTATTAATTTGATTAAAAAAAAAATTGAATTTATTAGTTCTTAATTTTTTGAATTTTTTTTGAGTATTTCTGCTACTTTAGCTACTCTTTTATCCATTTTAGGTCCTTTCTTGACAATCACTGTAATATTCATGTTAGAAACTTTTTCTTTCCCTTTTTTATCGGTGAAAGGAACATCTACCTTGTACTTGATAACACCTTTTTTAATCTTCTTCTCTTCTATGTCATAATTGTCCTTAAATGGATAAATGTGACCATAATTCAAGATATTAGATGCCTCCATATCAGCTGCTACAGATTTAGCGATGGAATCTGATACTGACTTGTGGACAGCATACGACCCAAGCCTGATAAATTCTAAACCCATTCCACTTAATCTCGCTTGTTTAATTTCCTTCTTTCCTGAAGCAATAATCCTAAAATTCGATATGTAAAGCAT
>JBHLOC010000082.1:0-7984 GCA_048940925.1 Promethearchaeota archaeon | reverse complement strand
CCAAATAAAGGAGACCCTCCTGGAAACATTAAAAAATATCGTGGATGTCTTAATTTGAAAAATAAAAATTTGATAAAGGTACCAATGTCTCCTTTCCCTAGATGTAATCTAGCCCCAAAATAATCAAACAATAATAAGGAGCGTTGAACATGCCAAGTTAATGGCTGGTGAAAAAGATAAAGACAACACTTTAAGGGTGGATTTAATTCATGGCAAACAATAGCACACGCTAATCCATGATTTGTTCCAATTCCTCCATTCGTAACTACTCCTTTCTTGTTCTTTTTTAAAGCTTTTCCAAATATAAATTCAAACTTTCTGAGTTTATTCCCACCATAAATGGGATGGTTTTTATCATCTCTTTTAATATAGATTTCTCCATTATCTAGTTCAAATTCTTTTTCCAATTCTGTAAGTCGTTCGATAGGTGTTGGTATATTCGTAAGTAATGGTATCCAAGGAATCTTTTTCTTTAAGTTAGGATACTCCCTAAAGAGGGTAGGGTCTTCTTGATTCATAAAAAATAAAATATAGAATATCTAAAAAGATTTTATAAAAATCTATTTTTAATAAAAATCTATTTAAACTATTACTTTAAAATTTAATAGATTTCTTTATTAAAAAGTAGTGATAATTTAGATGAATTTTGAAAATTTTTCGGAGGAGAATGGTCCCGAGAAAATTATTTTTTTAAATAATCCAACTTTTAATATGAAAGCAGTATTGGTAATTGATAATTCTGTTTATGGAACTCCTGCTGGAGGTGTCCGATTAGCTCCAGATATCACTGTTGATGAGATGGTAAGATTAGCTCGGGCAATGACTCTAAAATTTTGTACTTATAAAGTCCCCGCCGGTGGAGCAAAAGCTGGTATATGGGGAAACCCTCTTGAAATAGAAAAAAAGAATATTCTGCTTACTAGTTTTGCTGACTCAATTCAATCTTATATTCAAAACTATTTATATTATCCTGGACCAGATATGGGTACAAATGATAATGACCTACTGAAAATCTTCAATATAGTTGGATTACCTAACTTAGCCCCTAAAAAAATAGGATTATTAAAACATGGACTACCTGTGGAAGAATTATTCACGGGATATGGTGTAGCATATTGTTTAGAATCTATTTATGAGAATTTAGAGAAACTAATAGAGAAAAAAATTCAAAAACCACAAAAACCTCGTGTAATGTTAGAGGGTTTTGGGAAAGTTGGAACTGCATTAGCAATGAATCTTAATGAATTAAGATTTAAGATAACAGGTGTATCAACTTTGAATGGAGCCATTTTCGATGAAGACGGTTTGAATGTACAAGAATTATTAAAATTAAAATCTAGTTATGGAGATGATTTTGTTAACCAATATGAAAGTAAAAATTTCATAAAAATATCAAAAGAAAAATTATTTGAACTATCCTCTGAATATCCAACTGAGTTTATAATTCCAGGAGCTCGACCTGATGTAATAAGTAAAGATAATATTGATAAGATTGAAGCTTTAGCTATTGTTCCTGCTGCAAACATTCCTTATGAGAAGGGAATAACAGAGAAATTAAAAGAAAAAAGAATTATAGCATTTCCGGATTTTGTGAGTAATGCTGGAGAAGTATTAGCGTTATATGTTGGTAAAGCAGCTAAAAACTCTGAAGAGATCTTTAGCTACATCAACTCAAAAATTACAGAAAAAACAATAGAGATAATTCAAGGTTCAGTAGAAATGGAAATTTCTTTGTATAAGTTTGCTGTTAACGAAGCCCTCAAGGTATTACGAGCTAAAATGAATAGAAGAATAAAACGTTTGGAAAAATTAAATAAAAAATATTAAATTTCAAATACCCAATTTAACACATTTTTGCCACATTTTTCTCAATTGACCTATAATAACTTTCAAGAGTATATCCCCCCAAATTTCTTTTTTATAATAAATATCATCATTAGAATAAGATAAGGCGATCCCATTATAAGAGAGTTCAAGATTCTAGATTTCATTCTCTTTATGATTTGATTTATTGCGAAATTGTATAATTAATTTTTCTTTACCAAACTTTTTAGTAATAAACATAGCAATTAAAAACAAGAAAATGATTCTGATAAATTGTATCCGTGTTCCTAATGAAATAAATATCTCACCTAAGAAATTAGTACATAAATGATATAAAATCGCAGATAAAATACTTCTAGAATTATTATTAAAAATCCACGTGTAAATTATTGAATCTGGTATTATTGCTATTATAAAGAACCAAAATGATAAAGAACCTAATCCTAGTTCGTATTGATAAGTATCTTTGATCAAGAATAATGGTATATGCCAGATAGCTCATATAACCCCTAATATTAAACTTGCTAATAATGAAGAATTTTTTTTTTGTAATTCATCAAGAACGTAACCTCTCCATCCAAATTCTTCAGATAATACTGCAATAATAAGAAACAAGAAATATGGTATAAAATTTAGCACACTACTAAATAATTCTACATCAATAATAGCTCCAGGGCCACCAAGTAATACATCAATAGCTATACTTAATAATAAGGGACAGGAGGTGATCAATAATATTGCTATATACCATGAAAAACCTATTCGTCTAAAATCAATTGATCTTTTCCAAAAGTCCTTGATTTCTTCTTTAGTTTTGGATAAATAAATAAGAATTATCCCCCATAGAGATGGACTTATACCACCAAGTGCATAAAATAAAAATCCTGGAAATCCAGTTCGAGAAAGTCCACTAAAGATAGCAATTATCCATAAAGTCCAAGAATAAAGAATAACAATTAGAAAAAAAAATCAAGCTTTAGTATAGAAATTTTTATTTATAGTCATTTTAATCATCATAAATTAGGTGTATTTAAATATCCTCTTTTTAAAAATTACTGTCTTTTATTCACAAATCTTTCTAACCTTTTTCTTAATTCTGTGGATTGTCCTGTTGTAATCATTGCAATTGTTTCTCGTGCTAAAACAGATTCAACGCTTAAATCCTGGTTTTCATTTATAAATGATTTTGTATATTTAAGAGCCAAATGATCCTTTGATACGATGGTATTAGCTGTTTTTTTGAGGATTCTTTTAAGTCCTTCTGGTTTGCAAACTTGGTTCACTAAACCTATTCTTAACGCTTCTTCAGCAGTTATTTCATTACCTAAAATCATTAATTCTTTCGCTCGAGCTTCTCCAATTATTCGAGGTAATAATTTTGTGGAAGCATTGGAAAAGAAAAGTCCAACACCTACTTCTGGCAACATTATTTTTGCGTCAGTTGCAGCAATTCTTAAATCACATGCTAAAGTATGTTCAAATCCTCCTCCAATAACCCAACCATGTAATCCTGCAATAATTATACCCGGATGAGCCAATATTGCCCTAGTTAAAACCTGCCATGATTCAAGAAATTCAACAGCTTCATCCAATCTTGACTTATCTGATAATATGGCAAATCCATATTTTAAATCAGCTCCAACTGTAAAATGTTTTCCATTTGCCGCATAAATTACACAAATATCCTCATTTTTGGCACTTTGATTAAAAGCGTTAGTTAATTTTTTAAGAATATTTAGATCTATCGTGTTCCTTTCTTCAGGTTTGTTTAAGGTGATTTTTCCAATATCATTTTCTTTCTCATATAATACGTTATTTACCACTTTTATTCCACTCTTATTACATACTTCTTTTTTAGATTTTAGAGTTAATCTTTATCGAAATAAATACTAATCATTGATTAGTAATAAATTAATTAAATTTAAGTTCATTAAAATTTAAATCTTTCTATGCAAAAGTTGAATACAAAAAAGATTATTAAGAAGGATATTCTTCTTTTTAAGGTTTTATTGCTTCTATAATCTTTTTTATTAAAAATTTTCTGAAATTCTCAATTGAATTTTGCTTTCTGGGAATTTCTATTGGTTCATATATTTTTTGATGAGATCTTAAATCCTGTTCCACAAAAAAAGCGCCTTGAGCAAGAGCATATAAATAATATGAAAAGTTATTGACATCACAATTTTTGATTTCTCCTAGGTCTATAGCTTCTTTTACTACTCTCTTAATTGTATCAATGGGATCAATAACTTCATAACTAAGTTCAATTGGTCCTACTTTTTTTGAGGAAGGAGCTGGTATCAAAAACATCATTTGAAATCTACGATATTCATCTTTAGCAAAATCTAAATAAAAATTTAATAATTTTTCAAATAAAGAAATATAAGAACCTTTATATTCATCAATTATATGTTCCATATCTTCCTTAAATTTCTTAATATCATCGTGTCTAATTGCTATCCATAACTCCCTTTTACTTTGGATATAATTATAAAGATTCCCTTGAGACATATTTACACGCTTAGCTAATGCACGTGTGTTAAAACCATGAGTTCCTCTCGACACAAATAGTTTTCTTCCCTCTTCTATTATTTTTTGAAATTGCCTTTTTTTATCTTCTGTTGACCTTGCTGGTTTTCTAGAAGGATTTTGTTTTGTCATAAGAAATTCTAATAAATCTAATGTTTTCCTCTATATTGTGTAAAATACAATTTTCTTAATATTTATATACTATTAAACATAATCACTAATCATTGATTAGTGAATAAAATTTCTAAAAATCATGAAACAAGATGGTGATAGATAAGATGGAAAAAAATCCTTTTAAATGGTCTTTATCATTTTTAGCAATGATTTTGATGTGGTTCACTGACATATTTTTTAATTTGATTGCGTATTTATTGTAGCCTTCAGAAATGCCACCATTTACTCCATTTACGAATTACCAAAGCGATCTTGGAAGAACGATAATTCATCCCACAAGAAATTTTTATAACAGTCCGTTAGGTGCTCAATTTTATAATACTGGACAAGTATGGATGGGGCTTACTATAATTCTTTTTATCGGTGGACTTTACGTATTCTATAAGGAAAAAAATTGGAAACATTATGTTTTACTTATAGGTCAAGCATTTGGAATGTTAGCGGGAACAGGGTTGATAATGAATGGCATTTTCTCTGAAGATTTTGGAGAAGCTCATACTATTTGGTCTTATATTATCTTTATTTCAATCATTATTGCAGAATTATTTATAAATATTGCATTGTTTTCGAATCCTAAATTTAAAAAACCGATAGCATATTTCGGTTTCATTACAATGCTATTGACTGCTATTTTATTACTTGTGGAGTTGCCTTCTGAAATTAACTTTTTTATGGAGTTTATAGCGATCTACGTAGCTGAAACTTGGATCACGTTAGTAGCCATTCTTATTTTCTATAATGAAATATGGCAAAATAGATGAACTCAAATAGAGAATATTCAAAAAAATTCATTTTTTTTTAAAAATTTTAATTTGATAAAGTAGTAATGATATTTATGAAAATACCAAAATTAGAGTATATATGGCAATATGTTAGTTATTGGGCAGAAATAAATCCAAATTTTCCTTTCATTAAATATAAATGGAAAAAATATAATGCGAAACAATTTAAAGAGACAATTGACCATTTAGCAGAAGCATTTCTTAGTTTAGGTGTGAATAAAGGAGATTCAATAATAACTATTCTTCCTATGATTATGGAATATCCACTCATATATTTAGCAGCAAATTCGATGGGTGCCATGTGTGTACCTATGGATGTTCGCTTTAGATCTGCAGATTATCGTAGATTTATTCCCCATATCGCTCCAAAATTGGTTTTTTTAATTGGTAAAGCAAGAGGCTATAATATATCTAATACAATCCAGGAACTTAGCTTAGAATTTAATCCAATGATCAAATACTTTATGATTGGTAAAGATGAATTTGGAACTCAATTTGAAGAATTATTAAAAAATGAATATAATTTAACCAATGAATTGCTAGAAAGACGAAAAAAATTAAATCCTAATGAGGGTGCTCTTATCATTTTTACAGGTGGTAGTACAGGTATCCCAAAAGCAGCTATGTTAACTCATAGAAATATAGCTCATGCCAGCTTCTTAGAGGCAAGTTATATTCAAGACAAAGGAGTTCCTTTAGGTTTAAAGCCACGATTTAAGATGATTAACAATTTTCCACCAAGTCATGTAGGGGGATCAGTAGAAATTATGGGTACAATAATAGCAGCTGGATGTGAAATTGTATTACAAGAACAATGGAATCCTTATAATGTTTTAAGAGCAACAAGAAAATGGAAATTGCAATTAATTGGTGGGGTTCCAACTATGTATGCCATAATGCTCAGTTTACCAGATTTGGATGATTTTGATTTATCTTCTTTAATCTTAGCAATTCTAAGTGGAGAAAAAGTGAATATTGATCTTTTAACAGGTATAAGAGATAGAGTATGCCCAAATATTCTAAATGCTTATGGAAGCACTGAATCTGGACCAGAAGTCACATTTACTGAGATTGGTGATTCTATAGAAGAACTAGCAAATGGTTATATTGGTAATCTCTTACCTGAACAAGAAATTAAAATAGTCGATGAAAACGATAATGAGTTACCTCCGGGAGAAATTGGAGAAATGCTTTTTAGAGGTACTTTAACAATACCCCAATACTACAAAATGCCAGAAGAAAATAAAGTAGCTTTTACTGAAGATGGTTGGTGCCGATCTGGAGATTTGGGATATATAACCATTGATGGAAGAATCTATATAAAGGGAAGAAAAAAATTTATAATTCGCGTAGGTAGTTATACGGTTCTTCCCTCTGAGATTGAAAGTGTTGTAATTGAACATCCTAAAGTCGCTATGGTCGCAGCGGTAGGCATACCTGATAAAATTTATAATGAAGTAGTATGGATCACAGTTGTTCCTGAATCAGGAGAGGTAATTGATGAAAATGAAATTTATGAATTATGTAAGAAGGAATTGGCTGACTTCAAAGTTCCAAAAAGAATTATAATAAAAAAAGAATTACCCATAACTCGTTTAGCTAAAGTTGATAGACCAGCCCTTCGAAAACAACTAATCAATGATTTTAATATAAGTTGAATTTTTTTAAATATTTATATGCTTTTTAACCGAAAAATATAGTAAATTAAAAAAAATACAATAAAAAAAATAACAAAAATGTGAAAACAAATGGTTGAAGATAAGGAACTAAAACGTGGTTTAAATTTGCCAATGGCGATTTTTATTATTGTTGGTATGGTAATAGGTGCATCCATATGGATATCTCCTGCTGATTATCTCAGTAAAACTGGACCCGCAATATTCTTAGCATACATTATTGCCGTGATTCCCGCAATATTTATAGCCTATGTTATTGCTTATTTCGGATCAGCATTCCCTGTAGCCGGAGGAACATATGTAATAGGTAGTAGGCTACTTGGAGGATTTGGAGGATTCATGATTGTTTGGCTTATAATTTTAGCCGTAGGATCAACTTTAGCCTATCTAGCTACAACTTTTGGTATATTTATAAGTCAGGCAATAGGTATTCCTGCTGAAGCAGAATTATGGTTTTCAATTATAATTGGTTTAATAGTCTTGGTTGTATTTTACCTTCTTAACTGGATTAAAATTGAATTTACAGGTCTAATTGAACTTGTAATTACCCTCTTTGGAGATATTTTAGTTATGGTTATTTTTATTATTGCCGCTATTCCAAAATTCACTATTTCTAATTTTGTTCCTCTCTTTCCACTAGGATTTGGTCCCGTATTATTTGCAGCATTAATATTTTATTTCTCTTACTCAGGATTTTCATTGATATTAGATGTCGGTGGAGAAGTAAAAAATCCTAAAAAAACTATTCCAAGAGCATTGTTAATAAGTATAATCTTTCTTACAGGAATGTATGCTCTCCAAGCACTTATGGTTGCCGGTATCCAAGATTGGCAATCACCGGTTGGAACAGTTATAGAAATAATTCTTGGTGGAGGAATTCTACCGCAAGGAACTCTCCTATTCATTACAATTCTTATTGCTGTTGCAATCGCTTCAACAATTCATCCATCTTACATGGCATTTTCTCGAGATATTATGATGATATCGAGAGAAAAGTTG
>JBHLOC010000049.1:0-34662 GCA_048940925.1 Promethearchaeota archaeon | reverse complement strand
CGGACAATAATATTTAAAATCAAATTATCAATGAAAATATTTTGAGATTTTATCCATAAATAAAATAGAGTCTTAAGCAGTTTTACCTATAGGAGCACTTTTAAAGTTGATGACAATAATTTCAAAACCTTATAAAGGTAATTATGATTTTTTTTCCTAAAATTTTTTCTAGTAAACACATCTAATTTAGTGCTTTTTAAAATTTTTATAATACAATCATTTACCTCTTCACTTGATTAGACTTAAAATATTACAAAATAATAATTTATGAAAAGCCCTATAAGGTGGTATTAATAATAAATTTACCATAGAAAAGCAGTTAAGAGCAGATCCACGAATGTTTAAGGCATAACAAAATTATATTCCTTTAAATAGTTATATTGGGAATTATGATTCGCGATATTATTATGGCACAGGTGAAACATTAATAAAACACTATTTATTAAAGTCTAAAACTTATACCTAATAAGGAATATTAATAAAGGAATAAATATTAGGATTAAAACTATTTTTATAATTAAGATCAAATAATTTTTTTTTAACTTTTGAATAAAATATAAGAGGTTTCCCTTCATTGGCTAATTACGATAAACTATTAGAATACTTCAAAAATCGGATGTTATCTCTTAAAGAGAATCCAAATTCTATGAAAACAGAAGATTTCTTTGATTTTGAAGTATCAAGAGAGTCATATCAAAATTATTTTGACGATATATATGGAAAAACGTGTCAAATTTTTTCTGATATAATAGATGGACTTATCGAGTCAAATGGAATAATTCACAAAATTCCAGAGTCCGATGACTATTTTCAACTAATCACAGAAAATGCAAATGATTTGATTGCAGTTCATAATAATAAATTTGAATACGAGTATATTAATGAACCAGTATTTAAAAAAATCTTAGGATACACTAAAGAGGATTTAATCGGTAAAACTAATTTAAACTTAATCCATCCTGAGGATCTTAAGAAAACAGTGTTAGCCACAAGTAGAATTCTTAGAAAAGGAGAGGGAATTCATGAACTAAGATTTAAGCATAAAAACGGGACATATAAATGGCTGGAAGCTACAGCCAGAAACTTCTTTACTAAAAGAAATGAAAAGAAAGTAATAACAATTTTAAGAGATATAACTGAACGTAAACAAGTAGAACAAAAATTAAAGGAATCTGAAGAGAATAATCGCCTTATTACAGAAAATATAAATGATTTAATTGCGATTATTAATCCAGAATTTAAATGTGAATATATTAATGGAGAAATTCTGCAAAAATTATTAGGATATAAAAGCGGGGATATAATTGGAAAATACATTTTAAACTTTGTTCATCCCGAGGATATTGAAGCATCTATCGAAGCACTAAGAAAAGGGGTAAAAATTGGTGAGGGAATGTATACATTAAGATACAAACATAAAGATGGACATTGGGTCTGGTTAGAAATCAAAGGGAAAACTTTTAGAAATGAAAATGGAGAATTAAAAGGATTATTAATAACAAGAGATATTAACGCACGAAAAATAATAGAAGAGAAATTAATACAAGCTGAAAGAAAATATCGCCATTTATATGAAAATTCACCATTTTCTCTAATTTTAATTGATCAAGAAGGAAATATTCTTGATTGCAACCCGGCAGTTGAAAAGTTAATCAATTATAAAAAAGAAGAACTTATTAATAAAAATTTTAGAGATCTCTCCATAATTCATCAAAAATATTTACCACTTTTAGAAACACGATTTAAAAAAACCATAAATGGGGAAATCTTGCCCTTGGTGGATATACAAATATATACCAAAGATGGAAATTTAATCTGGATAAATTATATAACTTCTTTAATTACTATAGGAAATAAAAAATTAATGCAAATTGTTCTCTATGATATATCAGAACGTAGAAATGCTGCGAACATCATTTTAAAAGAATTTAAAAAGTTGAAAGAGTTAGATCAGCTTCGAAAAGATCTTATTAATCGAGTATCTCATGAATTAAAGACACCACTCGTATCTGTATGTGGTGCTATAGAGATTTTATTAAGTAATTATAAAAATCAATTTGGAAAGGAAGAATTAGAATTACTACAGACGATTGAAAGAGGAGGTAACAGATTAAAGTATTTAGTAAATAACTTAATTGATATCTCTCGTGTAAAACATAAGAAACTTAAATTGAAAAAGAAACCTTATGATTTGACCGAGATTATTAAAGATTGTGTAAAATATTTTAATTTCTTACTCAATAAACGTAAAATTGTTTTAAATCTAAAACTCCCTGAAACTTTATATACAAACATAGATAAAATAAGAATCGAACAAGTAATATCCAATTTATTATCAAACGCTATAAAAAATACTCCCCCTAATGGAGCGATACAAATAGCTCTTCAAGAGATTGAAGGATGGGCAAAAATCTATGTATATGACACGGGCATAGGGTTAACTGAAGATGAAATGGAAAAAATATTTACTAAATTTGGCAAATTAGAACGATATGGGCAAGGATTTGATTATTTAGACATTGAGGGGGCAGGACTCGGCCTATTTATCTCCAAAGAGATTATTAATTTACACGGAGGGCAAATCTGGGCAGAATCATCAGGAAGGAACAACGGGAGCACTTTCATTGTTAAAATACCAATAGAATAGACAGAATATTCGAAAGATTTCTCACTATTAATTATTCTCAAACTAATATGAAATATACTATAGTCTGCAAATATCATAAAAAATATTGAATTACTCTTCATCAAATTTTGAGTGTTTATAAGATTCCTTATATAGGACATTTGTTCATCAGCAAATTTAAATGAAAATTCAATAGATTCTGAATTTTTAAAACATTCTTATGATCCACAGAAACGAGAAGTTTTTTTTGAACCCACGTATGATACAAGAGGGCTAAGATTGGCGGAGGATCCCCTTTCGGGAAATCTCTTTGCAGTTTGGGCGAAATTATCTACCTAATCTTTATAACAATAATGATGTAGATAAATTTTCCCTTAAACGTCGAGGATTATTACTCTTTTCACCTATTGTTCTTTTTCATAGATTTTTCATAATATATAATAACTTCTACAAAAGCAAATATACTTGATTTCATAGTAAAATATTACTTTAGTGTTTCAAGATACTCAAAGTCAAACCTTAAAGGCTCATGAGTATTGAAAAAAGGTTTATGAAACTTTTTAGTAGAAACTTTTAATATTCTCAATCTTACTCTCACTAATTATTTTATTATTGTTTTAAAAATGAAATTATTTTTATTTTTTAGTAGAAAATAACATTATTGTTAATGTTAATTATGTATAAACACAAGAATAACTCTCAAACTCCGGGGGATTTGGAAATATTATTATCTCTATACTTGTATAGCAATTGTAGAAAATCAGAAATCTATTCATGGAAAAATAATCTTTCTTACCCGTGTTAAATCATCTATTTTCAGATTCAATTTTTGATTATTGACATTACTGAATTGCATATATCCTTGATTATTTATTCCATCGCAATGATATTTATGTGAATTATCAAGGATTACATCTTTTCCATAAATATGAGAGTATTGATTATATTCATTAATCAATAACTGAATGTGGTTCAAATCATAATCTATAATAGGAGAAAAATAGTGGTGAGCATAAAAGCAAATCTTCTCAGCAAATTTATCAAGAGAAATCCTTTTGTGTAAAATATCTTTTATAGAAATAACAAAGTACTTTATGTTTTCAGGCATCTCTTTATAGGAATTATTCAAGTTTACTCCTATTCCAATTAAAATATAGTTTTTCTGACTACCTGCAATATAATCAATTAATATCCCTGCAAGTTTTTTGTCTTCATAAATTACGTCGTTAGGCCATTTAATCTGTACTGATATATTATATTCTTCCTTAATAATCCTTGTCAATAATGTTGCGGTAAAATAATGAAACAGAGCAAATTGTGCTTCACTGAGAGATAAATTAGTAGAAACCCCAAGAGTAGCCCAAAATCCACCTTCTGGAGAAAACCAATCATTATCCTTTCTTCCTCGACCGCTTGTTTGAACTTTAGCGACTAGTAGTAAAGTTGAATAATAATCGCTTTGAAGATAATCAATCACAGCATCTTGGGTTGATCTAGTTTTATCAATGTGAACAATCTTTATTTTTGAGAACATAAAAATACTTTATGATTTTGCTGAAAAGAGAATTTACTAGAATAAATACTAGGATTTATATAAACTATATCTTAATATCTTATTTTCCTTCATAATAGATTCATGCAACTAATAAAAACAAGCTAGTTAAATAAAAAATAAATTAGCTTTAATTTGAAACTATTCGAGGAAAATTGTTTGAAACTGAAGTTATTTTTACTAAACAAAGAAAATATCTTTATCTTAATATTAATGAATCAATTATAGAATTTAATAAAAAATCAACGAATACTTAATAAAATCTATCATAAAGTAATACTTTTGATAGTGTGTTTTCAAGTAAAAGTTTTATAAATTAACCATTGATAAGAATAACTAATTATTTGAATAAATATATTAAAGATTAATATCTCTCTTATGGCTTTTATAAGAGAGAATGATGATAGATAATTCACACAGGTTATTAATTGAAATGGTTATAAAAGAAAATGAATCTGATGATAATATAGAAATTAATTCTAAATTACAAGAACTCCGAGATCGATCCAAAATAGGAGGCGGATTGGAACGTATTGAAGCTCAACATAAAAAAGGTAAATTAACAGCAAGAGAAAGAATTGAACTTTTAACAGATCCAAACTCTTTTACAGAAATAGATTCTTTTGTTACGCATCACTGTGACAAGTTTGGGATGGATCAGAAAAAATACCTTGGGGATGGTGTAATAACTGGATATGGCACTATTGATAACCGAAAAGTTTTTCTCTATAGCCAAGATTTTACAGTATTGGGGGGCACTATCGGAAAAGCTCATGCTCAAAAAATTAGTAAAATTATGGATTTTGCATTAAAAATGGGGTGTCCTATAATTGGATTAATTGATTCTGGGGGAGCTCGCATTCAAGAGGGTGTTGACGGATTAGCCGGATTGGGTGAAATATTCAATAGAAACATTCAAGCATCAGGAGTAATTCCTCAAATTTCAGTTATCTTGGGTACATCCGCTGGGGGAGCTGCTTATAGCCCCGCATTAACAGACTTTATAATTATGGGCGGAAATAACGCCTTTATGTTTATAACTGGACCTCAAGTAGTTAAATCAGTAATGGGAGAAGATGTTTCATTTTCAGATTTAGGAAGCTCAGAAATTCATTGTACTACTTCTGGAATATGTCATAGAGCAGCTGATACAGAAGAAGAAGCGTTGGATTTAGTTAAAAAATTAATATCTTACTTACCTTCAAATAATTTAGATGATCCTCCTCATCATTCACAAAATCCTATTGCAATGGATACACAATTACTAAACGATCTCGTACCAAAGAGTGAAAATGAACCATATGATATGAAAAGTCTTATTGAAATTATTGTCGATCAAGATTCATTTTTTGAAATTTATCCAGAATGGGCAAAAAATATTGTAATAGGATTTGGGCGGTTGGACAATCATACTGTTGGAATAATTGCCAATCAACCTTTATATCTTGGTGGTGCAATTGATTGTAATGCATCCGATAAAGCAGCACGATTTATTCGATTCTGTGATGCCTTTAACATCCCATTATTAACATTAGTAGATGTTCCTGGTTTTATGCCAGGAATTAGACAAGAAAAGTTAGGAATTATCAGACATGGTGCTAAAATGCTTTTTGCATATTCAGAAGCGACAGTCGCAAAAATTACTGTCATAATACGCAAGGCTTACGGAGGAGCGTATATTGTAATGAGTTCAAAAAATTTAGGATCGGATATTAATCTTGCGTGGAATTCAGCTCAAATTGCTGTAATGGGTGCTGAAAGTGCATGCAAAATCCTTTATAGAAAACATCTGAATAATGCTGAAAACCCAGATAAGTTGTTACATGACTTTTCTGAACAATATAAACAAGAATTTTCAAATCCTTATCAAGTTGCGAAACAGGGATATCTAGATAATGTGATCTTTCCACATGAAACACGTGAAGAAATAATTAAAGGATTAAAGTTCCTTTCAACTAAGCGGGAGCAAACCCCCAGAAGAAAACATGGTATATCTCCAGTCTAATTCACAATTACCTTTAAAAATAGAGTTGTTAATTCTTATGAAAAAAAAACAAAAAATTCTAAAAGTTCTTAAAAATAAAATCCCCATCTGGGGGTATTCACCAAAAGGCATTGCTGATTCATCTCTTTCAATTAGGATAAGCCAATTAGGAGGAGTTGGTTTAGTTGATCTTGAAGGTCTAAATCCAAATCAATACCAAAAAATTCTCGAAACCTTCCAGTATTCCTTATCTTCCGCTAATATGTGGGGCATTCGAATACATACCCAAAAAGCTCTCGACATAATTAAATTCAATGATATTGTCCCAATTATTATTTGTGCGTTTTCTCCAAATATCCAAGAAATAAAGAAAATGCAAGATTCTTCAAAATTACTATTATCAGAAGTCTGCTATCTAGAGGAAGCTTATGAAAGTGCAGAATGGTCAGACCTATTTCTTGTAAAAGGAAATGAGGCGGGAGGATTGGTTGGTACAAAAAATAGTTTTATCCTTATTCAAGAATTTTATAAAGCTGGTATTCCTTTTGTGATTCAAGGTGGTTTTGGTGTATATAACATTTGTTCAGCTTTTATAGGAGGAGCAATTGGAGTTGTTTTAGAAAGCCAGTTATATTTATTTCCTGAATGCCCCATAAGTCCGGAATTTAAAGAATATCTTATGACAATAAAAGAAACTGATTTTTATTTAATATTAGAATCTTCGCGATATAATTATCGTCTGATTGGAAAATTAGCAAATAAATCAATCCGAGCAATTAAAGAGATTGAAGTTAAAGAATTATCGTATTTATGTGAAGATATTAACGATGCAGGCGGAGTTCTCAAGTCTGGCTTATATCAAAAAGTAATTGAATTGGAAAATAAATCTCTCTTGTATTCTGATCCTAACCCTAAACACTCCTGGTTGCCCAGTGATCATGGTATCTCCTTCTCAAATTACATTTTTAATAATTTTAGAACCTTAGAGAATTTTCTCTCCAATTTACCAAAAATAATCCAAGATCAGATTGAAAATATTCATTCATTCTGGCCTTTTGTCAAAAACTCTGAATTTGCAAAAAAGTTAAATATTACTTATCCAATCATTCAAGGTCCAATGGCAAATATTTCTGATCAATTAGAGTTTGCTAAAAAAATAGCAGAAAATGGTGCTCTTCCTATACTTGCTCTTGGGGGTTTATTAGGAAATGAGGCGGAGAACTTATTGTCTGGAGCGGTTGTTAGTGAATTATCTGAGAAACCTTATGGTAGCGGCATCATTGGTTTAGAAGTAGTAAGATCGAGAAGAGAACAGCACCTTAAATCAATTTCAACTCATGGACCAAAAATTACCTTAGTAGCAGCTGGTACTATCGATCTAGGAGTTCAAATTAATAAATTAGGTAATATTGTATTAATCCATACTCCTACTTTATCCATGTTTAAAAACGCGCTAGATAAAAACCTTGATTTTATTATTTTAGAAGGAAATGAATGTGGGGGGCATATTGGTATGCTTTCTTCTTTTATTATTTGGGAAAGGATATTAGAATATTTGCAAATGAATAAAAAAGAATTTAAAAAGAAAGTAAATATAATTTTCGCAGGAGGTATCATTAATGAACTCAGTACGGCTATGTTAGCTAGTATGATTGGGAATCATTTAGATTTGATAAATCCAGGAATTCAAATGGGAACTGCCTATCTGCTGAGTGAAGAAATTGTAACCTCTCAAGCATTATCCCCAGTTTATCAAGAACTCCTACTGAATAACTCCTCTACAACGATAATAGGTACAAGTGTGAATACCCGAGCAAGAGTTATTCCATCTTCATTTGCCTGTGAAATTGTTAAAAAGGAATATTTGCGGAAAGCTCAAGGAATTTCGATTTCAAAAAGAAAGGAGATGTTTGAAGAAGATAATTTAGGAGCCCTAAGAATTGCTTCAAGAGCAGAAATATGGAATGAAAAGCATGTTGATGGAGCAGAATCTACCCAATATATTCCAACTTCAAGGAATCATCAACTAACTAATGGTGTTTTTATGACTGGTGATTCCATATCTCTACAAAAAACTATTAGGAATATTTCTCAAATTCATTACGATGTTATCGAAGAAGGAAAGAATTCCTTCAATAGGATGTCAAGTAATGTTCTAGAAATAACTTCAGGACGTGAGCTTATGAAAGAAGAAATTAAAGCTAAAAAGGATATAAAGTATGGGAATAAGGTTGCGATCATAGGATTAGGTGGTATTTTTCCAGATGCTGAAAATATATCTCAATTCTGGGACAATATCAAAAACAAAAAGTATTCAATTATGGACGTCCCTATTGAAAGGTGGGATCCTGCAATCTATTTTGATCAAGATCATTCGATTCTTGATAAAACATATACAAAAATCGGTGGATTTGTTAAAAAATATAAATTCAAATCTATTAAGTATCGAATTCCCCCAAAAATGGCTCAAAGAATGGATCTTGTCCAGATTTGGGCAATTAAAACAGCAGAAGAAGCACTTATTGATGCTGGTTATCCTACTGATGGAAAGCAGCGATTGCCTATTGCTGTGATTGTGGGTAACTCCTCAGGAGGAGATGCCCAACGTCTCAGTAATAAACGAGTACTTTTTAATGAAATTAAGTATAGAATCCATGAAGCAAGCTCTCAGAGAATTTTAAATCCAGATGAGAAGGAAAATCTTATTCAATTTCTTGAAGAGAGCATTATTAAAGATATTCCGACTATTAATGAAGATACTATGCCTGGTGAATTGTCAAACATTATAGCAGGTAGAATTGCTAATGTATTTAATTTAACAGGTAAAAGTATGACAACGGATGCTGCTTGCGCCTCAAGTTTAGCAGCAATCGATACAGCAATCAATGGTTTACTTATCAAAAATTATGACACAGCACTTGTAGGAGGAACTGATAGCTCAATGGATCCCCAAACATATATTAAGTTCTGTAAGATTGGTGCTTTATCCCAGAATGGTACTTATCCATTTGATGCTCGTGCTAATGGATTTGTCATGGGTGAAGGAGCTGGATTTATTGTTTTAAAGCGTCTTGAAGATGCTATCAAGGACAAGAATAAAATTTATGCAATTATTATTGGTTATGGCGGATCTTCTGATGGGAAGGGAAAAGGGATCACAGCTCCAAATCTAGATGGTCAAAGACTAGCTATCGAGCGAGCTCTAAAATCTAGCAATATTAAACCATCAGATATTCAATATCTTGAATGTCATGGAACATCTACCATTGTAGGTGACGCTACTGAATTAAATGTATTAAGAGAAGTTTTTAGCAATAGAAAATTAGACCAAAAACTTGTAATAGGATCCATCAAGAGTCAAATCGGGCATTTAAAAAGTGCAGCAGGTATAGCTGGTATTATAAAAACCGTATTAGCATTACATCATAAAATTTTACCCCCATCAATTAATTTTCTAACTCCTAATCCTTCTATTGATTGGGATTCAAGCCCTTTTTATGTAAACACCGAGCCTAAAAATTGGGAAACTCCAGATAATGGGATTAGGAGAGCAGGTGTATCTTCATTTGGTTTTGGAGGAACAAACTATCATATAATTCTTGAAGAATTCTTACCTCAATTATATAATGCATCTTCATTAGAAGGAATAAAGGATGAAATCCCAGTTAGGGCTCCAGAATTAACTTCTAATAAACCTCCTACTGATCTTTGCTTTTTATTTAGCGGTCAAGGAAGCCAGTATGTCGGTATGGCAAAAGAATTATATCAAAAGTATCATGTAGTAAAGAATACTCTTGATAAAGCGAATGATATCTGTAAAAGGTTCGCTGATTTTGATTTACTTGAGATTATTTTCGGATCACCAAATTTAACTGAGGAAGAAAACTCAAATAAACTGCGACAAACGGAATACACTCAGCCTGCCATCTATTCCGTTGAGATGGCTTTAGTAAATCTTCTTAAATCCAAGGGTATTAACCCAGGAATAGTAGGTGGACATAGTTTAGGAGAATTTGCTGCATTAACTACTGCGGGGGTTCTAAGTTTCGAAGATGCTCTAAAAATTGTCATCACTCGTGGAAGTGCGATGTCAGAGTTACCCACTGGAATAAAATGTTCGATGGCGGCTATTTTTACATCATCTCAGATAGTAGAAGAAATTTTAGATGAAATTTTGACTGAGGACGTTTCAATATCTAATTATAATTCGATCTCTCAGACTGTAATATCTGGAGAGCTTTCGGCTATTGAAGAGGCTGTAAAAATATTTTCAGATAAAGGAATACAGGCTCTAAAGTTAAATGTTTCAAATGCATTTCACACTAAATTCGTTGCTCATGCTGAAGAAAAATTAAAGTTATTTCTCAAATCAATTGAGTTCAAATCCCCTCAAATTCCAATATTTAGCAACGTAACGGGGGATGTTTACACTAAATCCCCTGAGGAGATTAAGAAAATTTTACTCAAGCAAATTACTTCACCCGTAAGATGGGTTGATGAAATACAAAATATATACCAACACGGAGGTAGAAGATTCTTAGAAATAGGACCAAAAAAAGCTCTATACTTTTTTACTAAAGATATATTGAAACAACATAAAGAAATTTATGTAAATTTCACTCTTTCACCAAAATCTTCCGAAGAAGAACAAATTCTTAAGATTATTGAGAAACTGAAATCAATTAAACTGAAAAGCTTAAGTCGTGCAATTAAAATTTCATCCCCCTCTTTTGAAGCACAATTACAAAAAGAAATAGTAAAAGATTCTAAACCTAGTGTCAAACAAGATGTACTTATCTCAAATAAAAACTTAAATAAGATCAGGCAACTTCCTTTTTTTAATGAATTTTTGGAAGAACAAAAAGAGCTACTTACTTCAATTATAATTCAAGGATTTCAGAACTTCCTTAATAAACATCAATCTTTACTTGAAAGCCAATATTCTACAATTAGTACAAATTTTAATACATCTCCAGTCGTTATTACCGGTGTAGGAATTGGGCTTCCTGGGAAGAATAGAAAAATCTTTGATGATAAAAATATTAACGATATTTTAAAGGGAATAAATTTAATCGAACCAGTAAGTAATGAATACAAAGAACAGTTGTTTCAAAAAAATGTCATAAGGTTAGATAAATCCCCAAATGGGAATGCTAAATTTGTAGCTATTGATGATATCTCAAAAGTTATCCAATTAGCAGGACAAATGGGAGAATTTAATCCTACTGAAGACTTTCATCTTGATTCGAAAATGCTCAATGCTCTAGACATCACCTTCCAACTAGCAATAGGAGCAGGATATGAAGCTTTAAAAGATGCGGGAATTCCTTTAGTCCGAAGTAATTTTAAGACTTCAACAGGCAAAATATTACCAAGTGATTGGGTTTTGCCAGAAAGCTTACAAGATGAAACAGGTATCATATTTGCATCAGCCTTTCCAGGATACGATAACTTTGTTAAAGAAATTTCCAACGCTGGAGAAAAAGAATTTAATCGAGCATTTTTATTTCGAGTATTATCGATGGGTCATTCTCAGTTCGCTCAACTAATAAAGGCTAAAGGTCCAAATACTTCCACTAATGCTGCTTGTGCTTCTACACCTCAAGCAATCGGTATTGCTGAAGATTGGATTCGAACTGGTAGGTGCAAACGTGTAATAATTATTACAGGTGATAATGTTACAAGCAAAAATCTCTTTCAATGGATTGGGGCTGGTTTTCTCGCGAGTGGGGCTGCTACAACTAAATCGCAATGGGAAGAAGCAGTTCTCCCCTTTGGTGAAGGGAGAAATGGGATTATTTTGGGTGCTGGAGCCAGTGCATTTGTAATTGAGCAAGAATCTGAAGCAAAAAATAGAGGAGTGAAACCAATTGTAGAAATTCTTGGTACATATTTTGCAAATAGTGCATTTCATGGAACTCGGTTGGATAAAAGCCATATTAGCCAAAAATTAACAAAATTCGTTACAGAAATGGAAAAAATTCATAGTATTACTAAAAAGGAACTAGCAAATGAAGGAATGTTTGTAAGTCATGAAACATATTCTCCTGCTCGGGGTGGAAGCGCCGAATCTGAATTAGAAGCCTTAGAAATGGCATTTGGAGAGCATGCTTATAAAATGATGATAATTAATACTAAGGGATATACTGGTCATGCTATGGGAGCAGGAATCGAAGAAGCTGTTGCAATTAAATCAATGGAGAAAGGGATAATTCCACCTATTGCTAATTTAAATAAAATTGATCCTGATTATACTAAATTTAATTTTTCTAAAGGTTCTAATGAAAGAAAAAAATATGCCTTACGTTTTGCAGCAGGATTTGGTTCTCAGTTGGCTATGGTTTTATTCCGTTTAGCATCGTTTGACAACCGTTTCAGCAATCCAGACTACGAAAAATGGCTACAAAGTGTTGGTGGAAGTGGAAAAGAATTATTCATGGATGGCAGAGTTTTAAAAATGAATACAAAACCCATTTCCACTGAAAAAATCCCCATTACTGCACCAACAGAAGTCTCTCATGAATCATCTGTACCTGGAACTAGTGATATAATAAATGAGATTAAAAACATTATTGCCATTAAGACCGGATATGATCCAGAAGACATCGAGGAGACATACGACTTAGAAGAGGATTTAGGGATTGATACTGTTAAACAAGCAGAAATTTTTGGAGAAATACGGGAAAAATGGAACTTAGAAGTTGATGATTCCTTTAACATCTCAGATTATCGTACAATTAAAGCTATTGTATTAATGCTTAACGAGTTTTTAAATTCTTATCTTATTTCTGATACTGCTATTCCAAGTATTAATGACAAATTACTTGAAACTAAATTACTTGAAATCATTTCTGAAAAAACAGGGTATGATATGGAAGATATTGATGTGATGTTTGATCTAGAAGAAGATTTAGGAATTGATACTGTTAAGCAGGCAGAAATTTTTGCAGAATTACGTAATTATTTGAAAATTTCTGAAGATACAGAAATCAATTTAGTAGGACTAAAAAATATTAAAGAAATTATCCAAAAAATTCAGGAATATTTATGTAATCAAAACATTGATACCAATATTGAGATTGTCCAAAAAACTACCGGTATGGGAACATATAAGTCGATAAATATGAATGAAGTAAGAAACGTGATAAAAAGAGTTATTGCTGACAAAACTGGCTACGATGTTATTGATATTGAGGATACTTATGACTTAGAAGAGGATTTAGGAATAGATACTGTAAAACAGGCTGAAATTTTCGGAGAATTACGCGATTATTACAATGTAGGAGAATCTATCGAGATAAACATCTCCGAAATACGTAATCCTAATGAAATTGCTGAATTCGTTATGCAGTATATTAATGAAGCAACAACTTTACCAGAAAAGAGACTAGAAACTCACCAAGTTGATGTTCAATCACTGGAAAGATCTAAAAAAGAAGAAGATATTTATGTTTCACAAGTAATTCCTTCACAAATTTTCAATTTACCTCAGCTGGAGAAAATTTCAAAATATGAAGGTAAAAAGGCTCTTATCATTAACATTAATTCAGGATTATCAAATCATATAAATTTGCATGAAAAGCTCCTAAAATTAGGATTACAACCTCAAGTTTTCGATATTATTGGTAATTTAAATTTTGTTGAAAGGTTAAAAAATAATCAAAGGAATATAACCCTAGAAAATGATTTTAATTTTATCATTCTAGTTATTCCAGCTAACAAGCAATATTCATCGAATGAAAGTTTAGCTTTTTTTGATAGTTTATTTACTATTTTTCAGAGATTAGATTTGCCATCAATCGAAAAAATTGCAATGATCGCTTCAGAGACTTATTTTGGTTGGGAAAAGGGAGCCAATGCACTCTCCGCTAGTATAGGTGCATTTGTCAAAACTTTAAATCGAGAATTTCAAATTCCAATTAAACTCATTTACTCATTAAGTCCGGATGAGATTATTAAGGAAATCGCAATTTGGGACGATGTAGAGGAAGTAGCTTATAAAGATGGCATTCGACATACTTTGCTAAGAACCAAATTAGGAGATTTTCCAGAACAGAAAGAATATCTAATAACAACAGAGGATGTACTATTAGTTACAGGGGGAGCACAAGGAATAACATTTGCCTGCATCGATAAACTAACCAATTATGTTAAACCAGAACTAATTTTATTTGGGTTAGCACCTTATGATGATTCTTTGCATGAATACTTGTCTCATACTCCAGAAATGCTAGACAAGAAAAAGAAAGAAATAGCTAATTTGTTGAGATCAAGACAAGAAAGGGTAACACCTGTTATGATAGAGAGAGAATGGAAGAATTTTCTCGATAAATTAGATACTCTTCGTAACATTGAAAGATTAAGGATAAAAGGGCTTAAAGTCCAATATTATGCTATTGATATAACAGACAAAGAAAAAATGAAGAGCACATTCCAACAAATCCAAGAAAATTTGGAAAAGCCAATAACATTCATTGTTCACGGTGCTGGTATAGAGGAATCAAAGAGCTTTTTGAAAAAAAAACTAAAAATGGCTCATACAGTTGTAGATGTTAAAGTAGGTGGTTTTTTAAATCTACTAAAGTATATCAATATTCAAAATGTTAAATATATAGTTGCATTCTCATCAGTAGCAGGTCGCTATGGCAATCAAGGCCAAATAGATTATGCGTTTGCCAATGCTTATCTATCAAGGTTAGCATGGGATTATTCTCAGCGTAATATCCCATTTTTATCTATTGATTGGACAGCATGGGCTGATATTGGAATGGCTACTCGAGGTTCAACACTGCAAATTCTTACTCAAGCAGGAGTCGTTCCTGTTCCTGCACATCTTGGGGTGAAGATCTTTTCAAAGCTAGTGCTAAATAGCTTCAAAGGAGAATTTATTGTTGGTGGAGATTTAGGAATTTTCGAAGAAAAACTTATTGTTGCTAAAACAATTAACAAATTGAACTTTCCAATGTTAAACAAAATGGAGTATCAACCAAATTTCATTATTGGATCAAATTCAATCAATTCTGATTTTGACATCTATCTACTTGATCATCAAATTCAACAAAAACCAGTATTCCCTGGGGTAATGGTTTTAGAAACTTTTGCTGAATTCTATAACTACCTGTTTGAGAAGCCTATGACCTCAATTTCAGAGATTAACTTTCATACTCCCTTGAAGATTCCTGTAGGCAAATCAGTTGAGATCGAACTAAAATATGATAATTCTAATGATGAAATTGCTCTTTTTTCGAAGACTTTTCCTTTAGTTTTGAAAGGAAAACCTTTAATTAAAGAACATTTTAACGCTAAACTCGGTAAACCGAGTAAAAAATTCAGATGGAAAAAGGAACCTATATCAGAGCCATTAATACCTCTTCTCGATAAAAGTGAAATTTATGAGCTTTTTTTCCATGGGAGTAAGTTCCAGGTTTTAAAAAATATAATTCTGTTAGAAAATGAAAAAATAATATCAAGTGTTGATATTCCAACAACTAATCTCACCGAAAATAGAGAAGGAGATAATTTTCAACTAGATCCTCTAGCCATTGAGAGTATATTCCAAACAGCGGCGTTATTTGATGTTATTATCAACAATCATTTATCACTTCCCTCTAAAATTGCAACATTAGATATATTGTCAAAAGAAAAACCGAAATACGTTGTTGCAAAATTTTTGAAAAAAGATGAGGAACTCTCTTATTTTAATTGCGTGCTCCTAAGTGAAAGCAACGAAATAGTCGCCAAAGTTGGAAATTTTGAAATTATTCATTCCTCGCTCTCATCAAACATTTCAGAAAAACTGACAAATTATCTAAGAACCCTTAAAGAATATTATCTTCTTAAAAATGGAAAAATGTCCGCTATTTTTCATATCCTCCCAATTGAAAAATTAAAATTACAGTTTCAATCAGATAATAAATTTTTGGAAACACATTTAACTAAATACGAGATTGAAGGTTCTAAGCGCTTTAAAAATGAGAAAAGAAAGCTTGAATATTTCTCAGGAATTATAACCGCAAAAGAATGTTATCTAAAGCAATTCTCAAACAACTTCTCTTATCTTGACATTGAAATTCAAAAGAACAATAAGGGGAAACCATTCTATTATTCAAAGAAAGATAAACAAAAACTTCCAATAAATCTTTCAATTAGCCACTCACATGAGTTTTCCATTGCTATCATTAGTAAGAACCAAGTAGGGATCGATCTAGAACTAATTGAACCACGTTCTCCATCTTTTTATAAAGAAGTGTTTACTGAGTCAGAAAGAGAGCTTATATCGGAAAATGATAAATTGGGAACAATATATTGGACTGCCAAGGAAGCATGCTCAAAAGCAATTGGGGAAGGTTTTCATGTCAATTTTCGTGATTTTGAACTAAGATTTGATGAAAAGCAAAAGAAGTTTTCACTGATCACTAAAAAAGGTAAATCAGAATTAACCAAAAGATTTAAGAAATTAACACTCAAATCTGTATATACTGAAAAATATGTATTATCTTATTGTGAACTTTAATCTATAGATCAAATAAATAAATTTTGTGTTTAACATGGAAAAATTAGTTATAGAAGTTAAGGTGCGTTCAGAGATCTTACACAGTATTCTATATTTACCTGAGGTTAAGGATTTCAAAACAGAAGTTAAGAATCCTGTCCCTCTTGTCATTCGAGTTAATGGGATGCCTGGAAATTCGCCAGAAGAAGATGAAAATAGATTTGCACCGTACTTTATTAAGAATAACATTGCCTATTTTACTTATGATCATCAAGGAGTAAGAATGAGTACTGGTATTTTTACATATTATGATGCACAAGCTAATATTGAACGAGTTATAGATTACTTAGTAAAACATATCAGAATAGATCCTTTAAAAATTGGTTTATTTGGGGAAAGTTTTGGAGGAGCAATGGCTCTTTGCCATACAGTGAGAGATAATCGTGTGAAATGCCTTGCGATACGATCACCCGTCTTTGATACAGAGATTATCCCAAATAATCCATTGTTTAAATTTTTCATAAGAGCTTTGACTCGTAATAAGGAAATGCGATTTCCAGATGTTGATTATAAAGAAGCATATTCAGAACAAACTAGGCAATTTAACCCTAGAAAATTAGCATCCAATTTAACAAAACCATTTTATTTAATTGCAGGGAATAAAGATGCATTATTTCCTGAATATGGTTTTCAACAACTCTTTAATAGAGTTAAATCTAAAAATAAGAAAATTGAAATAATTGATGGTGCAAACCATAATTTTACTGATAAAAATCATTTTCAAATCATGTGTGAAAAGATCACTGATTTCTTTCAAAATCATTTAGTTTCAAACAACAAAGCCAAAAAATGTGAAAATAATCATGCAAAAAAAGGTGTTATTTCATGGTAGAGAATATATTATCACTCCTTTAGATGATGGAAAATTAAAAGTTGATGACCATATTTATTCACCGATTGTAATTCGAGAGACTGAAAAGCTATATAGGGTGATATTTGAGGATTGTCAGTTTACTTTAGAACTAATTGATGGAAAGTTAATTTTAGAAGGGGAAGAAATCGATATTGAAATAAAACCTTATTTAAAATCAGGTGAAACTAGTGCTGATAACCAACACGGCAAAAAAATTGTTGTGCGTGCCCCCATTCCAGGAAAAATCTTACAAATCTTAGTTAAAGAACAAGATCTTGTTGAAAAAGAACAACTAATATTAATAATAGAAGCGATGAAAATGAAAAATAGGATATTATCTCCAATAAAAGGAAAGGTAACTCAAATTTTTGTGAATGTTGGGGATAATGTAAGGCAAGATCAACAATTACTTAAAATAGAAAATTAAAAACTTTTGTAAGATTGATTTCTTGTAGATTTAAACTTTTTTGAGATTAGTTAAAAAAAATAAATAAATTTAATTTATTTAACGCACTTGCTCAATTTTAGCCATGTCTAGCCATCTATTTGATTTTTTAGAATAAATATTATTTGGTTGGATTGTATATCTAAGATCTTTAACTATTTGAAATACGGCAGCAAGCTTCTTTCTTTCAAAATCTTTCAAGTTGTTAGTGACATCTGTTCGGTTCAAAAAGTCAGTAGTTAAATCCCCTTTTTTGAACTCTTTAGTTTCAATAATTACTTTATGTAAGTCTAAATTCGTGTTAATGCCTGAGATAGCTAATTCTTTTAAAGCATGTTTGGAGAGGTTAATCGCTCTCCGTCTGTTTCGTCCCCAGACTACTAATTTCCCGATTAATGAATCGAAATTATGAGGAATAACATAATTGGGATAGATATGACTATCAAATCTCACATTTGGACCACCTGGTACGATCAGGCGTGTGATCCTCCCATTTTGAGGTAAGAAGGAATTGTTTGGGTCTTCAGCATTTATTCGATATTCAATTGCGTGGCCTTTCAATGAAACATCATCTTGTGTGAAGTCTAAAGGCTTATTTGAAGCAATATTTAATTGTTCTTCAACTAAATCAAATCCAGTAACCATCTCAGTTACCACATGTTCAACTTGAATCCTTGGATTTATCTCATTGAAATAAATCTTATTGTTTTTCCAAAGAAATTCAGCGGTTCCTACATTTGAATAATGTAATTCACGTGCTAAAGAGCATGTTTTTTCTCCTAATTCATTTACAATCTCTCTCGTTAAAAAAGAAGGGGCTTCTTCAATAAGCTTTTGATGTGATCGTTGGATCGTACATTCCCGATCCCCTAAATGAACGACATTTCCATAATTATCTCCAATAAATTGAATTTCTACATGACGGGGGGCGTTAACAGATTTTTCAATTAATAATTCTTCGCGTCCAAAAAACTTTAAAGCTATTGATTGACATCCCTCTAATGCCATCCTTAAATGTTCCTCAGATTCTACGATTTCCATTCCCCTCCCACCTCCTCCAAAAGCAGCCTTAATTATTATGGGGTATCCAATTTTATCAGCAACTGATTTAGCTTCTTCAAATGAGCTTACAAATCCATCTGAACCTGGTAAGACAGGTAAACTTACTTTTTTGGCAAGCTTTTTCGCTTGAACTTTGTTACCTAAGAAGTCGATAATGTCTGGACTTGGACCAATAAATATTTTGCCCATTTTTATTACTTCTCGAGCAAACTCAGCGTTTTCACTTAAAAATCCATACCCAGGGTGAACTGCATCAACTCTTGAACGTTCAATTATTTCAAGTAATTTTTGAATATTTAGGTAGGTACACTCAACTGATTCTTCTCCTAATCCATAAGCTCCATCTGCTAATTTTACGTGTAAGGAATCTTTATCTTCGTCACAGAATACAGCAATTGACCTTAAGTTTTTTAACCGACATGCACGTATTATCCGAACCGCAATTTCTCCTCGATTAGCAATTAAAACCGATCGCATATTAACATTTAAATAAAATTTAATTAATAACTATAATTGAATGTTTAATTAAATAATTATGTGTTTTATTAAAAAAATCCGAATTTTTTAATATTTTCGAGAATCTCCTTCCTTGAATCTCTAAAAACAGAATTATTTTTTTCTAAAAATGTTGTATTTAGTGATATATAGCCAATTATTTATCTTTTAATTATGTTGCTACTCTTTAATTCTTTATATCCCTTTTCATCTGGATTGCCATTATTTCCACAAATAATAAAATTCCAAGAAACCCTAACAGAAATATTGGATTGATAATCCACTCTACGATTAATGTTAACAATAGAGTTATATGGAAAATTACAAAATGGTCAATGGGAATCCTTATATCTTAAACCCGCAATTCATTCATCCATAAGAGAAGTATGAAAATTATTATGATTAAGTGAAGATTTCAGAGTAAAAGAAATTGGTCCAGAAAATAATAATGAAATTTCTGAATGCAATCAATTTAGAATTTATTATGGAAAGAGAGACAAGTTTTTAGAGTTCATCTTTATTATTGAAGGTAATAATGTGATTATTAAACTAAAAATACTTTAAGATGTTAAAGCCATATTTTTTTTATATCAAAAGAGTAGAGAGCGAAATGAAAAGAAAAAAATGGGGATATATAGTAATAACAATTATAATTGGATTAATCATAACATTCGGGTTATTTATTAATAATTTCATAATATTAACGAGAATATACTATAAGATAAATTATGAAGGAGATATTCAAAATTTTAAGAGTGTAATCAAAAAAAGTGAATTATTTGAATATCAAAAGTATTGTAAGTATCGAGATTATTGGGGTGAAGTTCATAACTTAAGCAGGTCTGATTCTTATTATCATATTGACAGAGAATTCATCGAATCCTTAAAGGTACAAATTGATGAAGATAAAAAGAAATTTCATTTATTTCCAGGTTATCAGGATAATTTTATTTATTCATTAGAAGCTACTAATAAATCTTTAATATATCTGACGTACAACAATAACTCAATTATTAAAGCAGAGCATGCAAACCATACTGAGATATTTTCCGCTGATGGTGGCTATTATGAAAATGAATCTCGATTTTGGGTAGAGAATTGGTATATAAATTTTACTCAGATTCCCTTTGCACTTAATATGGCTTTTACGATAACATTAAGTAATATTATTCTAGTTAAAATGAATTTAGAATATAATTATTATTATAATCTGGGAGAATCTGAAAGTCTAATATTTACACAATTCTTAGCTTTTAATTCTAATTTCCATACTATGTTTGTCTATATTCCTTTAACAAGTTTAATGGTACAATAGGAGTTATTCACAAATTTTGTTGATATAAAGTATGACAAATTCTAAAAAAAATAATATATTTTATAGTGATATTTTATAATAAAATAAAACTAGCTAAATATAGATTAACAAAATTAATGTTTCATAGACTCTCCTTCTCTATAATTCCTTTATTAGGATTTCACATTTTCTTCCTGATTTCCCATAAAAAATAATTATCGCTCAGAATTATCTTAGAGGAGATTGGAACTAAAAGACCCTATATAGCGATTATATATATCTTTATTCTTCTTTTTTCCTTTCTGAAGATAAAACAATTTAACTAAAGCTTCTTGAACTTTATCACAAATATAAATTACTCCAATTAATAGAGACTTAATAGTAATCAAAATAGCAATTACTATAAGTGTTATAGGGTGTATTATTTGTATCAGTGCTAATCTCATTTTATTTATTATTTTTTTTACGCTTACTTTAGGTTTATCTTTTAATCTGATTTTCTCCATTTGATATTCAGCAATAAATTTTTTTTGTCATCAAAATAATAACTTCTTCTTTTCGTTATTAAGGTTATCTATAAGATTTTTATTTTATAATAAAGTTGTGTCAAATATTTTTTTCAAAGGATTTTATTAGAAGTAATATAATATGAAGATACAATCTTATAGCCGATATGTAGTATTCTCGTAGAATATCATGGTTAGAATTGCCATTATTACCACACAAAATAAGATCCCAAATTAGTGTCAGATTGTATATAAATCTTAATTAAATGTTAAAAAAAATTTTTATATGAAATGAATTATTTATAGGTTAGACAATTTAGTAAATCCGGTTCAGGTGCCTTTTATCTCAGCTATTATTTTAAAATTAATTGATCTAACAAAGAAATATGGAAATCATAAAGCGGTAAGTAATATTAATTTAGAAATCCAAGAAAACGAAATTATCGGACTTATTGGTCCAAATGGAGCAGGAAAGACTACAGTCATAAAGATGATTGCAAGCATTACACGTCCAAGTTCCGGTAGAATATTACTGAGAAATAGATCAGGGAATTTACAAAACATCTTTAAGCGTACTGGAAATCTCATTCCCCAAGGTTTTATGATAGATATTCCCTCCTTTTACAAACTGACACCATATCAAATTTTGAAATATTATGCTAAAGTGAACCATTTCCCTAAAAAAAACATAGAAAGGAGAATAGATGAGCTTTTACAACGCTTTAATTTATTTGAATGGAAATATACGAATACTAAAAAATTCTCTAAAGGAATGCTTCAAAAATTAGGATTAATTCAAGCAGTAATTCATGATCCGGAAATTATATTCTTGGACGAACCTCAGACAGGTATAGATCCGAAAGCACGCATTGATATTAGACATTTTATAAGAGAGCTTCAAACACAATATAAGACCATCTTTGTTGCTTCTCATTTACTTCATGAGATTTCAGAACTTTGCGATAGAATTGCGCTTATTGATCATGGTGAAATAGTTGGATTTGACACAATTGATAACTTAGAAAGAGAGTTAGAAATTAGTGAATTAATATGTAAATTGCTATATCCCATCCCAAAAAATCAAATTAACAAAGTCTTAGAGAAATTGAATAAGATAACAAAGCCCTATTTAGAAAGTTCGATGAAATCAAATGCGTTTCATAACTTAATACAATATGATTCTAACAAACAGATGCTCAAAATTCGCTATAATGGTGAAGAAAAAACCAGAAGTGATATCTTAGATATTTTAGTTACTAAGTTCAAATCTGACTTCACGTTATCTTCATTTTCACAATCTAAGACTTCACAACTTGAGCATCTTTACACTGAACTGATAGGAAAGAAAGACTCTAAAGATAATAAAACTGAAGAAGAAAATGAGAAAAATGCATAAAGTAAAGAAATTTTTGAATCACATTTATTTAGGTATTCAGTCTGTTTTTGAGACAAGTGTTTTTGAAATTAAAAAACAATGGAAAAAATTCATCGCGTTTTCTTTAATTACCGTTTTTCTTATTTTATTTTACAAATGGTATCCATATATTTTAAAAAATGACCCTATATCAGAAACGTTATTAGATTTTTATTGGAGCGATCCTATGGATATTGCACTTAGTCTTACTCTTACAGGAACCTTTTTCTTTTCGGGGATTATATGTTCTGAATTTGTTAAAAAAACTGGCTATATGACGTTTCCCAAAATACATGGATATAAATTACTTATTGGAAAATTCTTAGGTAACTATGTATTATTATTAGGGATAATTACACTCTATTATTTTATGTTAGGATTGCTCGGATTTTACTTTTATGGTCCACCTCTTAATGTGAGACTGTTATATGCCTATAGTATAGCGTTATTATTTATATTTACATTGGGAAGTTTTATTACCTTTTTTAGTGCGTTGATGAAAACAGAAAGTATCACGATTGTATCATCTCTTTTGCTTATATTAATTGGATTCCCGTTTATAACTGTTTTGATAGGAGGTCTATTACCTGATTTAGAACCATACTATTCGATCGAGTATTTACAACGCTTACTCTACTATATATATTCAGAAGATTTACCCCTCCCAAGAAAAGAGCGATTTACAGATGATTTTATTGGAGAAAATTTTAGAACAAGAACGTGGCTGACTCCTTCAATATCCGGAGGAATTGTAGCCATGATAATTTATAGTGCTCTCTGTCTTTTGGGAGCAGCGCTCTTGTTTAAAAGGAGAGAATTATAATAATAGGTGAAAAAAAATAATTACAGCTGCAAATAAAATAAAAGGAGTTAATCTATGCCTACTCGTGTTAGTTTTCTTTACTTTTCTATCTCCACCAATAGTAGGTATAAAACATCCTTACAAATTTTCATATAAAATAGGACCAAAGATTATTGAGGTTGTCCAATATAATAAAACAAAATGGAATTCCGTAATTAATGAGACCCTTGAGCCAAATAAATGGTTTTCGGGAGATTCGAATCAAAAAGGAGTAAGGAGCAAATTTATTATTAGATGGTCATTTTCTTGTCTAAATAGAACCATTAGTTCCCTGATATCAAACTATTTTTGTAGTAAGGATAAATATGAAATTTGGTCTATGCTTCAAAATCTTGGGTATGGTGATATCTATATCAATAGAAATTATCCCAATACTTATGACATAATTTATATTGATAGGACAAAATGGGAGTTCACTAATTCACAGTTTACAGACAAGGAAGCAAATATTAAGAGTCTACTCTATGCATTTAAAACACCTGATAATCTCAGTAGTTTTATTAAAGACTTTTTTTCTTTGAAAAACGAAGTTAATAATAATACTAAAGCAAAATCTGTAGGGTTTAGTATTTTCTTTAATTATACCCTTGAAGATTTCTTTTTGTTCCTTATGCTTAACCAGATTGTAATATTAGAGCCTTATGAAGAATATTTATCCTCTTTAATAGATAATTTATCTTTAAATCATACTTCTGTTCAAGGAAATACTCTTAGTATGGAACGATTTGGCATAGAAAAATATTACATTGAACTTACCTATGGGAAAAATGGATTTTACTCCCATTTTATTGTAAAAGATTTAGATAATAAAGTGTTCTATAAAGTTATTGTTTACAATACAGAAAGGAGTGTATTTTCCATTTTAATAGGATTTTCTTCCGGAATTGTTACCATAATAGCGTATGCTATTTATAGACGATCAAAACGAATGAAAAAATTTAGAGCTCAACTCCATAATCTTTCATTGTAAAATTAATATAAAAAATTATTATGAGATTATGATTAAAGAAGATTCTTTAAAGAAGATTATTGAAGTATTTTCAAAGTTTTTTAGTTTTTATATTATTTATAGTCCAGTTTTAGTGGCAATTCTTTTCCCCATGTTGTTTCTTAGCGGTATTTTTTTTTTATTATTCTATTTTTGGGAATTTTCATGGACATTTGCTGATCCCCTCATAATATGGGAAGATCCTAGTTTTTCTTGGCTAAATTCATATTTGTTTTGTTTTCCATTCATTGGTTCAGATTTATATCATTTTATCCAATTGTTCATTTTTCTAGTTGGTTTAATACTTTTTTTAATTTCATTAGGTCAATTAATACATGGTTTAAGAAAAGAACAATGCATAGTAAGAGATGGTTTTTATAAGTATGTTCGACATCCCCAAAATTTATCAATAATTATCATGGTATTTCCATTTTTTATTCTTCATGGAATAAGAATAGGTAATTTAATCTCATGGGTCCAATTCATATTTTTCATAATTATCTATTCAGATTTAGGAGATACTAGATTAAAGAAAAAATACCCAAAGGAATTTCAAGATTATTATGAAAATACAGGATTTATGTTCCCAAGATTACTTCCTTATAATTTAATCAAACATTTTTCTGTAATTGATCATAAAAAATTACGTTATTTCATTATGTTACTATTATACATTTTTATAATTGGATTATTTTATCTATTTTACATTGTCTTTCCTTTTTATCATCCCTGGATATAAAAAATCCATACAAACTCGCTGAAATTACAATCTTGAAAAGCATTGAACTTAATATAATTTTAGTTCAAGTTTGGGATAGATATAAATATTCTAAATATACCTATAAGTTTTTCTGGCTGAAAAATCTCGGAGTCATAGAGCATATGGGGATATACTCCACTGAACTTGTATAATTTATTTTAAATAAATTATAATATTACAGGAAATCTTTGTTTTATAATACTAACTAACAAGTCTGTTCCCGCACTTTACACAATAAATTGCATCCATCGGCTGGTAAGTATCACATTGAGCACAGAATTTTGTGGTATTATTTGTTCGTGGCTTGGTGGTAATTACTGGTTTATGAGATAAATGAGATTGTATTGGTACGTACACTGGTTGTTCCTCTCCTTTCTTCTTTTTCTATATACAATTCCTAAAAGTATACTAATTATTAAACATACTGCTATTATTGCTATAATTACCATAATTGGGGTAAAATCAACAGCACGATCAGCCTCAAAGTTGTATGTTAAATATGTTGTTTGCATATCCGAATCGACATTAAGAAATACAAGATACCATTTATCATATGAGGTGACTTTAAATATACCCGAATCTCTATAATATGAACTATCTGAAATGCTTATAAGCATAAAAGGTTTGAGAATTTTGAAATTTGTAGTATTCGCTAGCTGTTATTGTATACGTCGTAATTCCAACACAAATATTTTTATTTATACATCCCCAAGTAATATCATAATATAGGATAAACATGATATCACAACAAACCCTAAAAAAAGACTCCTGCCTAACACCCTGGATTTTTGTCTTTTGGTAGTGTAAATTTTTACACTCTGATTTCGCCCTCCTCCTCCTATTGTATTTTTTTGACGCGTTATTGCGTCGCGTTTGGCAGGAGTCACCTTTAAAATTTTTTCGATACTTGATAATATAGGTTTTATCCTATTTCTTCCTTATAATCAATTTTTGAAAATAAAAAAATCTCTAAAAGAAATAGATTGAAAAAAGAACTATAAGAGATCAAATTTAAACAATTTTGTATTTTTTTAAATAATTTCTACTTTAATTCATAGGTCAATTCAAGTAATAACTTTAGTATTTTAACCTACTTTCTTGAAAATTTAAAACACTTATTAGAAAAATTAAAATAAAAGGAAATTTATTATATTTTAATTACTCTTTTAATTTAATAAATAGAATTTTTTATAATTTTTCTAAAATTATGAAATATAAGAACTATTTAGGAAATAAAAAAACAACATTATCAGTCTCAATTTCTAAATCTATAAAAAATTACATTGAAAGATATCAAAGATCTATGTTAAGAAAGACAGGAGATAAACGATTTAAAAATATATCAGTTTTGATTAATAGTATTTTGGAAATATGTGTTAAGTTTTTTAGTATAGGAAATGGATTAGATGAACTTAAAACAATCATAAAAACTCCCAAGAAGGAAGTCAGTGATTTTTTTAATGAATTACTTGTTGGTGTTAATCCTTATCAATATGAAGAATCTATTGAATTTGATAAATATCGACCCATAAGCACGTTATCGTTAAACACATATGCGATCTACAGGAATTTTGTATTAGGAATTTTAAAAATTGAAGATTTCTCTAATGAAGAAGTGATACATATTTTAAAACTTATTGAAAGATTTTTATTAAGAAATAAATTAACGGAAAGATTTGATTCTTATTTACAACATAATAATATCATTATAGAATACAGAGGATTTTTTAGTAACATTCATTATGTTTACAGCAAAGGAATTGCAGGGTTAATGGGATACTTTGGTTTAGAACTAATTAATTATTATTATGAAGATAAATATTCAAGATTCGAGTTTAAAGTAACCCCATTACTCAAAAATGAAAAATTTATGAAGAAAAAGAGGAAAGCATTAAGTGATCACAATATAACTAAATTTATTTCAATTAATCAAATATTGCTGGATCAAAATACTCACTTGTGGATCGCTCTTTCAAAAATCAATAATTGCTTTGTAAGTTTCAAAGATTATGAGACTGGGAAGAAAATTATTTCAAAATATCTTTCAGCGTTGGAAAATATTGAATATAAAGGTACCGTAAAGAAAAGATCATTTTTCATCAAAAAAACTCTAAAATTACTCTCCTCCCTCAATTGGATTACTTTTATTGACTTAGAAAATTTAGATCTCCGGATTAATATTAAAGAAGAAACCCATCCAATAGAATATCAGATTATGAAGGATATTTTAAATAATTATGATTTATTTTAATTTGAGATCTTGGAGCGTATTTTGGTATAATTTAATGAATTTTTCCTCCATTCGAAACTTAAATATTTCAAAATTATTTTTACTCATATTCAATAGTGCTTTTGCTATTGATTGCAACTCTGGTGAAGATTCATAAGGAGGGTTATTATATATCGTCTCAGGGAAATTTAAATTAACAATATAGAAGATTTCAACATAGTTTCTGAAAAAATTATCGAATTATTAAGGAATTGGGGTTCTTTTCCTGAATCTACTATCTCAGTTCATTTACAATATTCAGGGGAGGTTATTTGGATCGTGTTGAAAAATTAAATTTTTTTTTTTAGAGAGATTTTATTACTAATAATTTAAAATAAGCTCTTGAAATTGAAGAAAATAAAAAAATAATGGAATAGAGTTTAGAATAATTTTATTCTTACATACAATCAAAAATTAAAAGGTGATTCCTGCCAATTGAGAATTTAATAGCTACAATCATTACGAATTTAAAAATCTGAAGTCAATTATAGAGTTATAAAATATCCTTACATACTGCGGGAATAATAGAAAAGAACATAATTTAAAGTAAAAAGAAGATTCTTTCTGCTCTGTTTTTTATTCATGCGAATCTCTTTAATATATCTTTCCTAGTTAACCATTTTTTGTTATACTCCAAAAGGAAATCTCTAAAACGTTGACCAATTTCGGGCATTTCATAAATATATCGATTTTTATAGGATTTTTCCTTTTCAATAAAACCTATTCTCATAAATCTCTTTAATGTTATAGAAATCTTTCCGGCTGAAAAATCTCGGAGAAATAGAGCATATGGGGATATACTTCACTGAACTTGTATAATTTATTTTAAATAAATTATAATATTACAGGAAATATATGTTTTATAATACTAACTAACAAGTATGTTCCCGCACTTTACATAAGAATTAGCATCCGTCAGCTGAGGAGTACCACATTGAGCGTAAATTTACTTATTTAAAAGTTCATAGATTCCATTTAAAAATTCTTTTTGACCTACTCGGTATATCTTTTTAGTTAAAATGAGTCTCTGTTATGAATATATTTATGGAAATCTTGTAGCTGAAGGTTTGATAATTGAGCAGTTCTTATGTTTTAATTCTAATCTCCAAACTATGTTTGTTTACATTCCTTTAGTAGGTATCGTAATGGCATAGGAAAAATCCCTATAGAATTACACCAGGAATAAATAGAAATAGACATAGCGAGGCAAAAGAAAACCAAATTAAATGGTTTTTTTAAATTTATTATGGAATCGGTTCTTGAAAATATAAAATTTTATGAATATAATATTTAAAAAAAAAAGCATTATAGAATTACAATTATTAAGAAACAAGATGGATCGGTTTTAATATATAATCTTGATAAAAGAATCTGGTGTTAATGACTGGTAAAAAATTCAAAGAAGCTGAATTATTATTGAGGATTTATGCGCTTTATTCTTCTGATCCTATGGTTGATGCATTTACTTGGTTCTATAAAGATTTCCAAGTAGTTGATTTGCAAGATTATAACAATCGATATCCTTTAGGTAGCGAAGGGAGAAAATATTTTAACCGTCTTGCCAATCTTTTTGACCTACTCGGTATATTTATTGAGAGAAAATATATTACTAAAAAACTTATTATTGAATTCTGCCCAGATGATGTAAAATCTTTCTGGGAAAAATCAAAATTATTAATTTCCCAAATGAGAAGTAAATGGAACGATCCAACACTATGGGTTGGTTTAGAGACTTTGAATAGATCAATTATAAATTGGGAGGAAAAGTTGAAAAAACAAAAGAGAGTTTCTCTTTAACATTAAGCCTTTTAATTATTTTTTAAGAGGACTTAGATTTTCTTTGCAAAAGAATTATGATATATTGATCTGGTTATATTAAAATGAATAAATTGGGTAAGATTTTGAAGATAAAAAGGTTTAATAAAGATTTCATCTTAATTCCCCCACGTTTTAAACCATTCACAATCTCCAGTGGAATTAAATTTGAGGAAAATGATATCCGCACCAGTTTGAGAGGAACGTGAAGTCCCAATTACAAAAATATTTCCTGAAAAATCAACAACAATTCCATTACCTATAATTGAATGAAAATTATTGTTATTCCAAGTTTTATTCCACATGAAATCTCCTGAAGAATTGAATTTTAGAAGTAGTAGGTCGTCCGAAGAGTAACCAACAATATATGTATTATGCATATTATCCAAATATAATCCATTTCCTACTTCACGTTTAGAATCTCCCCAAGTTTCTTTCCAGATCATTTTTTGGGATGAATCATATTTGAGAAGTAAAACATCCCCTTCCAAAGATCCCGTAATATATATATTATCCGAATCATCTGATGCTATTCCATTTCCCTCATCCCAACCAGAAGTGCCCCAAGTTTCTGTCCATTGTAAATCTCCTAAAGAATTATAATTCAATAGTATACCACCATCACCTCCTTTACCAGTGACAAACACATTTCCCAAACTATCCAATACAATATCATTTCCAACTTCAATATCTGATCCACCCCATGACGATTGCCATTCAAAATCGCCTGAAGAATTGAATTTTAATATCATAATATCACAACAATACTGGTTTTCCTCATCTATCCTTCCAGTAATATATATATTTTCAGAACTATCTGAGGTAACTCCATATCCTAAATCATAACTGGAAATACTCCTTGTTTTATTCCATAATAGTTTACCTGTTGAATTATACTTAAGTATTACTAGATCTCTGCCAGACTGACCTACAATATATATACTTCCTGAATTACATACTTCAATACCGTATCCATTACTACCTTTATCCCACGTTTTATTCCAGAGTAGATCTCCTGATGAGTTGAATTTAAATAAAATTAACTGATTATCTGAAAAACCTGTGACATAAATATTTCCTGAATTATCTAAAGCAATATCCCAACCTTCATCATCTTCAGAAACATCCTTTTTAACTTTGAAACTTGATGCTATAAAAAAAGCGAAACCAAAAAATAAAGCAATTACAATTAATCCTATCCCTAAAAATTTTGAAATATTTTTTAATTTTTTATTCATTTTATAGATTTTCTCAAAAACTTATTTTGATCTTGTTTTATACTTTTGTCAATATAAATATTTATTTTTTTGTAATAATCTAACTCTTTTTCTTTAAATAAAAAGAAGCAAAGATTAAGTTACTATGGAAGCAAATGAAATTAATTTTGAGGATTTTTTTACTGAACCTGGCATTGATCATGAACTCAACATTATTGGAGTATTTGATGAAGTACAACTGCATTCCAATGAGAGTAGTTTTATACTCTTGAAAAATCTTTCACCTCAAGGTTTAAAAGACTCGATGTTTAGGGTATATGCTTACGTCTCTGATTCCTATTCCCTTATTCTTGATGAAATTAATAGAGTAAAAGAACTTTTACAAATAGTTTATATAAAAAGTCCTAGAATTTTAGCTCTACTCGTTCGTTCAAGCCAAATTTTTAACGATAGCCACTTCTAAAATTTTGCAAAATAATAACTTCTTCTTTTCGTTATTAAGGTTAACTATAAGATTTTTATGTGTCATTTTAGCGTAAGAACTTTCCTTCTTATTTTTATCTTCTTGGTCTTTGTGAAGCTTAATAGTTGATAAAGTTTAAATCGAAAATAATTGGTAGAAATTGTACATCATTTATTTTTGAATTATATTTTTTCAAATTCAAATAAGTAAGCACCTTTCAAGGATAAATTTAAATATAACATTCGGATTATATTAAAATGAATAAATAGGGTAAGATTTTGAAGATAAAAAGACAAAGCTATGCATTTATAATAACATTGTTATTAATTCTAAATTGTTCATTTCTTACTCCAAATGTGGATGCAGCTCCTCCTCTACTTCCACCAGATCAATTTATTGGTGAATTATTTCCAAATTACTCTTTTACTTTGCAGCTTATTCACACCAATACGATTATTACTTTTGATGCACTAAATTTCTCAAAAGAACTTGGCATACAATTTGATGCAAATTACACAATTTATAATCCGGAGAACACCACTACTCAGACATTTATATTTCACTTTTCTTTAGCTCCAAATACGAGCAAATTTATGTATGAAATATATTTAAATAATACTAAAATCCCATATGATTTATTCACTATACCGTCTTGGGATGAAAATAATACAAATATAGATAGAAATATTAAATATATCGATACTTATCCAGTTAATTTCATCAGAACCAATGTGACATTTCTTAAAAAAAGCTCTTCAGTAATCAGATATCAGTTCAGTGGTTCAATAATCAACACCTTAAATCATCGGAATTCTTTCTTTATTGCATATTTTACAGGAATATCTTTGGACTGGATTGGAAATACTACAGGAAGAATTGAACTAAAGGTGTTTGGAGAACAACCAGTATACACATATGGGGTTCCTGAAAATGTTTTTTGCCAACGTATAGATATTCAAGGTGGAAAATCTTTTATTTGTGAATGGAATAATATTAAAACTCAGGAACTTAGGTTTGGTATAAGATATTATAGAAAACCTTCCCCACTTGAAAAATTTATCGATTTTATAGTTCCAATTCTCGCTTATTTCTTTCCTATTTTTTTAATTGTTTCTGGCATTATAATAATTGTATTAGTGAGAAGAAAAGAACGAAAGAAAAAAGAAGTTATGTAAGTAATTAAGAATTTAATAGGACCTCTCGTTAACATCTTTTCTTTTAACATAAAGTTTTTTTTAACACATAAGGTCTTACTGACTATTTATCTAACGTATGAAATAGATTTAAAAAAATGTATTATTATTTATGGGATATGAAGAGACATATTGAATATTCTCTAATTGGATTTTTATTAGTTTTTTTCTTATTGATAACATTTATTCCTAAAACAACTGTAGGTCACGAATGGACATATGAGGGAGCAAATACAGAAAGAATTCAAAATTTTTCTGTATATCCCTCTGAGCAGTATTTTTATAATATTACAGGTGGAGGATATCCTAATGAAAATTATACAATTATAGAAGTAGTAAAGGGGAATGTAACAGGTGATACAGTAGGTATTTTTGGTAATTTATATATAGGAAATTTATCATCAGGGGAAGAGTATTTAAAGATAGAAAACAATAATATTGCTTTGTGGAGTGAATCAATGGGTTATTTTGCTGTAACTCCCTTATTTATTCCAATTGATGAAAATGGGTTAGTATCAGAAGAAGTTTTACAATATTCAACTCAATCTTTTAAACCAGTATGGTCTTATTATGGTATTTCATTTGAGCATAATGCTACCTACCCAAATGAATATTCGATTGCTTATTGGAACGAGACTTATAATAAAGCATATTTCCTTGAAAATTATACCTCCGATGGGATATTAAAAAACCTTGAAGTGCACTTAGTTACGTATCCTCCCGCCAATATGTCACTGATATCCGAACCTTCACAATTACCACCAGATTTTGAAATTTACGTTGATCAAGGAACTTTGGTGGTTAATTCAACAAATATCAAGTTAAACATATCTATTCTTGATGCTGATAATAATAATGATGGCGAAATTGATGATGACTATTTATTCCGGATCTTAAATGGAACAGATTGGACTGAATGGATAGAACCTTTAGAATTAATTAATTGGAATTTAAGTGATAATAAAGCAGGTAATTACACAATAAACGTAGAGGTGAAAAATATGTATGGTATTACACAGAAGCAAATTGAGATTGAATATAAACCTGCCAAATTGAAGAATGGTGTTATACCAGGTTATTCAATCATGCTGATATCACTTTTTATACCTTTGGGGGGGCTTATAACAGTCTGTAAATTAAAGAAAAAATTAAAATAATGCATTTTTTTCATACTTTTTAGATGATTAACAACCATCATTAATAAGTTAAAAATCTGAAGTCAATTATAGAGTTATAAAATATTCTTACATACTGCGGGAATAATAACAATGAACATAATAAAAAGTCATAGAGCATATGGGGATATACTCCACTGAACTTGTATAATTTATTTTAAATAAATTATAATATTACAGGAAATCTTTGTTTTATAATACTAACTAACAAGTCTGTTCCCACACTTTACACAATAAATTGCATCCATCGGTTGAGGAGTACCACATTGAGTACAGAATTTTATGGTATTATTCTTTTGTGACTTGGTGGTAGTTACTGGTTTACGAGACAAATGAGGTTGTATTGGTACGTACACTGGTTGTTCCTCTCTTTTCTTCTTTCTCCTATATGCAACTACTATAAGTATACTAATTATTAAACATACTGCTATTATTGCTATAGTTACTATAATTGGGGTAAAATCAACAGCACGTTCAACCTCAAAGTTGTATATTAAATATGTTGTTTGCATATCTGAATCGGCATTAAGAAATACAAGATACCATGTATCATATGAGGTGATTTTAAATATACCCGAATCTCTATGATATGAACCATCCGAAAGCTTATAAGCATAAAAGGTTTGTAAATTTTGAAATTTGTAGAATTCACTAGCTGTCATTACATACACTGTAATTCCAACATAGCTATTTGTTCCCGAAAACTCCCAATGAAATTTATCCCCCTTATCAGCTTTGGTTCTGAAATAGGCATACTCCCCATAACTTAATGATGATTCATAAGAGGGGCGAAGCTAAATAACTTCATTTTGAATGATAGTATTTCGATTAAAACTGTTAGATCTTATTATCAAAATAAACGAAGTTATAATTAGAGTTGAAATTAATAAGAATTTCTTTTTTGTCATTTTACCACTTAATATCTTTTATTCCCTCATATTTAAATTTATAGCTATTCGAGAAATCTCGATTGAATATTTTAGGTAAGCTGAAATTCAAAAAATAAAAATATTAGATAGTCTTATCATGACAATATTATGAGTTAAGTTATTTAAAAAAGTAGAGGAAAAGGATAAGAATTGAGAGAGATTACCCATAAAGGTTTAGCTCGATTAGTAGGATTATACGGATCTCATG